>JANPCI010000393.1:0-11889 GCA_031430875.1 Actinomycetes bacterium | reverse complement strand
GCCGGAAAGCGTGGCGCATCCGGACGGCCGACGTTGACCCAGATCGACGAGAAGTTGGTCGTGTCATTGGCAACTGCGGCGACGGCCTCCATCGTGACCGGCATGAATGCACGGCCGTAGCGCTCGGTCGTGGCGACCGGGCACTGCTCACGCACCGAGTTCCAGATGTCGATCGCGTTCGGCCCCCACTGATTGTCGAGCCAGTCCCAGTCGGTGAGCCAGTTCTCGACCGGTGGCATCTCAACGTGTTCGCCCCCGTAGGCCATGACGCTCTCCCCTCTCGCTGTGGCCGATCCCACGACCAATCGCCAAAGGTAGTCCCTTGGACGATCGGTGTCGGGCCCGAAGGAAGCCCGACTGCGCGACGGTCACCAGTTGGGCTGTGTGCGGCCGGCCAGTGGTGTGCCTCGTTCAGGTCAGCGGTTTGGTGTTCACGGCCTCAGGCGACCGGGCCCACATGAGGGTGCTGTCGAATCCGAGCTTGTAGTCCGGGCGGAACTCGATGATGACGCGATCCGGTGAATCGAGGAAGGTTTGGAACGTGGTCGCTGCGACCTCGTCGTTTGGTCGGATCCATCGTGCAAACCGAGGGTAGAACCAGTCCTTGACGTCGCGTGACGTGTGGACGGTGCACTCGCCCTTGTAGGTGATGGTCTTGCCGCCGCCCATGTCGGTGCCGGTGCTCGTGATGCACATCGATGCGCGGGGGAAGCGCCGGATCGCCGCGATCCGAGCGCGTCGCTCGGCGGCGGTGAGCCAGAAGACGCCCTCGTCGGGGAGATACGACATGATCACGCCGAATGCCTCGCCGGCCTTGTTCGTCCACATGAAGGTGCACTCACGCTGGGTCTCGACGAGTTGGTGTTCGAGTTCGTCGCTGAGCCCGCATTCGGTCAGGTCTTCGTAGCTGTCGTGCGTGTGCTGTTCGCCCATGGACCGCTCACCGTACGTGCCGGCGGTGTTGCTCTTCCCAGCGGACGCGGTGTCGTCGACGCGTCGCGGTGTTCGCGTGCCGGCACCCCCGAGGCGTCGTCTGTCGGGCCGGCTCACTACGGTGCCGGCATGTCGTTCGACTTCAGTGGCAAACGGGCAGTCGTGACCGGCGCGAGTCGGGGAATCGGCGAGGCGATCGTGCGTCAGTTGGATGCATCAGGAGCGCGGGTCGCGCTGGTGGCGCGCAGCGTCGATCGGCTCGAGGCGATCGCTGCTGAACTCACGAACGACCCGTTGGTGATTCCCGTCGATCTCTCCGACGACTCGGCGGTCGAACAGATCTCCAGGACGGTTCTCGGTGCCTTCGGTGGTCTCGACGTGCTGGTCAACAACGCCGCCGTCGAGCGCAATCAGCCGGCGTCGAAGGTCACCGGCGAGGCGATCGACGAGACCCTGTTCGTCAACCTGCGCCAGGCTTTCATGCTCTGTTCGGCGTTCGCCAAGCCGCTGTTCGCGTCACAGGGGTCGATCGTCAACATCACCTCGACGGCGGCGACGGGCGCAGGTGGGACGCAGGGTGCGTACGCGGCGTCGAAGGGTGGGCTGAATACCTTGACCAAAAACCTTGCGAACGAGTGGGCGTCGAAGGGAGTGCGGGTGAACGCAGTCGCCCCTGGGCTGGTCGACACCGAGATGTGGCGGCCGACCTTCGAGCGGCTCGGTGAGGATGCTGTGCGCCGGGGCTTCGTCAAGAACGTGCCGCTGGGACGTTGGGGCACTGCCGACGAGATCGCGGACGTCGCCTGCTTCCTGGCGTCCGCCAACGCCTCCTACGTCACCGGCCAGATCATTCGGGTCGACGGCGGGATGACGAACCTGTAGCGACTGGTATCACTTGAAACTGACTCACCAACGGAATCGGTCGGCGAGCCGTTCTTCTTGGAGCGGATGACGGGAATCGAACCAGCGTGTTCAGCTTGAGAAGCTGACACAGGCCGATGTCCGACAGGTCGGTTGAGCGGCCAAACGTGTTCTGAGCTGGTGGTTCGTGGATCGCCCGCGGCGCCCGTTTCTCGTCGCGCCGTCCAACACTTCTGCGGGATTTTGGGGTGGCGGGGTGGTTCTGAACGGGTTACCGGGCGGCCACAACCATTGGGTATAGCATATGTCCATGGCTCGACGCGAAGTCCTTGTCCAACTCGACGACGACCTCGTCGCACGACTCGACGAGCTCGCAGCGCAGCTCGGAACGAACCGCTCCGAACTGCTCCGCAGAGGCGCCACAGCAGTGATCACTGCCGAAGAGCTCGCAACGGCAGACCGAGAACTCATCGCCGGATACCAGCGTCAGCCACCCGACCCTGCACTCGTGCAGTCGGCGCGACGCCTGGCTGCGCGGACTTCGCCGCAGTGGTAGCTCGCAACGACGTCATCTGGGCCGACCTTGGGCCTCCCGCAGGACGCCGCCCCGTCTGCATCCTCACCCGTGATGCCGCCATCGCGGTGTTGAGCTCGGTCACGTGTGCACCGATAACCCGGACGATCCGTGGAATTCGTACCGAAGTGGAGGTCGGTCCCGAGCAAGGATTACCCGAACGTTGCGTCATCAGTTGCGACAACGTCATCACCGTACCGATCGAAGATCTCGATGATGAACCAGTCGGTCGTCTCGATGAGGTCACACGGGCAGCACTCGACATCGCTCTGAGATTTGCGTTGGACATCGTGTACTGACAGCGCTCGCGATGCGAGAGCGTCGATCGAACATCGTGACGTCGGGGTCACCCTTGGATCCGCCGTCAAGTCGGATGATGCTCACGAGATGGCCGCGGATCCGTCAATCGGGTTGGTGCAACGCATAGCGGGCCCTCGATGAGAGTCGATTCGTACCACCCAAGTGAGACTTCCCAGGTCAGGCCTCGCTACCCAGCGCCACGCTCCGAGGCGCGTCCGGCCGACGTCTCCCTATCGGACACCTGACAGACCCTGCGTCGGGATTGTCGGGTGGTCGCAAAGATCGTCAACCCGAGGACGGGCGGCGGACTCTCAAGTCCCCGTTTCGATACACGGCTACGCAACTGCGGAGGTCAGCGAGGTCGGTCAACGCAACAAGTCTCCTGAGCGTGTCGACGACCGACATCGCGGATTGGTCATCGACACGCAGAACGAGGATTCCTCCGTGAGAGCCGGGCGGGTAGCGCTGTATGTCACCGAATCCACGATCCATGGTGATGACCAGTCGGCCGTCCGCAGTGGCCGCCTCCGACACCGTCGGATCGGCGGCGCCCGTCAGGCCTTCGTCCTCGACCGAGTCGTCGTCGTAGCCCGCCGCTGCGAGGATCGGACCGGCCCGGCGCGGCATGTTCTCGTCGAGCTTGATCCTCACCCGGCAGCGACAGTGGGATACTCGTCGCGTGCGAGCTCGGCCCCGTGTGCGGCGGCTGCTCGGATTCCGTCGACGGTGAGCGTCGGGTAGTCATCAAGGATCTGCTGCTCAGTCATCCCGGCAGCGAGGCAGTCCAGAACCACGCTGGCCATGATCCTTGTGTCCCTGATCACAGCTTGTCCGTGGCAGACCATCGGGTCCCTCACGATCAGGTCTCGCTGCTCACCGGTCATCGCTCTCAGCGTAGACCGTCGCGAGCCTTGAAAGTCGTTGAGCGACTCCGAACTGGCGCCGACCCAACCACCACCCCGAGGAGACGCGCTCATCAGGCGACGTGACGGGTCGCCAACCGCAAACGTCCGGTTGCCGACCGTCAGATGAGACGTTCATAGGTCACCGATCTGGGACGACGCGGGCTCCCGAACCGTCCGCACGAGATCCCCCCAATGGACACCTACCACCGGCCCGATTCTGGTTGATTTGAACGTGAAAGCGGTGCGGGTCATCCCGAGACCGATGTCGGATTGCTAGGCGGCGCTACCGGGCGCTTCGGAGATGACGTTCCAGTGCTTGCGGTGAACGCCCGTACCGTGCAATCAACGCTGCTGGCAACGCCGCATTGCGGCGCCGTCACCTTTTGCCGAGTCAGACGCAGACCAGGCAGTGGTCGCGTGGGTTGAGTCGCTTCGCCACCGCCGGCGGCCTGATAGAAACGAGGCGTCCTGCACGGCTGTTGAAAGCTCATCATGGAGATCGCATGCCTACGCTTAACGCGGTAGAGATCGTCGAAGCCTTCTGGGCCGAAGTTTGGCAACCGACGCAGAACCCGGACGCGGTCGATGACTTCGTGTCGGAAGACTTCATCATCACGTCAGGCGGCGTCGATATCAACGGCGTCCTCGGCACCGCTCCAGATCAGCGCCCCCTCGCGTTCACTGGCACTGCGGTATGGGCAGTGCGCGCGGATGGCAAGCTGCTGCACAACTGGGTGGAGCGAAGTGCTTGGGAGGCGTACCAGAGCCTGACGGGAGACGCTTCGCGCTGAATGGCGCCATTCCGGCGCCCTGCGCCATGAGGAGTGACGAGTACCGAAGCGCGCGAAATCGCTCACCGCCAAGGCGGACTCGGCTGCTCGACATCCGGCGCTATCGGTCAGGTCGACGGGGTCGAGGTGCCGCTCGTAACGCGATCACCGACTGTCGCCGGATTTGGAAGTGATCGCTCGTTGACCGCGACCGAAAGAGCTTGGGCCAGTCACTGACTCCGGTGCACTGCCGTGGGCAACTACTCGGCGGTCTACGAGCGCCGGGCACCCCAGATTCAGGTGGTTCGGTACACGTCGCCTCGGTGGTCGATGCGAAGCACCGTAACGGTTCGCTCGTTCTCATTGATTCGATACAGGACCCGGTAGCTCCCGCGGCGGGCGCTGTGGATGCCGGCGAGTTCGTTTCGTAGCTCGCGTCCGACGCTCCGGGGGTTCTCGAGGAGTGATCCGGTGATGAAGTCGATGACTGCAGCGGCGACCGGTTCGGGCAGCGTCTCGGCGATCGCTCTCGCCGCGGGTCGGGCGACAGTGAGTTCGTAGCCGTCGTTGGTCACGACCCGGGCGATGCGCGCAACGCTCGGACAGCGTCGACGCCTCGGACTACGTCGCCGGAGGCGACCGCTGCTTCGGCCTCGACGAGTTCTCGGATGGCGTCGTGGTCGCCGAGCAGTTCGAGGGTCTCTTCGAGGCTGTCGAGGTCGTCAGGGCTGATCAACACAGCAGCGGGTCGGCCATTGCGGGTGACGACGATGCGCTCGTGTTCGCGGTCGACGCGGTCGACGAATTCGGAGAATCGATCCTTCACGTTCCGCAGCGAATCCGTCGTCATGGTCACGATTGTGCCACGCCTCGAGAAGGTCGGCAACCCACTCGGAAATCACCGACATCGACACGTAACGGGCCACCCGGGAACCGGCGAAGTCAGTCGCCTCCTCGGTCCGACGGGCCGCTGCACAATCACTGATCGGCGGGACGACTGTCGCCGCGCGACTCCGTCCGGTTGAGGACCGTCAGATGAGACGAGCATGGGCGACCGCTCGGGGTCCGATCCGAGAACTCCGAACCGTCCGCACGCCGTCCGTCAGTTGAGACGGTTTGAACGGACTCGATCAGCGACGTGCGAAGCCGTCCGAACCGTCCGTTCGCCGTCGGCAAGTAAGAGGGACTGGAACTTGCATCCGATCGCCCATTGTCAAGACACGGCTATGCGCTGACATCGACATGTCGCCTCCCGTCTTTCTGATCCCCTCGATCCGGCAGTACTCGGGGGAGTCCGAGCTCCACCACGCTGTCTGAGCGTCATGTCATCATGAACGCAACGTCCATGTAGCCGACTTGATGCGTGACTGGGAACATGCTCGGGCGCCAGCCGCACTTTCAGCGGCCTGGCTGCGCTGAGCGCACGGGCCGCGCAAGATGCCGAGGCGACCGTCGGAATGATCAGGCGACCTGGACTGCGTGCGCGGGGTTGGGCGGGCCGCAACGGTCGGGGTGCAGGATCGACGCGAAGACCGCCACTCCTTGAACCACGCGGGGTCCGGGCCGCACGACAAAGGCGTCGGCGTCGACGGCCCATACCTCAGCGCCTGCGGGCAACACCCTGCGAGCCACTACCTCCTCGGCCAGAAGCCGCGCACCTTCAAGACGAAAACCGCACGGGGCAACGATCACCACATCGGCCGCGCAGTCGGTGATGGCCTCCCACGATGCACCTTGTGAGTTGGCGCCTGGCCGGCCCATCATCGATCGCCCACCCGCTGCGGTGATCATGTCGGGCACCCAATGCCCATCGGTGAAGGCTGGATCCGTCCACTCGAGCAGCAGCGTCGGGCGTGGATCGACTCCGTCGAGTCGTGCCGCAACTCTGGCGAGCTGCTCTCGGCACTCTGCAACAATCTCGGCGGCGCGTTCATCGGTGTTCGTCGCAGCGCCGACCGTCAGGACCGAGTCGATGACCTCGTCGAGCGTCATCGGGTCCAGCGTCACCACGTCGGCGCGGCAACCGAGGTAGTTCATCGCATCGTCGACTTCGCTGACATCGATTGCGCAGACGGCACAAAGATTCTGCGTGACCACCATCGTCGGCGCGATGTCACTGAAGGCGCCCCGATCGAGGTGATACAGATCTTCACCAGCGAGCATCCGCTCCTTCACGACGAGGTCGATCTCGGCCGGGGACAATCCCTCCGGCAGCGCCGATGTGGAGACGATCCGCTTGTTGCGGGCCTCGAGCGGAAAGTCGCACTCGAAGGTGACGCCAACCACTTGGTCGCCGAGTCCGAGGTCGAAGAGAATCTCGGTGGCCGACGGAAGCAACGACAAGATGCGCACCAACGCGATGCTACGAGTCGACAGGAACTTGCGCGTCCCCCAGGTGCGCGTTTTGACCAAGGGACGTCTGCACCCGTTCTCGACCACCGGGTTCGATTCGGTCAACGAGCTTCGATACCCGCCGTGCATCGCTCGTAGAAGTCCGGGGCGATGACATCGGCGTCTCGGGCGTCACTCGGGAGTCGTCCGCGCCGCTCCCGTAGCGCTGACTGCATTCGGGCTCGACAGATCAGCTTTGGATCTGTCCGATGTGGCGCTCGCGCTGTGGCGCAACGCGCTGTTCGAGGGTGACGAGGAGTTCCCAAGGACATCCGAGTACCGGCAGACTGCTTCGATGTCGAAGTCGATCACGCCACCGGGACCGCACGGAGGCGACGCTGCATCGGTTGCGCGCTCCGCCGGGTTCGATCGGTACGACCTGATCGATTTGTCAATGAGTATGAATCCGTTTGCTCCTGACGTCGAAGCGGTGCTCGCCGATCGGCTCGGGGCCATTCGCGACTACCCCGATCCCTCGCTTTCTGAGCTGGCTCTGGCCGCTGTGATCGGTGTAGACCCCGCCCGTTTGGTGCTGACCAACGGTGGTGCGGAGGCGATTGCGCTGGTCGCTGCACTGAACCCGGCAGGTCGGGTCGATGAACCCGAGTTCTCGCTGTATCGAAGACACCTCACGATGGTCGGCGACGCTGGGCCTCGTTGGCAATCGAACCCATCCAACCCGATCGGCAAGCTTCGGAACACGCCGCTGACCGTGGGACCCGAGCCGGGGGTGTGGGACGAAGCCTTCTACGCGCTGGCCACCGGCCAATGGACGAATCCCCTCCTTGACGCGCAACACGTGTGGCGGCTCGGCTCGTTGACGAAGTTGTGGAGCTGCCCAGGTCTGCGCATTGGCTATGCCATCGCCCCGGACGCCGAGAGCGCCGATCGGTTGCGTCGAACGCAACCGCGGTGGTCGGTGAACGCACTGGCACTCGCCGTGATTGCCCCGCTGTTGGAACTCACCGATCTCGCTGGTTGGTCGGCCAGCATCGCCGCGCTTCGGGCCCGGTTTGTTGTCGCTCTGCGCAGTGCTGGTTACACCGTCATCGACACGGATGTGAATTGGGTACTGATCCAAGACGCCGCGCAGCTGCGGTCGGCGGTCGTGCCGCACGGCGTGCTCGTGCGCGACTGCAGTAGCTTCGGACTGCCCGGCACGGCACGGGTCGCCCTCCCTCGTCTTGATCAGTTCGACCGGGTCGTTGCAGCCTTCCAGCAGGTCCAACGGTGAGTCCGATTGCTCCGTTCGCTGTGATGGCAGGGTGGGGTGCCGATCGATTGCTGGGTGAACCTCCGACAGCGGTCCACCCCGTTGCGCTGTTCGGTTCAGCCATGACGAGACTCGAGCAACACCTCTACGGCGACGACCGTTGGCGCGGCGTCGTCTATACGGCCATCGGCGCGGGCGTCGGCGCAGCTGTCGGGTTCCTTGCCCGAAAGTCCGCCGGGCCGGTGGTGAGTACTGTCGTGGTGTCGGGGTGTGCGATGGCTGGAAAGATGTTGGAGTCGGAGAGCCGGCGCGTGGCTCGGGCACTCGATGACGGTGACCTCGTCGAGGCCCGCCAACGCGTCGGGATGCTCGTGGGTCGTCGCACCGACGAGCTCGGTGAGTCCGACATCGCACGAGCGGTCATCGAGTCACTTGCCGAGAACACCACCGACGCAGTGATCGCGACGATGTTCTGGGCCACCATCGCAGGGGCGACCGGTGCTGCAAGCCACCGATGCATCAACACCATGGACGCCATGGTCGGTCACCACAACCCACGCTACGAACGATTCGGGTGGGCATCGGCCCGGTTGGATGACCTTGCGAACTGGCTTCCGGCCAGACTGACCACCGGTGCAGTGATGATCGCACGGCCACGACGCGCCGTTGACGTGATCCGAACGGTTCGCCGTGACGCGACGAGACATCCCTCTCCAAATGGCGGACTCGTGGAGGCGGCGTTCGCTGCGGCGCTAGGACTTCAGCTCGGTGGCTCGAACATCTACGACGGCGAGGTCGATGACCGAGGCTTGCTCGGAGATGGAAAGCAACCAGTCGGCGCAGACATCGAACGAGCGGTCGTGCTCGCTCGACACGTTGCTGTGGCGGCTCTGGCGATCACCACTGCAACGCACATCGTCGGAGGATTCCTTGCTCGTCGCTGGGCTCGACGTCATTGCCGCTGAGCAGCAATGCCCGCCAACGTGGCGTCGTAGACGGCGCAAGCGATTCGAGCTCCCCACAACGATCTCGGCCCTCCGAACTGCTCCGCCGTTCCGTCGCCAGCGCACAGCACAGCAACCGCGTCGCTGGCCGTCCCGGTTCCATCGACACCGCAATGCAACAACGCCTGCACCTTGGCTTCGGTCGCAGTGGAGACGGCGTTGACAAGAGCGGCATCGCTCAGACTCACCGGGACCGACACGATCAGATTGATGGTGCCCGGCCCCGCGTCGGGCTCGAAAGAACCAGAGACGTCGGCCGCCCAGACCGGCCGATTGACTCCGACGGTCGCCCACGCTGCTGCGCCGTTCATCTCGGCGGTCTGGTACCTGCTCACAGCGACGGCGGTCATCATTGCGATACCGCGGCCGTCGAGATGGAGTCGATGAGCGACTTGAAGAAGGTGGCGGTCAGGGTCGAGCCGCCCGTAATCCTCATCGACTGTCATGTTGAGCACCCAAGAGACAGCGCCGATGCCCCCGCCGACGATCGACGAGCTGATCCCACGCATCGGAACTCGAAGATTCCAGACCAGGCAGAGGCCAGGCGCACCGCGCGATGGACCAGCATCGACAACGCTCGAAGCAACATGGGCCATGTCGTCGACAGTTAATCGAGCAGTTTGACGCTTGCTGCAGCCGACACGAAAACTGGAACGCTCTAACCAGTGAACCGGGCCGAGAATCCGCCGCTGCAATGAGCCACGCTCCGTTGCGCTGTCAGCGCACCGTCCGTTTGGCGACCCCCTTTCGGACACGTTGCGACCAGTGATTATGCGGTGCTCGATATCGGCCGTGATGCGGCGCGAGTTGCTCGGCAGCCGAGGTGATCCTGCGTGCGGGAGTGTGCGGCAATCTCGGCCCGGCAGGTACTTCTGACGACGGGGTCAGGCACCGAACCGATCGCGGACGGAATGTCTCAGCGAGTGTGGAGAATGCGTCAGGCATCTACGACGTCGTCGACAACGACATCGGACACCTTCACCCCTCGGGCTCGATACTCCGGAGGTCAGAGGATGTAGCGATCGCCGGTAGCGCGGATGGTGATGTCTCCGACCGACACACCCCACGGCTGGTCGATGGCGTGCAGGATCTGGTCGACGACGTGCTGTGGGTCGAGGACGGCGTAGCCGACCGATTCAGGGTCGAGATCGACCTCGTCGAGGCGACCCTCGCCGAGAGCAGCGAACACCGCCCCGTACTCGGCCATGTTCTGACCCAAGATCCCGACGACGGCCGCAGGGTTGATGACGCCGCTACCGAGCCCTGTTCCAGGCACACCGGTTGGCTTCACGATGGTCACCTTGATCGTGCCTTGCGTTTCGACGCGGAATGCTTCGGACATCATATTCACGGCCGCCTTGGTGGCTCCGTAGACGGCGGCGCCAGCAACGGGTGCGTTGCCGTAGATCGACGAGAGGTTGACGATGTGGCCTCGGCCTTGGCTCTGCATCTGGTCATAGACGGCGATCATGCCGTTGAGGGTTCCCTTGATGTTGATGTCGATGCATCGCGACCAGGCGGTGGCGGCGTCGGCGTGGTCGGCGAGGAACGCAAGGGGCATGGTGCCGGCGTTGTTGACCATGACATCGACGCTGCCAAAGGTTGTGATCGTCTGAGCCACGGCCTTCGACATGGCGGCGAGGTCGGTGACGTCGGTGGTGATGGTGATCAAGGAGTCGCCAGCGTCGAGGTCCGCAGCGAGGGTGTCGAGTGCTGCTGTGTTCACGTCGAGAGCGGCGACCGTTGCGCCGCGGACGAGTGCATCGCGGCACAGGAGCGAGCCGAAGCCGCCGGCTGCCCCGGTGATGATGAGAGTCTTGGCAGCGAGGTGATTTTCAGACATGAAGCCATCCTTTCATGGAGTGTCGGGGTCAGCCACAGAGGTGGTTGATGCGGACGGCGGCGGGAATGGTGACAAGATCCACTCGATCATGCCGATTGAGATCATTCGATACGCCACTGCAGGGCCGGCGAAGTAGCGAGGGTCCGTCGACTCGGGACGCCACACACAAATTACGCTCTGCCGAATCCGTCGTCGCGACCCGGTGACTGTCCGATAGACGGACCGCTACTGGACGGGGGGACCTGTCCGTTCACGTCTGGAGCGCGTGCTCACCCACCCCGAGCCCCGGAAGGGCCGGTCGCCACCAGCCCCCGAGGCTGAACCTCCCTTCGCCACCGCACAATGCCGGATTCAATCGTCGGTGTCCGGTGGTGGCCGGCATCTGAGACGGCTCGCGTCGGCTCCCCTCATTGGGCCGACAAGCGGACTCCCCTTCCCCTGTCTGGCGCTGAAGCGATTCGTTGCCCGACGAGCGCCGCGTCACACATGAACGTGAGTCTCGCAGGCGTGCTTGCGCCGCACTTTCGTGTCTCGATCCAGATCAGAAAGCTGAGGTGCGCCGCCCACTCGGAGCGACCGGCCGAGACTCCTTCGATGATGACGATCGGGGCAGGCTCGATTGTGTGCCAATCGGTCAAGGTCTCTGACGGCCAGTCGTAGCGTTGGTAGTGCGCTGCGTCACCTAGAGCGAACGGCTCGATGACTTGTTCGAGGAGCCGTGGCCACCAGTCGATCGGGTTGTCGGCAGCTGCGAAGTCGTCGGTGTGAACCACCGGTGCTCCGCCGGCCGCCCCAGACAGCTCGCGGGCGAACGTGGACTTGCCCGCGCCGCCCGGTCCGTCGACTGCCACGAGTCGCAGCGGCCCGGGCTTGGCCAAGATCGCTGCAACGAGCTCGTCGAGATACACGGACCGATCATTGTCGCTCCGGCGCGCGCCGGGCCGGGAAAGTGCAGTGCGCTGCTTGGGCCTGATTGATACTCGAGTGGCGTTGCGGCGGTTGTCGTAGCGTTCGGAGCGCCGGTCGGCAGCCTCTTCTTAGGGCCTGTCACCTTCGTGGTTGACCTGATCGCGAATTGTCTGTCGGCCGGTGTTC
>JANPCI010000392.1:0-1553 GCA_031430875.1 Actinomycetes bacterium | reverse complement strand
ACATGGACCTCAAGTCGTACAACCGCTGGTACGACTACTCGCGCGCCCGCGACGACATGTTCGCGGCAACGGACAGCTCATGGGCGCCGTGGTTCGTCGCCCACACCGACGACAAGAAGCGCGGCCGGCTCAACATCATCTTGCACCTGCTGTCGCATGTTCCCTACGACAAGCTCGACCGACCGGACATCAAGCTCCCTCGACGACAGGCCGCCCGCGGCTACGTCGAGCCCGATCTCCCACTGCGCCACATCCCCGAGCGTTACTGAGAACGGGGCCATGACCACGACTGATCAGCCCACCGATCGAGCCGTATCCACCGGCTGGCAGCGTGCGGTGCCCGGCCTCGGCGCGCTGCGAACCTACGAGCGATCGTGGCTGCGCTTCGACCTGATCGCCGGTGTGGTCCTGGCCGCGATCCTGGTGCCGCAGGGAATGGCCTACGCCGAACTCGCCGGGCTCCCCGCGGTCACCGGGCTCTACACGACGATCGCCTGCCTCGTCGGCTACGCCCTGATGGGTCCGTCGAAAATCCTCGTCCTCGGCCCCGACTCATCGGTTTCGCCACTGATCTTTGCGGCCATCGTGCCGCTGGTGGTGGTCGCCGACGATCCGGAGACAGCCATCGCACTCGCCGGCATGATGGCCATCATGGTCGGGCTGATCCTGATCGGCCTCGGCGTCGGCAAGCTCGGGTTCGTCGCCGACCTACTCTCCAAAGAGGTCCAGGTCGGCTACATGAACGGTCTGGCGATCACGATCGTCGTCGGCCAGCTTCCGAAGCTCAGCGGATTCTCCACTGATGCCGACGGCTTCATCGACGAACTGCAGGCTTTTGTCGACGGCTTCGCCGACCGGAACCCGACGGCACTGTGGCTCGGGCTCGCCACGCTCGCTGTCTTGTTGGTCCTCCCTCGCCTCACTCGAACACTCCCTGCTGTGCTCGTCGCGGTGATTGGAGCCACGGTCGTCACCGGACTGTTCGATCTCGACATCGCGACCGTCGGCACGCTGCCCGAAGGCCTCCCCCGGCCGGCACTCCCCTGGACGAGCGTGAGTGATGTCGCGCCGATGCTGTTCGCCGCCGTCGGGATCACGCTCGTCTCGCTGACGGACACCATTGCGACCTCCACCGCCTTCGCGGCGCGTCGAGGTGAAGAGGTCAAGCCCGACCAGGAGATGATCGGGATCGGTTCGGCCAACATCGCCGCCGGGCTCTTCAGCGGCTTCGCGGTGTCGACGAGCAGCTCGCGCACGGCGGTCGCCGATCAGACCGGCGCCAAGAGCCAGCTCACCGGACTCGTCGGTGCGCTGATGGTCGCCCTGCTCCTGCTGTTCTTCAATGGCCTGCTCAAGAGCCTGCCGCAGACCGCGCTCGCCGCCGTGGTGATCGCCGCCGCGTTCTCGCTGGTCGATCTCTCGACGCTGCGCCGCTACTTCGAGGTACGCCGGAGCTCGTTCGTCCTCTCGATCGTTGCGACGGGCGGTGTCGTCTTCTTCGGCGTACTGCAGGGAATCCTCATCGCCGTTGTGCTGTCGATCCTGCTGTTCTT
>JANPCI010000391.1:0-1840 GCA_031430875.1 Actinomycetes bacterium | reverse complement strand
CTGCTCTACAGCATGAAGGACGCGCTGCGCGCCGACGCCACCCTTGGCGAGATCAGTGACGCGCTGCGCGAGGTGTTCGGCGTTTACACCCCGTGAGCAGCTCGAGTTCTGACAGTGGCGAAGGCCCAGCGGCGTCGCCCGCACCGCTGGACGAGCTCGACAGGGCGCTCGCCGCGCTCGGTGTGAACATTGCTCACCTCGACGAACAACCCAGCGGCGATGTCCGCACGATCAACAGTGGTTCGACTGTCGCCGACGGGCAAACCGGCAGACGTTCCCGGTTCGGTCCTTCGCTGCCGCGCAACTTCCGGCTGCTGTGGGGCGCAACGACGCTGTCGAACGCCGGCGATGGTCTCCGCCTCGTGGCGCTGCCCTTGCTCGCCACATCGGTGACCGACGACCCCCGTCTGATCGCCGGCGTAACCGTGGCTGAGCGCCTGCCGTGGCTGATCTTCATCCTTCCGGGCGGTGCGTGGGCCGATCGTTACGACCGTCGCGTGTTACGGATGCGGTTGGACATGGCGCGCGCCGTCGTGATGGCCTGCCTCGTCGGGGCGATCCTCCTCGACCAGGTGTCGATCGGGATGATCTTCGTCGTGGCGGCGATGCTGGCAGCTGCCGAAGCAGTTGTCGATTCTTCCAGCATGGCGATGGTTCCCGCGACCGTGGACCCCGGCGATCTCGAGCGCGCCGGTGGCCGCCTCGGGTCGACCGAACTTGCAATGAACGACCTCATCGGGCCACCGCTCGGTGGGCTGTTGTTCGGCCTGTCGATCGCGATCCCGTTCGGGCTCGACGCACTGAGCTTCGCCGGAGCAGCGGTCGTCATGGCCTTCATGTCTGGCACCTTCACATCGGGTGCAGTCCACACGCCGGGTGTAGCCATGCGGACACGCGTCTCGGAGGGATTCGTATGGCTCTGGAATCAGCACTCGCTGCGAATGCTCGCGATCATCTCGACGGCGCTCGGCACCGCATCGTTCATTGGCAATGCGGTGTTCGTGCTGTACGCCCGCGAGGTGCTCGGCCTCTCGGAGTTCGGCTACGGCGTGCTGCTGGTGCCGGGAGCAGTTGGCGGGATCTGCGGGGCGCTGATCGCTCCCCGCTTCCGCCGATTCCCGCTTCGGGTGACGCTGTCGTGCGCAGTGCTCGCATCCGGGGCGGCAACGTGGCTTCTCGCGGCGACCTCGTATCCGGTTGTGGCCGGGTTGCTGTCGGCGGTGTCACTCGGCGCAATCATGGTGTGGAACGTGTTGACGCTCGCGCTTCGACAGCGACTCATTCCCAATGAGATGCTCGGACGCGTCGGAGCCAGCTACCGGTTTCTCGTCTTTCTCGGCATGCCCATCGGTGCCCTGATCGGAGGCATCCTCGCCTACCGGTACGGGGTGCGGTCGGCGATCTTCGTCAGCGGGAGCATCCTTGTCTTCCTCGGCCTGGTCGTCCCGATACTGCTGAAGGGCGTCGAACAGGTGGAGAGCCAGCCGGCGTGAGCCCGCCCATCGGTTTGTGTTGCAGTTCCGTTGACCCGTCCCAACCGAAGTGTCACGCAAACCGGGGTGGGAAGTCAGTGGCGACGTGAGACCCATCGTTTCCAGATGGCATCGACGAGGATGACAGCGGGAGGCGACGCGAGGACGACAATCCACGCGCCGGCCGGCGGCCATTGCTGATCGAGCAGATCCGCGGCCGCTGGGAAGATGAACAACGAGAGCGCGAACCCGACCCCGATGGCGATCGCCGTCAGCAGGAACCGGTTCGAGAACCAGCCCAACTCCCAGGCCGGCCGGCGCGTACTGCGGCACGCGAACGCGTTCGCGGCTTGACCGGCCACGACGCT
>JANPCI010000390.1:0-8892 GCA_031430875.1 Actinomycetes bacterium | reverse complement strand
TGTTCGTAGACTACAGTGATGTCATTCGGTCGCCGCCGGTGGCCGCCAAGCAGTTCCGACCAACCCTGTGACACCCCCTCTCTACGGTGCACATCACCAACCGCACCGGGTTCGCCCGCAGCACGACGAAAGTGAGACACGACATGAGCAACGACCGTGACAAGGCACTCGAGATGGCGCTCGCCCAGATCGACAAGCAGTTCGGCAAGGGCGCCATCATGAAGATGGGTGAGCGCACGAACATGGCCATCGAGGTGATCCCGACCGGCGCCCTCTCGCTCGACCTGGCGCTCGGTGTCGGCGGTCTGCCCCGTGGGCGAATCACCGAGATCTTTGGTCCCGAGTCCTCCGGCAAGTCGACCCTCGCCATGCATGTCGTTGCCGAGGCCCAGCGCAACGGCGGTGTCTGCGCCTACATCGACGCCGAGCACGCCATGGACCCGCTGTACGCACGAGCCATCGGGGTCGACGTCGATCAGTTGCTCATCTCGCAGCCCGACACCGGCGAACAGGCGCTCGAGATCGCCGACATGCTGACCCGCTCCGGCGCCGTCGACGTGATCGTGATCGACTCGGTGGCCGCCCTGACACCTCGTGCCGAGATCGAGGGCGAGATGGGCGACACCCATGTTGGTCTCCAGGCCCGCCTCATGAGCCAGGCGCTGCGCAAGCTCACGGGCAACATCAGCAAGACCAACACGATCGTCATCTTCATCAACCAGCTACGCGAAAAAATCGGCGTGATGTTCGGATGTTTCGAGTACCACACCAAGGTGACGCTCGCCGACGGCACGCAGGAGAAGATCGGCAAGATCGTCAACCAGAAGTTGCCCGTCGAGGTCATGACCTACGACTTCGAGAAGGGTGAGATCGTTGCCAAGCCGATCACCAACTGGTTCGACAACGGCGTAGCGGACCAGTTCCTCCAGTTCACCGTAGAGCGCGGTGGCGGCAACGGCCGTGCGCAGTTCGCTGCCACCGAGAACCACATGATCTCCACGCCTGGTGGCTGGAGGCCGGCCGGCGAGTTGATCGCCGGCGATCGAGTCATGCAGTCGGTGCCGCAACTGTTGAGCGAGGTCCAGTGGCAGGTGTTGCTCGGTGGGCTCATGGGCGACGGCGCCTTGTCGCCGACACGTAGCGGCAACGGTGCCCGTTTCCGCTGGGGTCATGGGGCCAAGCAAGCCGAGTACGGCGACTGGAAGGCGTCGATGTTCGCGAACATCAACGTCAGCCGTTCCACGAATTCGAAGGGGGCGGTGTTCCACGATCTGCAGCCGCTGCCGGAACTCGCCGAGCTGCGTGAATCGGTCTACATCGGAGCCAAGAAGGTGCTGAGCGACGACTACCTCAAGCGGCTGACGCCACTGTCGCTCGCGGTCTGGTACATGGACGACGGTACGTTCACGTTGCGCTCCAAAGGTCTGCAGGCGCGGACCGAGGGCGGCAGTGGTCGCTCCGAGATCTGTGTGCAGGCGTTCTCCGCCGACTCCCAGCAACGGCTGTGTGAGTACCTGGCCGACACGTGGGGCATCGAGGCGAAGCTCACCGTTCGTGGTGCCCGCGAGATGGCCGTGCTGCAGTTCCCGACCGCCGAGACCGCCAAGCTGCACGCCCTGATTGCGCCGTTCGTGCACCCGTCGATGCAGTACAAGTTGCTCGAGCGGTACCAGGGTCGCTTCCAGGTCGAGCCGGTGTTCGTCGAGCCGCGTCAAGTGCTGATGCCGATGCCGATCACGTCGATCTGCGTCAAGCCGCAGACTCGGTCGATGCATCGCTTCGACATCGAAGTGGGTGGCACGCACAACTACTTCGTCGACGGTGTGATGGTGCACAACTCTCCAGAGACCACGCCTGGCGGGCGGGCGCTGAAGTTCTATTCGTCGGTTCGTCTCGACATCCGTCGCATCGAGTCGTTGAAGGACGGGGCCGAAATCGTCGGCAACCGCACCCGGGTCAAGGTCGTCAAGAACAAGGTGTCACCGCCGTTCCGTCAGGCCGAGTTCGACATCATGTACGGCCAGGGCATCAGCCGCGAAGGGTCGTTGGTCGACATGTCGGTCGACCTCGGCATCGTGAAGAAGTCGGGGGCCTGGTTCACCTACGAAGGTGAGCAACTCGGCCAGGGTCGCGAGAAGGCCAAGGAGTACCTCAAGCAGAATCCTGAGATCATGATGGAGATCAGCGACAAGGTGCTGACCGTCTCGGGCCTCAAGAAGTCTGACGACGAACCCGTCGCCGATGGTGTCACCGACGCTGCCGAGGCCGCCGATCAGTTCTCCGAGGCCGACGAAGCCCCCATCGACCTCGCCTGACGCATGAGCGATTGCGGGCGGTCATGATGGTGTTTCGTCGAAGGAGCACCACATGACCGTTCCCAATCGCATCTCGATCGTCACCTTCGGGGTGGCCGACCTCGACCGGGCCACTGCGTTCTACGAATCTCTCGGTTGGACGAAGTCGCCGGCATCGATGCCGACGATCACGTTCTTCGAGACCGTCGGATCTGTGTTCGGCCTCTACGAGTGGTCGGCGCTGGCCGACGACGCGAAGGTGCCGTCGGAGGGATCCGGTTTCCGTGGCGTCGCGCTGGCGATGAACCTGGCGTCGAGCGACGAGGTCGACGTGGTGTTCGCCGAGTGGTTGGCGGCGGGAGCAACGTCGGTCGTCGAGCCACACAAGGCCTTCTGGGGTGGGTACTCGTCGTATGTCGCCGACCTCGACGGGCACCTGTGGGAACTCGCCCACAATCCGTACGCCACACTCGATGCCGACGGCCGCCTCATCATGCACGGCTCGGCGGGCTGAGGCCCCGCCGGATCAGGTGTTGAACGAGTAGCCGCCGGGCTTGAAGATCATCAGGTACATCGACACCACGAGGATCAGGTGCGTGATCCCGATACCCATCGCGAGCTTCGACTTCGCACTCTCGTCGGCCTCGCCGAGCGCCGGGCGGATGAGGAACCAGCTCACCAGGAGCGCAACGAGCCAGAGCACGATGGTGGCAGTAATGAAGGTGGTGCCTGCGAGGCTGATCTTGCCCACTCCGGTCATCCCCATGCCGGCGACCCACATCACGATCAGCGCGGGGAAGACGAATCGCATGTGCATCCGGGCGATTGCTTCGGTCGCGCCGGCACGTTGCAACCGGGGATAGAGGAAGAGCGGCCCGAATGCAGCGATCGCGCTGAACAGGTGCACGAAATACAGGATTCGGTAGAGGTCGTTGTTCTCGGGAACGAGGATGGCAAGCACCAGGCGACGATACCGGCGACCGGGTCGTGACGGCCCATGTCGTGTCGGCCCGCCAGTAGCCTGACGCACCATGTCCCGCACGTACATCGTTCGCACCTACGGGTGCCAGATGAACGAGCACGACTCCGAGCGCATCTCCGGTTTGCTCGAAGCCGATGGGCTGGTGCGTGTCGAGTCGGAAGCGGACGCCGACGTGGTGGTGCTCAACACCTGTTGCATCCGCGAGAACGCCGACAACAAGCTCTACGGCAACCTCGGCCACCTCAAGACATGGAAGGGTGAACGAGAGGGACGCCAGATCGTGGTCTCCGGCTGTCTCGCCCAGAAGGACCAGGAACTCGTCGCCAAGCGTGCCGGCCATGTGGACGTCGTGATGGGCACCCACAACGTGCACCGCGCGGCCGAGCTCCTTGCCGAGGCCCGCACATCCGACCGGCCGATCACCGAGATCCTCACCGAAGCGGTCATCGACGATCAGGCCCTGTTCCCCTCGGCCCTCCCGGCTCGACGCGAAACCTCGTACAACGCGTGGGTCACCATTCAGATCGGCTGCGACAACAACTGCGCCTTTTGCATCGTGCCCGCCGTGCGCGGCGTCGAGATGAGTCGGCCGTACTCCGAGATCCTCGACGAAGTCGCCCACCTTGCAACGGAAGGCGTCACCGAAGTGACGCTGCTCGGCCAGAACGTCAACAGCTACGGCCGTGACCTGCAGGTTGCCGCCCGCCAGGCGGGTGACGAGTCGGTCCGCCTGCGCCCCCTGTTCTCGGACCTGCTCCGAGATGTCGGCGCCGTCGACGGTATTCGCCGGGTTCGCTACACCAGCCCGCACCCGAAGGACATGCGCCCCGAGACCTTTGCCGCGATGGCCGAGACGCCGGAGGTATGCGAACACCTGCATTATCCACTGCAGTCGGGCAGTGACCGGGTGCTCGCGCTGATGCATCGTGGCTACACGGCCGAGCGGTACCTCGCCCGACTCGCCGACGCTCGGCGTGCGATCGACGATCTCGCCGTGTCGACCGACATCATCGTCGGCTTCCCCGGCGAAACCGAGGCCGACTTCGAACAGACCCTCGAAGTAGCGGCCGCAGCCGAATACGACTACGCCTACACGTTCTTGTTCTCACCTCGTGAGGGCACCGAGGCTGCGGCGATGGAGGCTGACTTCGTCGACGCTGCGGTGGCAGGGGACCGGTTCCAGCGACTCCGATTGGTCGTCGAACGCGCGGCCCTTCGTCGTCACGAAGCTCGTGTCGGGCGCATCGAAGAAGTCCTCGTGGAGGGCCCGAGCAAGCGCGACCCGTCGGTGCTGAGTGGTCGCACGCGCCAGAACAAACTCGTCCACTTCACGCCGCCGCGCCCGTTGCGCACCGGCAGCTACGCCACCGTTGAGATCACCCGGGGTGCCCCCCACTTCCTCGAAGGGCAGTTCGTCGAGTTCATCTCCGAGCCGACCCACAAGCTCCGCATTCCCGTCGCCGCCCTCTGACCCCCGACACCTCTGAAAAATGCCTGGAGGTGCGCGCTCAGCGCGCAGCCCCAGGCATTTTTCGGGTAAGGGGCGAAGTAGCGTCGGGGCGATGAGCGACGATGCAGCCGTTGGGGTCGATCCGCAGCTGGCTGAGTATCGCGCCAGCATCGACAACATCGACGCAGCCCTGGTCCATCTGCTCGCCGAGCGGTTCAAGATCACCAAGGCGGTGGGTCGCTACAAGGCCACCGTCGACCTGCCGGCGGCGGATCCCGACCGCGAGCGCATCCAGATCGAGCGGCTGCGAGCCCTCGCCGAGGAGTCGGGTCTCGACCCGGCGTTCACCGAACAGTTCCTCTTGTTCATCGTCGCCGAAGTGATCCATCATCATCAGCGCATTGCAGAGGGCGAACACTTCTGAGCGCACCACCACGAGTTGCGGTCATCGGCTCGACGGCGTCGGGAAAGTCGGCCGTGGCGATTGCCGTTGCCCGGCAGCTCGGCGACGTGGAACTGGTGTCGATCGACAGCATGCAGGTGTATCGAGGCATGGACATCGGCACGGCGAAGCCGACACCAGCGGAGCGGGCCGAGATCCCGCACCACTTGATCGACCTCGTCGAGCCCACCCACGACTTCACCGTGGCCGAGTTCCAGGCGGCGTACGCATCGGTCGTGGATTCGATCGGCGAGCGCGAACATCGGGCGATCCTCGTCGGTGGCACCGGCCTGTACCACCGGGTGGTGATCGACGACTTCGAACTTCCCGGGGAGTGGCCCGAGGTTCGAGCAGAGATCGAGGCGGAGGTGGACACCGCAGCGCTTTTCGCTCGCCTGAGCGAGCTGGACCCCGCAGCTGCCGCGAAGATGGAGCCGACGAACGGGCGCCGGATCGCCCGTGCGCTCGAAGTCACCATCGGCAGCGGTCGCCCGTTCAGTTCCTTCGGGCCCGGGGTCGACAACTACGCGCCATCAGCGGTGACGCAGATCGGGCTCCGATGGCCGCGCGACGTGCTCACCGATCGGATCGCCGAACGCGTTCACGGGATGATCGATGCAGGCCTGATCGCAGAAGTCGAGGCCCTGCGCGGCCCTGGTTTCTCGCGCACCGCCGCGCAGGCGCTCGGCTACAAGGAAATCCTGGAGGCGCTCGACGGTCGGATCGGTCAGGATGAGGCGATCGAGATGATCATCACCCGCACCCGCAGATTCGCCGTCCGCCAGGAGCGATGGTTCCGCCGGGATCCACGCGTACGCTGGATCGACGTTGCACACGATCCGGTGGCCGAGGCCGCTCCGGCCGTCATCGACGCCCTGCACCCATGACCCCGCTCACCCTCACGAAGCACCACGCACTCGGCAACGACTTCCTCGTTGTGTTCGACCCGGGTGTCGACGACGTCCCTGCGCTCGCCCAGCAGCTCTGCAATCGACGCCGCGGCATCGGCGCCGACGGGCTGCTCGTTGCCGAGAGCGCCGAGGGGTTCGCGGCCCGCATGACGCTGTACAACGCGGACGGATCGCGAGCTGAAATGAGCGGCAACGGCATCCGATGCTTCGCTCAGGCGCTGGCGGCGCGTCGCGGTGAGCTTTCCGATCAGCTGATCCTGACCGATGCCGGCAGTCGACTCGTGGTGCTCCTGGCCACCGATGACCCGGCGACGATCGAGGCACGTGTCGAGATGGGCGAAGTCGCTCCGCTCGACGAGCCACAGAACTGGACCGCACTCGGATGTCATCCCGACCGGCCCGTTGCCCATCTGAGCCTCGGCAACCCGCACAGCGTGGTCGGCGTCGACGAGGTGGCTGCGGTTGATCTGGCCCACCTGGGCAGCCAGGTTCCGCAGGTCAACCTCGAGATCATCGAACCCGGCCCGGAACCGAATGCCATCACGATGCGGGTCCACGAGCGCGGCGCCGGCATCACGGAGGCCTGCGGAACGGGTGCGTGCGCAGCGGCGTACGCCGCGCGATCGTGGGGCCTCGTCGCCCGCAGCGATGTCGACGTCCTCGTCCACATGGACGGCGGAACTGCAACGGTCAGCTTCGCGGCTGATGCTCCCGAGAGCGCCGTGTTGACCGGCCCGGCCACCCATATCGCCACGATCGAGGTCGTTGTCTGATGAGCAACACGCCCTACAACGAGGCACTTTCCGACACGCTGATCGACCGTACGATCCGGGAGAAGATCGTGATCGTGGCTGTGGCGCTGCCACGTCAAAAGGACGACGAGGTCGATGCCAGCCTCGATGAACTCGCTCTGCTCGTCGACACCGCCGGGGCGGATGTGGTTGCCCGAATGGTGCAACGACGAGACGCTCCGGACAACAAGTGGTGTGTCGGTAAGGGAAAGGCGGAGGAGCTCCGTCAGCTCTGTCTCGCCGTTGATGCAGACACCGTGGTCTTCGACAACAATCTGTCACCGGGCCAGCAGTACAACCTCGAGAAGCTGCTCGGGCGAACCGCGCTCGACCGTACCGCAGTGATTCTCGACATCTTCGGACAGAACGCGCACACGCTCGAGGGCAAAGCGCAGGTCGAGCTCGCCCTGTTGCGTTATCGACTGCCTCGG
Source organism: Actinomycetes bacterium (assembly GCA_031430875.1). Taxonomy (GTDB): domain Bacteria; phylum Actinomycetota; class Acidimicrobiia; order Acidimicrobiales; family Ilumatobacteraceae; genus Sva-07. Next base: position 1,591 of record JANPCI010000390.1, on the reverse strand, counting down.
CTTCGGCGAGGCGCTGACGCCAATCTGTCGCAGCAGCGCGGTGGTGTGGGAGCACGGTTCGGTGGCGGCGAAACGAAGGTCGAAGTCGACCGCCGACGAATCATGCGGCGCATCAACAAACTCGAACGTGATCTCGACGAGCTCGCCGATACCCGCCTGCTGCAGCGCAAGGGCCGCTCGCTCAGCGGGCTCGCTTCGGTGGCGATCGTCGGGTACACCAACGCGGGCAAGTCGTCGCTGCTGAACCGGCTCACCGATTCCGGCGTGCTCGTCGAGGATCGCCTCTTCGCCACGCTCGACCCGACCACGAGACGTTTGGCACTTCCGGGCGGCGAACCGGTGCTGCTCAGTGACACCGTTGGATTCATCAATCGGCTTCCCCACGGGCTCGTCGAGTCTTTCAAGGGCACCCTCGAGGTTGCTGCGATGGCTGACTATCTCGTTCATGTGGTCGATGTGACGGCGCCCGATCCGATCGGCCAGATCGACGCGGTGCATACGGTTCTGAGCGAGATCCACGCTGCCGCGGTGCCCGAACTGCTCGTGTTCAACAAGGCGGATCTTGCCCCAGGTGTGGCGAAGGAACTCGTCGTCGACCATGAAGGTTCATTGGCGATCAGTGCCTTCACGGGCGAGGGCATCGATGAGTTCCTCCGTGCCCTCGGCGATCGGCTCCGGGTCTTGACGGTCGTGCACGAGATCGTTGTCCCCTATGACCGCGGCGACATCCTGGCCTCGGTGCATCGAGAGGGCGAAGTCGTGTCGGTTGCCGACGGCGCTGACGCGTGGACTGTTCGAGCCCGTCTGTCGGATGCGTCCGCCGGCCGCCTGTCGGAGTTCATCTCGAGAGATGTGACGGACACATGACCGGTTTCGTCCCGCCGCCCTACCCGTACGATCGCCTCGATCGGCTCCGCCCATTGAGCGAGGCGCATCCCGGTGGCACGGTCGACCTGTCGATCGGCACACCGTTCGACCCGCCCCCGCAACGAGTGATCGACGCGCTCGCAACGAGTGGTTCCGAGCGCTCGTATCCGGCGAGCATCGGTTCGTTGGTGTTTCGCGAAGCCGCCCAACGCTGGATGATGCGTCGCTTCGATGTCGACGTCCCGGCCGCCCAGATCGGTGCGACCATCGGGTCGAAGGAGTTCGTTGCCACGTTGCCGCAATGGATGAAGTTGCGCACGCCATCGCGAGACACCGTGCTGTATCCGGCGATCGCCTATCCCACCTATGAGATGGGGGCAATACTCGCCGGGTGTCGCGCCGTCCCGATCCGGGCCCGGCCCGACGGCACCCTCGATCTCGATTCGATCGACCCCGCCGACGCCGAACGAGCGTTGCTCCTCTGGGTGAACAGCCCGAGCAACCCGACCGGCAAGCTCGACGATCTGGACGCTGCGGCAGCATGGGGTCGAACGCACGCGGTGCCAGTGTTCTCCGACGAGTGCTACGTCGAGTTCACGTGGAGCGGGCGTGGGCGCACGGTCCTGGAGTCGGGCTTGGAAGGCCTCGTGGCGGTGCACTCGTTGTCGAAGCGTTCGAACCTTGCCGGCGTACGCGTCGGCTTCTATGCCGGTGACGCCGAACT
>JANPCI010000389.1:0-20521 GCA_031430875.1 Actinomycetes bacterium | reverse complement strand
GTCGGCGACAAGGTCCGCGTCATGGAGACCCGCCCGCTCAGCAAGAACAAGCGCTGGCGCATCACCGACATTCTGGAGCGTGCCAAGTGATTCAGCAGGAGTCGCGCCTTCGCGTCGCCGACAACTCGGGCGCCAAAGAAGTGCTGTGCATCAAAGTCCTCGGCGGTACCCGCCGTCGCTACGCCTCGATCGGCGACATCTTCGTCGCCACGGTCAAGGACGCGATCCCGGGTGCGGCCGTCAAGAAGGGCGAAGTCGTCAAGTGCGTCGTCGTTCGCGTGAAGAAGGAGAAGCGTCGTCCCGACGGCAGCTACATCCGCTTCGACGAGAACGCTGCCGTGCTCATCAAGGACGACCTCACGCCCCGCGGCACCCGCATCTTCGGCCCGGTCGGGCGCGAACTGCGTGACCGCAAGTTCATGCGAATCGTGTCGCTGGCACCGGAGGTGTTGTGAGATGAAGCTCAAGAAGGGTGACACCGTCGAGGTGATCACCGGCAAAGACAAGGGCAAGCAGGGCGAGATCGCCTTTGTCTTCCCGAAGACAAACAAGATCATCGTGAACGGCGTCAATGTGGCGTCGAAGCACCAGAAGGCCCAGCGCGCCAACGACGCGGGCGGCATCATCGAAAAGGACATGCCGCTCGATGCCAGCAACGTGATGTTGGTGTACAAGGGCAAGAAGGTTCGCGTTGGTTATCAGACCAAGGACGACGGCACCAAGGTGCGCATCGCCCGCCCGAGCGGAGAGGTCATCGGATGAGCACCGCAACAGCGACCGACATCCCGCGCTTGAAGGCGCGTTACAACGACGAGATCAAGGCCAAGCTGCAGGAGGATCTGGGCATCCAGAACGTCATGCAGGTGCCGAACCTCCAAAAGATCGTGATCAACATGGGCGTCGGCCGCGCTGCCGGCCAACCGTCGCTCATCGAGGCGTGCGTCGCCGACCTCACGATGATTTCGGGTCAGAAGCCCGTCGTCACCAAGGCCCGTACCTCGATCGCCAACTTCAAGCTCCGCGAGGGCCAGGCCATCGGCGTCAAGGTGACCCTTCGCGGTGACCGCATGTGGGAGTTCCTCGACCGATTGATCTCGGTTGCCATCCCCCGCATCCGTGACTTCCGCGGCCTGCCGGCGCACTCGTGGGACGGCCACGGCAACTACACGTTCGGGCTCAACGAGCAGACGATGTTCGCCGAGATCGATCCCGACAAGGCCGACCAGCCTCGTGGCATGGACATCACGATTGTGACGACTGCCCACGACAACGACACCGCAAAGGCTCTCCTCGAGGCGTACGGGTTCCCCTTCAAGAAGGGTGCCGACGCTGACAACGAGCCTCGCAAGAAGAAGAACCGTGGCCCTCGCTACGGCGGCAAGAATTGAACTGAGGCTCTGACATGGCAAAGAAAGCACTGATCAACAAGGCCAACGCGAAGCCGAAGTTCAAGGTTCGCGGTTACACACGCTGCCGCCGCTGCGGCCGCGCCCGTTCGGTCTATCGCAAGTTCGGCCTCTGCCGCTTGTGCCTGCGAGAGCTCGCACACGCCGGCGAGATCCCCGGTATGACGAAGTCGAGCTGGTGAGGAGACAACCATCATGATGACCGATCCCATCGCCGACATGCTCACGCGTGTTCGTAACGCGAACACCGCCAAGCACGACGAGGTGCGCATGCCCTCGTCGAAGCAAAAGGTCGCGCTCGCCGAAGTTCTCCAGAAGGAGGGCTACATCTCGAGCTTCGAGACCGCACCGTCACCCAAGGGTGTCGGCGAGGTCCTCACGATCCAGATGAAGTATTCGCCCGATCGTGATCGCACGATCATGGGCCTGCGTCGTATCTCGACGCCGGGTCTGCGCGTGTACCGCAACGCCGGCACCGTTCCCCGAGTTCTCGGCGGCCTCGGTGTTGCTGTCCTGTCCACCTCCCACGGCCTCATGACCGACCGCGAGGCGCGCAAGCGCCACGTCGGCGGCGAGGTCATGTGTTACGTCTGGTGACCCGGACCGGATCGAAGGAGAAGTAGGAACGACATGTCCCGTATCGGAAAGGCGCCCATCGCGGTGCCCGCAGGCGTCGACGTCAAGCTCGATGGCCGCAACATCTCGGTGAAGGGCCCCAAGGGCACGCTCGAGCGCGAGCTCCCGGGCACCATCACCATCAGCCAGGAGGGCGACACGCTGTTGTGTGAACGCCCGAACGACGAGAACAAGACCAAGGCGATGCACGGGCTCACCCGCAGCCTCGTCAACAACATGGTCATCGGCGTCACCGACGGGTTCACCAAGAATCTCGAGATCGTGGGCGTTGGCTACCGCGCCGAGGCGCAGAGCCCGAGCCTGTTGCGTCTGAACCTCGGGTTCAGCCACTCGGTCGACGTCAAGGCGCCCGAGGGCATCACGTTCGAGGTCCCCGTTCAGACACAGGTCATCGTGTCGGGTATCGACAAAGAAGTGGTCGGCCAGGTGGCCGCCAACATCCGCAGCATCCGCAAGCCCGAGCCCTACAAGGGCAAAGGTGTCCGCTATGCGGGCGAGCGAGTGCTGCGCAAGGCCGGCAAGGCCGGAAAGAAGTAACGGAGCATCATGACCAAGATCGCCGAAGCCCGTCGCAATGGCCGCATCCGCCGCCACCGTCGCGTCCGCAAGAAGATCCACGGCACCGCAGCGCGTCCGCGCATGGCGGTGTTCCGTTCGAACAAGCACCTGTCCGTGCAGGTGATCGACGACGATGCCGGCACCACGCTTGCCGCCGCATCGACGAATGAAGCCGACCTGCGTTCCGCAGGCACCGGCGCAAGCGTCGAGGCGGCCGCCAAGGTGGGCCAGCTCATCGCCGAGCGCGCCAAGGCCGCCGGTGTCGACAAGGTCGTGTTCGACCGTGGTGGCTTCGCCTATCACGGCCGAATTGCCGCCGTTGCATCCGGTGCCCGTGAAGCAGGACTGGAGTTCTGATGTCGTTCCCCATGAACAATGACAGCCGTGGCGGTGGCCGCGACAGCCGTGGCGGTGGTCGTGACGGTCGCGATGGCGACGACAGCGGTCTGCGCGAGTCGCGAGTCATCACGATCAACCGCGTGGCCAAAGTGGTCAAGGGTGGTCGTCGGTTCTCCTTCACCGCCCTCGTGGTGATCGGCGACGGCAACGGTCGCGTCGGTCTCGGCTACGGCAAGGCCAAGGAAGTTCCACTTGCCATTCAGAAGGGCACCGAGGAAGCCAAGCGCAACCTGTTCGAGGTGCCGATGGCCGGCAGCACCATCATCCACCCTGTTCTCGGCACCACCGGTGGCGGCAAGGTCATGATGAAGCCCGCAGCACCGGGTACCGGCGTGATCGCCGGCGGCGCCGCCCGTGTCATTCTCGAAGAGGCCGGCGTTCACGACGTGCTGTGCAAGTCGCTCGGTTCGGCCAACCACATCAACGTCGCTCGCGCCACCGTTGCCGGGCTCAAGTCGCTCCAGCGTCCCGATCAGATTGCGGCCCGCCGCGGTCTGGCGGCCGAGGAGTTCGTACCCAAGGGCCTGCTCAATGCCTACAACGAGCGCCAGAAGAGCCGTTCGGGCACGGGCGCGGCCACAACCGGGAGCGCAGAATGAGCCCGTCCACCACCAACGCGGCCACCACCAACGCGGCCACCATCACCGTCACGCAGATCAAGTCGTCGATCGGCACCAAGCCCAAGCACCGCGGCACGCTGCGCGCGCTCGGACTCGGCAAGATCGGCCGATCGAACACGCTGCCCGACCGACCGGAGATCCGCGGCATGATCGCCCGGGTTCCGCACCTCATCAACGTGGTCGATTCGGCCGCGCAGAAAGAGAGCTGACCATGCAGGTCCATGATCTCGCGCCGTCGCCCGGCGCCACGAAGAACGCCAAGCGCGTCGGCCGTGGTACGGGCGGCAAGGGCGGCAAGACCGCCGGCCGTGGCAGCAAGGGCCAGCGCGCCCGCAACACCGTTGCGCGCGGCTTCGAAGGTGGCCAGACACCGCTCAAGCAGCGCGTCCCGAAACTGAAGGGGTTCAACAACCCGTTCCGTGTCGAGTATCAGGCCGTCAATCTTCACGCTCTCAGTGACCTCGTCGAGAAGACCGGCGACTCCAAGGTTGATCCCGAGGTGCTCGTCGCCCATGGTGTCGTCCGCAAGAAGTCGTTCGTCAAGGTTCTCGCCCGCGGCGAAATCTCGACCAAGGTCGATCTGCATGTCCATGCGATCTCGTCGACTGCTGAAGCAGCCGTGAAGGCTGCAGGCGGTACGGTCACCCTGATCGAACTTCCCTTCCGCGAAGAGGGCAAGGCCGGGCGACCGGCGGTCAAGGGCAACCAGTTCGCCAACCGCTGATCCGATCAGCCTCCATCCGCAGCACGACGTGAAGAAGGACCTCCCCGCGTGATCTCCAGCTTGATGAACATCTTCAAGGTCCATGACCTTCGAAACAAGATCCTGTTCGTCATTGCCATGGTCGCGGTCTATCGGTTCGGTGTCGCCATTCGCGTTCCCGGTGTCGACCCGATCGCCATCGAGCAGTTGCGTGAGTCAGCCGGCCAGCAGGGCGCGCTCGGGTTCCTGAACCTCTTCTCGGGCGGAGCATTCGAGAGCTTCTCGATCTTCGCGCTCGGCATCATGCCGTACATCACGGCCAGCATCATCATGCAGGTACTCGGTGTCGTGATCCCCAAGTTGGAGGAACTTCAGAGCGAAGGCGCTGTCGGCCAACGGAAGATCACCCAATACACTCGCTATCTCACGATCGGTCTGGCCACTCTGCAGGCCACGGGCCTGGTGTTCATCTTCGGCACCGGTCGCGGCACGGCCTTCTTCTCGGCGGCGAGCGCCGCACCGACAGTGCCGTTGCTCCCCGACGGTGTGTGGCCGCGTGGCTATCTGATCATCCCCACGCTCGTCGCAGGCACCGCAGTGTTGATGTGGATGGCCGAGATGATCTCGCAGCGCGGTATCGGCAACGGCATGTCGATGATCATCTTCGCATCGGTCGTGTCCTCGCTCCCCGGTGGCTTCTGGAGCATCCTCGTGCTCAATGGCACGTTCTGGTTCGTTGCCATGGTGTTGCTGACTTTGTTCATCATCGTGGCCGTCGTGTACGTCGAACTCGGGCAACGAAGAATTCCGGTGCAGTTTGCCAAACGTGTGGTCGGTCGCCGGATGATGGGTGGCCAAAACACGTACATTCCGTTGAAGGTCAACCAGTCGGGTGTGATCCCGATCATCTTCGCCAGCTCGATTCTGCTGTTGCCGGTGATCATGACGCAGTTCCTGGGCTCGGGCGAGGGATGGCGGGGCGAGATCGCCAGCTTCGTCGACAAGTACATCGTGAACCCTCAGAACTTCGTGTACATCACGATTTTCGCCGTCCTGATCATCGCGTTCGCCTATTTCTACAACTCGATTGCGTTCGACCCGATCCGTCAGGCCGACCAGTTGCGGCGCCAGGGTGGATTCATCCCCGGTGTTCGCCCCGGTCCGCAGACCGAGCGCTACCTTGCCAAGGCCGTCAACCGCATCACGCTGCCGGGAGCCGTGTTCATTGCGATCATTGCGATCCTGCCCTACATCTTGCTCATCGTCGCCGGCATCAGCACGTTCGCCTTCGCCGGTACGGCGGTCCTCATCTCGGTGGGTGTCGCACTCGAGTTGATGCGCCAGATCGACAGCCAACTGACGTTGCGCAACTACGAGGGATTCCTCAAGTAGGTCGGTCGTGATCCCCGGCGCCCGGCTCATCATCCTCGGGCGACAGGGTGCCGGCAAGGGCACGCAGTGCGTGCGACTGTCACGGCACTTCGTCGTTCCGCACATCTCCACCGGTGACATGCTGCGCGCCGCGACCCGCGAGGGTAACGAACTGGGCGTGATGGCCAAGCAGGTGATGGACGCCGGCGGCCTGGTCGGCGACGAGATCATGATCGGTCTCGTCGACCACCGTTTGTCGGCGCCCGACGCCTCGACGCGGGGCTACATTCTCGACGGTTTCCCCCGCACGATCGACCAGGCCGATGCCCTCGATGTCATCGCCGGCGAGCGACCCATCGACGTGGTGCTCGACCTCAACGTGCCGCGCGAGATCGTCCTCGAGCGAATCTCGGCGCGCAGAGTGTGCCGCGACTGTGGAACGAACTACACGTCGACTGGCAACGATCCCGACCCGTGGATCTGCGACGTGTGCGGTGGCGACGTGCAGCAGCGAGCCGACGACACACCCGAGTCGGTCAATCGCCGCCTCGACTTGTACGAGGAGCAGACCTTCCCGTTGATCAAGCACTACGGCGACCAGAACCGCCTCGTTGTGGTCAACGGCATCGGCCATCCCGACGACGTGTTCGTCCGGCTCGTCAAGGCCGTCGAAGCCAATCGCAACTGACCCTCCGGCAACCCATCCCGCCAACCCACCCGTCAGCCCCACCCGCCTCGTTCTCGTGAACAAGTGCGCGGTCGGAGCGTGAAGTTGTTCACGAGAACGGTCCGCTGGGAGGGGCGGGGGTGCCGGGCGTGATACTGGCGTGATGGCCGATGGGGCACCCTCAGGGACTCGTCGACGGGGACGACCGCCTGCCACCGACTCGGCCGACACCAGGCAGGCCATTCTCGACAACGCTCGCCGTCTGTTCGCCGAGCGAGGCTTCGGTGCCGTCACCAACAACGACGTCGCGGTGGCGTCCGGCATCACCACCGGGGCGCTCTACCACTACGTCGATTCCAAGCTCGACCTCTACCTCGCGGTGCACCGTGACATGCAGCGGCGGGTGTACGGCAGGTTCATCGAGGCGGTCGACGCTTCGACAACGTTCCTGGGTCAACTCGACGGTGTGTTGGAGGCGGCGCACGAACTGAACGTCGAGGATCCGACCCTGGCGTTGTTCGTCGGCACGGTGCGCACCGACATGCGACGCTTTCCCGAGGTGGCGGAACGGCTCGAACGCAGCGTCACCGCACGTGACGAGTTCTTCGTTGCGATGGTCGGCGCCGGCGTGGCCTCGGGCGAGATCCGACCTGGTGACCGCGACCTCGTCGTCGAGTTCGTTCGCATCCTCCTGATCGGACTCACCGAGGGTGGCTCGGAGTCGCCCGAGCGTCACCGACTGGCGATCGAATCGATCCGTGCGCTGCTGCGAGGTGAGCTGATCGTCGAGGTGTCAGAACCAGCCCGCGAGCATCGCGACGCCGAACCCGGCGAAGAGTACGGCTGACGCCACGTTGACCGCACGGGTCGAGATCCGGTGACCGATTGAACGACCTGCAACGGCGCCCACCATTCCGCTCGAGGCAGCGCCGAGTGTCGCCCCGATCCAGACACCGATGGGCGCCGCCTGTGATGCGAGTGTGGCCGTGGTGATCTGGGTCTTGTCGCCCATCTCGGCGATGGCGATCGCCAGTGCGATCGATGCCACGACCTTGGGCCCGGTCACTCCACCGAGCGCATCGACGGAATCGACGTCGGCCTCGTCGCCGCTTTCGTCGTCACGCCGAAGCGCGAGTATGGCGAAGCCGATGAACACGAGCCCACTGACGATCTGAATCGGACGTTCCGGGAGGGCTGCGCCGAGCAGGCCGCCGACGATCACCGCCAGGAGATTGGCGATTCCATAGCCGAGCGTGAGGCCGATGGCGACCAGCCGCAGCGAATGCTGCGCCCCGAACCCGAGCGCCAGCAGTTGTGTCTTGTCACCGAGTTCGGCAACGAAGACGACGCCGAACGACGTGATGATCGCCGCGAGGATGTCGACCACAGAGAAGTGAGTCAGCTACAGCCGCGTTGGAGGCGCCCGGGGCGGGCTCCCGTCAGTTCGCCCTGTTCCGCGATGACCTGTCCGCGCTTCACGGTGGCGACATAGCCATCGGCGGTCTGCATCAGGCGGGTGCCACCGGCCGGGAGGTCGGCAACGAGATGCGGTGGATGCAGGGTGAGGCGCTCGAGGTCGATCACGTTCAGATCGGCGAGGTGGCCGGGAGCGACGACACCGCGGTCGGTCCAGCCGACATGGCGGGCGGTGCGCTGGGTCTGCTGGTGCACCACCTGTTCGAGAGGAAGGAGCTCACCACGACTGCGGTCACGCGTCCAGTGGGTGATCGCCGTGGTCGGGAACGTGCCGTCGCAGATCGAGTTGCAGTGAGCTCCGGCGTCGGACAACCCGAACATCGCGTTCGGTGAGGTGAGCATCTCGTGGACGTCGTCGAGGCTGCCGTGGGCGTAGTTCATCAGCGGGATGTAGAGCAGGCTGCTGCCGTCGTCGTCGAGCAGGAGGTCGTAGAGCAGCTCGTCGGGCCGGGCGCCTGCCGCGACGGCGCGGCCGGCGACGCTGTCGGCGGGTGTCGGCTCGTAGTCGGGTGGGTCGGCGAGCGGGTACATGCGGTCGTAGCCGGAGTGCAGGATCCCGACGAAGCCCGACGGAGTCGACGCGGCGTGCTCGTCGAGCAGGACGCGACGCATCTCCGGGTCGCGAAGGCGGGTCAGCCGCTCGTCGGCGGTGAGCGTGTGGAGCTGGCGGTACGACGGGCAGAACATGAACGGGTTGGCCGTGGCCTGCAGCCCGATGAGCACACCGATCGGCCGGACCGCCACCTGCGCCTTGACGTCGGCGCCGGCTTCGTTCCAGTCGGCGATCGCGGCCAGCAACTCCCGGAAGCGTTCAGGCGCGTCGTCGTTCTGCTGCACCGTGAAGCTCAGGGGGCGGCCGACCTCGGTGGCGATGCGGCCGAGAAGCTCGATCTCGTTGGCGACGAGTTCGTCGTCGGTCGACTGATAGGCGTCGGAGATCAACTGGATGACGCCGGCGTCGGCGCGTCGGAGTGCCGCTGCGATCCCGAGTACCTCGTCGGCGCCGGCGCGCAGTGTGCCGATCTGCTGCCCACGCGACGTGCGGTGCACGTAGGTGCGCGATGTGGTGAAGCCGAGCGCACCGGCGCGGATGGCCTCCTCGCAGAGCGCCGACATCGTGGCGATCTCGTCGGGGGATGCGACGGCTTCGACGTCGGCCCCGCGTTCGCCCATCACGTACGTGCGCAGTGCTGCGTGCGGAACCTGGGTGCCGACGTCGATGCTCCAGCACAACGTGTCGAGCAGGTCGAGGTACTCGGGGAACGTCTCCCATCCCCAGGTCATCCCCTCCGTCAGTGCCGTGCCCGGTATGTCCTCGACTCCTTCGAGCAGCTCGATCAGGAACTGATGACGATCCGGCGCGACCGGCGCAAACCCGACGCCGCAGTTGCCGACGAGGATCGACGTGACGCCGTTGACCGAGGAGGGTGCGAGCTCGGCGTCCCACGTGATCTGGCCGTCATAGTGGGTGTGGATGTCGACCCAGCCCGGGGTGACGATCAGCCCATCGGCGTCGATCTCCCGGCGGCCAGGTCCGATCGGGTCGTCGTCGGGTCCGGACACCGCGACGATGTGTTCACCGTCGATCGCTACGTCGGCGCGGAAACGGTCGGCGCCGGTTCCGTCGACGACCGTGCCACCTCGAATCACCAGATCGTGCATGCGTGAACGGTAGCCGTGCTGCTGTCACATTTGCGGAGCCGACGTCGTCGTATGAGTATGGAAGATGCAGAGGTTCATGTCATCGGCGGTGGTCTGGGTGGTCTGGCTGCCGCCGCACTGGTTGCCCGATCGGGTCATTCCGTCGTGGTCCACGAACGCCGGGGGCGTCTCGGCGGGAGGGCCACCACCGACGAACGCCACGGCTACCGGTTCAACCAGGGCCCGCATGCGCTCTACCTGGGCGGCGAGGCGATGGGAGTCCTTCACGACATCGGGATCCCGACGCCGGGGATCACTCCGCCGACCCGGGGCACTCGCATGGTCCTCGGTGGCGACCTCCACCTCGCGCCGGGCGGGGTGGGGTCACTGCTGCGGACCAAGATCATCGGCGTGCGGGAGAAGGTGGAGTTGGCTTCGCTGATGGCGCGACTCCCGCGCCTCGCCGCGGGTGACTTCGCAGAGCGGACGGTGAACGCGTGGCTGGACGACCTGACCGCTCGGGAGCGGGTCCGGGCATTGTTGAACACCATCGTGCGGCTCACGACGTACACCAATGCCCCCGATCAGCTCAGCGCCGAGGTAGCGATCCGGCAGGTCCAGCTCGGGCTCGGGGCCGGCGTTCGGTACCTCGACGGCGGGTGGGAACGTCTTGTCGAAGGGCTCGCCGGTGTCGTCATCGCCGGCGGCGGTGAGATCCGACGCGGAGGCGGCGTGAACGATCTTCCCGACGCAGCCGCGGTGATCGTTGCCGTCGGTGGCCCGGCCCAGACTGCCGCGGTCACCGGGCATCCGTATGGGGCCGGTGTCGCCGCCCAGGTCAGCGTGCTCGACCTTGCGCTCGTGCATGCGCCGACCCATCGGTTCGTGATCGGCGTCGACGATCCGATCTACCTCTCCGACCACGGCAGTATGAAGGAGATGTGCCCGCCGGGTCACGCGAGCGTGTCGCTCGCTCAGTACCTGGGGTCGGGTGACGAGCCGGATCGTGCACGACTGGCTGCGTTCGCCCGCCACGCCGGGATTTCGCCGGATGACATCGTCGACGAGCGCTACCTTCATCGGATGACCACGGTGTCCGCTATTGCCACGGCCGCATCCGGAGGGCTCGCCGGACGTCCACCGGTCGAGGTTCCCGATCGCGACGGGCTGTTCGTGGTCGGTGACTGGGTCGGGCCGACGGGCCACCTCGCGGATGCGGTGCTGGCGAGTGCCCGCGCCGCTGCTGACGCAGCGATCGCCCACGTGTCGGCGCGGCGACGGGTCCGATGACCGTCGACGCTGATCAGGCCCGGTTCGACGCGGAACGCCGGCGGCTCACGTCGCTCGCGTACCGGATGACCGGAACTCCCGATGACGCCGACGACGTGGTGCAGGAGGTGTGGATCCGGTGGCAGCGGACGAATCGTTCGGCGATCGACAACGAGGCAGCATGGCTGACGACAGTGACGACCCGGGTCGCCATCGACCGGCTGACCTCCGCGCAGGCGCGCCGGGAGCTGTACGTCGGGCCGTGGGTGCCCGAGCCGATGTCCGACCCGTCCGCTCGGGGTGCGGCCATCGATCCGGCCGAGGTCGTGGCGTCGTCGGACTCGCTCACCCTCGGGTTCCTGCGCGTGCTCGAGACGCTGGATCCGACCGAGCGGGCGGTCTTCCTGCTGCACGACGTGTTCGCCGTTCCGTTCGCCGAGGTGGCGGTCACCGTCGATCGCAATGAGGCTGCGACCCGGCAGATGGCGCGCCGAGCGCGAGAGAAGGTCCGTGACGGACGCCCCCGCCTGACGCCGCCACCGGCCGAGGTGCAGGAGTTGTCCGATGCGTTCCTGGCCGCGATCCTCGAAGGTGACGTCGACCGATTGACCACGATGCTGTCAGACGACGTGGTTCACATCTCCGACGGTGGTCCCGATCATCACGCGGCGCGACGCCCCGTGCGCGGCCCCGACAAGGTGGCGCGGTTGTTCGTGAACCTCGCCAGGCGCGAATGGCTCTCGACCGACGAACTCCACTGGGTCGACGTCAACGGCCAGCCCGGCGCCTACGTCGTGCGCGACGGTGAGCCATACCTGCTGACGGTGCTCAACTGGCGCGATCGTCAGGTGGCCGAAGCGATCGCGATCGTCAACCCCGACAAGCTCCGCCATTTCCACGAGTCGTGGCGCGCCGCCGAGCCGTCGACCTGAGCCCGTTGGTCAGTCGGTCTTGCGGACTGTCCGGCCCCGGTGCCATCGTGACCACACGACCGACCGACTCGAAATGGTTCCGGAGGACTGGACGAGGGGGCTGGCGGTGGTTGCCCGCCCCGACGACATGGAGTACGGAGCGGCGAGCGCGGTCGCCCGCTGGAGCGAACAGGGCAAGGACATCCGTTACCTCCTGGTGACCGAAGGGGAGGCGGGGATCTCATCGATGCCACCCGCTGAAGTCGGTCCGCTGCGACGGGCAGAGCAGGTGGCGAGTTGCGCATCCGTGGGTGTGAGCGTCGTCGAGTTCCTCGATCACCGCGACGGACTGGTCGTGGAGGGCATCGATCTTCGGCGCGACCTTGCCGCCGCGATCCGACGTCATCGGCCCGAGGTGCTGCTCAGCATCAACCACCGTGACTCGTGGGGCGGACCAAGCTGGAACCACCCCGATCACCGAGCGGTCGGTCGGGCGTTGATCGACGCCGCCCGCGACGCGGGCAACCCCTGGTTGTTCTCGGATCTACCCGACGAGCCGTGGTCGGGGACCCGATTCGTCGCGTTCTCCGGATCACCGCAGGCGACGCACGCCGTCGACATCACCGACCACCTCGCCGCCGGCGTCGACTCGCTTCGTTGTCACGAGGTGTATCTCCGCAACCTCGACGGTGACATGGCCGATCCCGACGCGTTCCTGCGCACGGCAGCCGAGCAGACCGGTCCACGACTGGGCGTTGATCTCGCCACGGCGTTCGAACTCGTGTGGCTCTGATCTCGAATTGGTGACTATCGCGCGTCCGCGAGCCGATCGAGCGTGAGTTGGATCTGGTCGCGTGCGTACCGGACGGCGTCCGCGAGTTGCATGGCCTCCCCGGCAGCAACACACTCATCGAAACGTGACTCGCCGAGCACGGTGCGCAGATGATCGACGGCATCGACGAGGCCGACGACCATAACGGTGCTGGGGTACGGCGTGGTGGCGCCATAGATCCTCGCGGCGACGTCGGGTTGCTGATCGCCGCCAAGAAACACGGCGAGTTGCGCAAGTGTGGTCGCAAGGTTGACGATGTCACCGGATTGGTGGCACATGCTGATCGCAGTGTCGAACAACCCCAGGCCTCGCTCGAGGTTGCCGTGGACTGATTCGAGCTCTGCGGATTCCCGAGCGATGAGCGCCTCCCAGATCGCGAGGCGTTGGGCTCGGGCATAGGTGAGCCCTTCGCGGTAGGCGTCCAGCGCCCGAGCAGGATCGGTCTCGGCGAACGCCCGGCCGCAACCCGCCAAGGCGAAGGCGATGTAGAACGGATTCCCGGCGGCTCGGGCGGCGGCGGTGGCGTCATCGGCGATGGCCATGGCGTCGGCGGCCCGTCCAACCGCCGGGAGTATGTAGGTCAGCCCGCAGAGACCCACGATTCGAAGCAGCTCGGTTCGGTTCTCGTCGACGCCGGCGGTACACCACTCCACGAACCGATCGATCCGCCCGGCCATGAGATGAGCCGTGGCCTCCTGGACACGATCAAATTGTCCGTGAAAGGGGTCGTAGCGTGGATTGGACTCCAACTCGAGCCCCGCCTGGGCATACACGACGGCGTCCTCGGCGCGGCCGGTGAACATGCACAGAGAGGCGGCGCCGTAGAGGCGGGGCAGTTGTGTGACGCCGGCTGCGATGGCGGTGGGCAGGATCTCCTCGGCCCACCCGACCGGCTCGTAGTGCTGCAGCATCCAGCCGAGTTGCGCCGCGTGGGCCGCGATGGCGGTGGCTGCTTCGAGGTCGTTCTGGTCGGTGGCCCACCGAAAGCCGGCGCGGAGGTTGGCGAACTCGACATCAACCCAATCGGTTGCGATCCGCTGACGTGGGCCGTCCCAGAGATCCCAGTGGGCGACCGCTTGCTCGGCGAACCAACGGGCGTGTCGATCCCTCACGTCAGCGATGGTCTCGCCAGCAGCGAGTTGGTCTTCGGCGAACTGGCGGATCGTTTCCAACAAGCCGTACCGGGTACTCCCACCCACCTGGCCGGCGGTCACCAACGACTTGCGCACCAACGAGTCCAAGAGGTCCAACACCTCGTACTCATCGAGATCGCCGCCGATGACTGCGGTGGCGGCAACGACGTCGAAGCCATCGGCAAACACCGAACAACACCCCAGCACCACCTGCTCATCGGATGTCAACAGGTCGTACGACCACTGCACTGCCTGCCGCAACGTCTGGTGTCGTTCCAGACCACGCCGCGACCCTGACAACAGACGGAACCGATCGGTCAACCGTTCCAGCACCTCGGTCGGGTTCATCGACACCATCCGTGCCGCTGCCAACTCGATCGCCAAAGCGATCCCGTCCAACCGGCGACAGATCTCCTCGACTGCGCTCGCGTCGGTCTCGTCATCCATCGTGAACCCGGCCTTCACTGCCCGAGCACGCTCGATGAACAACTCCACCGCTCCGGCTTGCACGTCGAGTGACGGCACTGCCCACAGATGCTCGGCCCCGACCCGTAGCCCTTCGCGGGAGGTGGCGATCATCGTCACTGTCGATGCCCGCGCCAGGATGGTTTCGACGAGGTCGGCAGCCGTGTCGAGGACGTGTTCGCAGTTGTCGAGCACGATCAGCAGGCGTCGACCCATCAACGCTTCAGCGACACTTTCGGTCACCGTGCGCCCGGGCTGCTGGGTGATACCCAACCCTGTCGCAACCGCGTCAGGCACCGCCGCGGGGTCACCAACGGGAGCCAACTCGACCAGCCACACCCCGTCACCGAAATCCGGCACCAACTCCGCAGCCACCTGCACCGCGAGGCGGGTCTTGCCGACCCCACCCACCCCCGTCAACGTCACCAGACGATGAGAGCGCACCAAAGCGACCAGTTCATCCACCTCGGCATCGCGACCCACGAAACTCTTTGCCTGCATCGGAAGATTGCCGGGGACAGCATCCACGGTCCGCAACCGAGGGAACTCGGCGATCAGCCCGTCACAGCGGATCTGGAACAGGTGCTCCGCCCCGGCGAGGTCACGGAGCTGATGCTCACCCAGATCCTGGAGCTCCACTCCCGACACCAACCCGGCGGTCGAGCTGGACACCAGGATCTGGCCGCCATGGCCAACCCCCATCACCCGCGCCGCCCGGTTCAACGCCGGACCGAAGTAGTCGTCGCCACGCCGCTCGGCTTCACCGGTGGCGATTCCCATCCGTACCGGCAACCCCAGGTCTCGTTGTGCGCTCACTGCCGCATCGACGGCTCCGCGTGCCGAGGTGAACGCGGCACACACCCCGTCGCCGGTGTGCTTGAACAACCAACCACCTTGATCCTCGATCGCCGCCCGCAACACGTCGTCGTGCGCGGCCAACGCGACTCGCATCGCGTCAGGGTCGGCTTCCCACCGTTTCGTGGATCCCTCGATATCGGTGAACAGAAACGTCACCGTCCCTGACGGCCTCGACTCGTCCCCACCCGACCCCATCACCAATTCTCCCACACGTCGTGCGTGTCGAGGCCCGTCACGGTTGCGATCGCCCGATTCGTTGACGAATGGATCGACTCACGCACCGGCAATGTGAACGGTCACTTCGATGCCGGCCTCCGCAAACCATTGAGCGGCGAGGCGGCCCTGCGTCGAGTCCTGGGTAACGAACACCTCGATGCCGAGGATCGACGCCCCGGCGATGATCCAGCGATCGTTCTGATCCAGACGTCGGCGCTCGACGATGCCCGGGGCGTGCAGTGCGAGGCCGTGGAGGAGCTCGCCGTACACGACCATCGATCGAACCGACGGCCCGTCGAGCTGCCGGACGAGTTCGACCACTGCAGGGTCCCGACGTTCGATGAGCGCGATGACGGCGCTCGTGTCCAACAGGGTCGTCATCGTCGGGAGGTGCGCAGCATCACGACGGCTCGTCCATCGAGGCGTCGTCGTCGGCAGCGAGAAGCTCCGCCAATCCGGTGTCGTAGGGTTCGAATTGCTCGAGATAGTCGAGCGTCTGCTCCCCCTCGATCTGGGTGCGAGTGGTTCGATTCGGGCGATCCGCTTGCCATGGCGGGTCAGGTAGACCGTTGCACCAGATTCGATCTACCTAGCGTTTCTGTGCGGAATGTGTTGCAGAGTATGAGACGTATTCCGCACAGAACTGACTAAAGCTGCGGCGCATAGCACACGGCTGCAGAATTCAGGCGGACCACCCATTGGTTCTCCGAAAAGGCGCCGCTAGCATGACACGCCGGTCTGTTCGCAGACTGCGATGTCTGCATCGGCGCCTGCGCCGGGACAGACGTCGGTGAGCATTGTTGTCATCTCGGTGCCGTCAGCTGTGTGCTGTCGTGCCCGGGTCCGGTTCCAGAACAAGTCCGAGAACGAGTAAGGAGAAGCCCCTGCCAAAGCCAAAGGAAGATGCGATCGTGCTGGAAGGCAAGATCCTCGAATCTCTTCCGAACGCCATGTTCAAGGTCTCGCTCGACAACGGCCATGAAGTCTTGGCGCACATCTCCGGCAAGATGCGGATGCACTACATCCGCATCCTTCCCGGCGACAAGGTGCAGGTGGAACTCACCCCCTACGACCTCACCCGAGGTCGCATTACGTACAGGTACAAGTAAGGCACGGTTAGAGAGCAACCATGAAAGTACGACCAAGCGTCAAGCCGATGTGCGACAACTGCAAGGTGATTCGTCGCCACCGTCGCATCATGGTCATCTGCACCAACCCTCGCCACAAGCAGCGTCAGGGCTGACAGGAGCATCACTATGGCACGTATCGCCGGCGTCGACATTCCCCGCGAAAAGCGGTTGGAGATCTCGCTCACCTACATCTTCGGAATCGGGCTTCCCACGTCGCAGACGATCTGCGCCGAGCTGGAACTCGACCCCAACACCAAGGTGTCCAATCTGACCGAGGACGAGGTCAACCGGATCCGTTCCTACATCGATCAGAACCTCAAGATCGAAGGCGACCTGCGCCGTGACGTGCAGGGCGACATCAAGCGCAAGATCGAGATCGGCTGCCTCCAGGGCGTCCGCCACCGCAAGGGCCTGCCGGTTCGCGGCCAGCGCACCCACACGAACGCTCGCACCCGTAAGGGCCCGAAGCGCACGGTCGCCAACAAGAAGAAGGCAGCGAGGAAGTAATGGCCAAGCCAACTGCGAGCCGTCGTCCGCGCAAGCGCGACCGCAAGAACGTGAGCACGGGCATCGTGCACATCAAGAGTTCGTTCAACAACACGATCGTCTCGATCACCGATACCGAGGGCAACGTCATCTCGTGGGCCTCGTCCGGAGCCGTTGGCTTCAAGGGCAGCCGTAAGAGCACCCCGTATGCCGCTCAGCAGGCCGCCGAAAAGGCTGGCAAGGCTGCCATCGAGCACGGCTTGCGCCGCGCCGAAGTTCAGGTGAAGGGCCCGGGTTCGGGCCGCGACACCGCCGTCCGCTCGATCCAGCAGACGGGTATCGAAGTCACTTCGATCAAAGACGTCACACCGGTGCCCCACAACGGGTGCCGCTTGCCGAAGCGTCGGCGCGGTTAAGGAGAAGCTGAGACATGGCTCGTTACACCGGACCCAAGGTGCGCATCTCGCGCCGCCTCTCGGTCAACATCTTCGAAAACGAAAAGGGTCGTCAGGCGCTCGAGCGTCGGCCGTTCCCGCCCGGCCAGCACGGCCGCACTCGTCGCCGCAACGCCGGCAGCGAGTACCTCGCCCAGATGCAGGAGAAGCAGAAGGCGAAGTACATCTACGGTGTGCTCGAAAAGCAGTTCCACAAGACCTACGTCGAGGCCATTCGTCTCCAAGGTCCGACCGGTGAAATCCTGCTGCGTCTGCTCGAACAGCGTCTCGACAATGTCGTGTACCGAGCCGGCTGGGCGTCGAGTCGTCCGCAGGCCCGTCAGTTCGTGAACCACGGTCTGATCCAGGTCGACGCCAAGCGCGTCGACATCGCCAGCTTCCGCTGCAAGAAGGGCCAGGTCATCTCGTTGTCGCCGAAGGCCCAGAAGATGATCGTGATCCAGCACAACATCGACACGATCGACCGCTCGCTCGTCGCATGGCTCGAAGCCGGCGAGGGTGGCAAGGCCGTCACGGTCCGTAGCCTTCCCGAGCGTGAGCACATCGACGTGCCCGTTCGTGAGTCGCTCATCGTCGAGCTCTACTCCAAGTAATCCGCTTTCGCAATCTCGTTTCGAATCTTGAAAGGTCCTGGCACCAATGCTCGTCATGCAGCGCCCCACCATCGAAGCTCTCGGTGAGGAGTCCAACAATCGCCAGCGTTTCGCGGTCGGTCCCCTCGAGCCCGGCTTCGGTCACACGCTCGGCAACTCCCTGCGTCGTACCCTGCTGTCGTCGATCCCCGGCGCGGCGATCACGACGGCGCGTTTCGACGACTCGCTCCACGAGTTCGACACCGTCGTCGGAGTCGCCGAGGATCTCACCGACATCATCTTGAACCTCAAGGACATCGTCGTCACCTCAGTTTCCGACGAGGCTGTCACGATGCGTCTCGACGCTCGTGGTGCCGGAGCGGTGACGGCAGGCGACATCGAGTGCCCGTCCGACGTGGAGGTGCTGAACAAGGACCTCCACATCGCCACACTCAACGCCAAGGGCCGTCTCGCCATCGACCTCACCGTCGAACAGGGACGCGGCTACCTGTCGAGCAACCGTGAGGACGACAACCGCATCATCGGTGTCATTCCGATCGATGCGATCTTCAGCCCGATTCGTCGGGTGTCGTTCGACGTGGAGCCGACTCGCGTCGAGCAGTCGACGAACTATGACCGTCTCGTGATCGAGATCGAGACCGACGGTTCGATCACCGCCTCCGATGCGCTCGCCTCGGCCGGCGCGACCCTGCGTTCGCTGGTCGAGCTCGTTGCCACGATGGCCGATGAGCCCCGCGGCCTCGAACTCGGTGAGCTCATCGACGCCACGGTCAGTTCGCCCGACCTCGACCTCCCGATCGAAGACCTCGATCTGTCGGAGCGCCCCAACAACTGCCTCAAGCGGGCGCAGGTCAACACCGTCGGCGAGTTGCTGACCAAGACCGAGGACGACCTGTTGAACATCACCAACTTCGGCCAGAAGAGCCTCGACGAAGTGAAGGCCAAGCTCGACGAGCGCGGCCTGACACTGCGCGGCTGATCGCACGCACGAACACGAAAGACGGACTGACCAATGCCTACGCCACGCCGCTCACGCCGCTTCGGAAGCTCTGCTTCCCATCAGCGCCTCATGATGGCCAACCTTGCTGCATCGTTGTTCGCCGCTGAGGCGATCACCACGTCGGAGGCCAAGGCCAAGCACCTGCGCCCCATCGCGGAGAAGCTGATCACCAAGGCCAAGAAGGCTCAGGAAGAGGGCCCGATGCAGGTTCACCGGATCCGTCAGATCCAGTCGTTCCTCGGCGACAAGGAAATGACCTACAAGCTCGTTCATGACGTCGCTCCCCGCTACGCCGAGCGCAATGGCGGCTACACCCGGATCCTCAAGATGGGTCCTCGCCATGGCGACAACGCCCAGATGGCGCGCATCGAACTCGTCTGAGTCAACACATCCGGTCGTGGCCGATACGTGCAACGTCCGGTTGACGCTCGCGTACGACGGTACCGACTTCCACGGGTTTGCCGAGAGCGACGGTGTACGCACGGTGCTGGGTGAGCTCCGTCGTGCCATCGAGACCATCGTGCGCACACCGGTCGACCTCGTCGGTGCGGGTCGAACCGACGCCGGCGTCCACGCGTGGGGCCAGGTGGTCTCGGGATTGATTCCGACGGACACCGATCTGCGTCGCCTGACGCGCAGCGTCAACGCGATGTGCGCGCCGGCGCTGGCGATCCGGGATGTCGAATGGGTCGCCCCAGAGTTCTCCGCGCGGTTCTCGGCGACGGCGCGCAGCTATCGGTATGCGGTCTGGAACGACCCGTCGCCCCATCCACTGCTCGCACGTTCGTCGTGGCATGTCCCTCAACCACTCGACCTCGACGCCATGACCGCTGCGGCTCGCAGTCTCCTCGGCGAGCACGACTTCTCGTCGTTCTGTCGGCGACCGAAGCCGGCCGAGGGCATGGCCGAACCCAGCCTTGTACGACGGTTGCAGGTTGCCGAGTGGGCTCGTGGGCAGGACGCGATATGGGGCCCCGGACTTCTCCAGTTCGAGATCAGCGCCACGTCGTTCTGTCACCAGATGGTGCGCAGCATCGTCGGCACGCTCGTCGATGTCGGGCGTGGACGGCGCGCCGTCGACTCGATCACGTCAACAATGGCCGCACTCGACCGCAACGCCGCCGGACCCGTTGCGCCCCCGACCGGGCTCGTGCTGTTCGCGGTCGACTACAGCGGCGAGCGCTGGGATTCCTGATCGGCTGGCGTTGACAGCGCCGACCCGATCATCTGCACGATCTCGGTGCTTGCAACGGCGGCTGAGAACAGCCAACCCTGGAACGACCGACAGCCGAGTTCGGCGAGCCGGTCACGTTGATACGGCTGCTCGACGCCTTCGGCGACACAGGTCA
The DNA here is from genome assembly GCA_031430875.1 of Actinomycetes bacterium. Taxonomy (GTDB): domain Bacteria; phylum Actinomycetota; class Acidimicrobiia; order Acidimicrobiales; family Ilumatobacteraceae; genus Sva-07. The sequence continues at coordinate 347 of JANPCI010000389.1, read as the reverse complement.
GCTTGAGGCTCTCGCTGAGGCCGAGGATGGCGGTCGTGAGGTTGGTGGCCGCAGGATCGACGTCGATACCGGCAACGAAGCGACGGTCGATCTTCACTCCGTCGATCGGGAGTTCGAGAAGGTGGGCGAGGCTCGAGTAGCCGGTGCCGAAGTCGTCGATCGACACATGGATTCCGGCGAATCGGAGCTTTTGCATGTTTGCCAGTGACGCGGCACCGGGCGACAGCAAGTCGGTCTCGGTGATCTCGATCACCAACTGCGTCGGGGCGGCGCCGCGGCGATGGCAACGGTCGAGGAACGAGGCACCGAAGGCAGGTCGGGCGATCACCTTCGGGTCGATGTTGACG
>JANPCI010000388.1:0-15695 GCA_031430875.1 Actinomycetes bacterium | reverse complement strand
GACGGCGGATGGTTTCCGAGCAGCACGGAGAGCACGATCGAACGCGGGCTGAGTGGGTCGAGTTCGCCACTCCGATGCATACGGTTGTTGATCACAGTGATCGCAGAGTGTAACATGCACTCATGACGCAGATGGCGAGCCCGCCGGCGCACCGAACGATGGTTCCGCCCGTCGAGGCGCTGCCCGATGTGCTGCCCACCGATCGCCTCACCGAGCGCGGCAAGCCGCGCCCGCCGCTACGAAACGAGTTGCGCCGCATCTCCAACTCCCGCAACGCCGTTGCCGTAGCGAGCACACTGCTGCAGTCGTTCGGCGTGGTGATCGCTGCTGCGTGGATCAACACCTGGTGGTCGTACCTGTTGGCATTCGTCCTCATGGTTCGTGGTCACGTGTGTCTGAACATCCTCGCCCATGAGGCGGCGCACAGACTGCTGTTCACCAAGCGGGGGCTCAACGACGGTGTCGGTCGCTGGCTACTGGCGTATCCGACGTACCAGGCGATGCTCGCCTATCGGCGCGCCCACTTCGCCCATCACCGCGACGAGATGGGCCCTGATGAACCCGACCTCGGGCTCTATTCCGGCTACCCGGTCTCGCGTGATTCGTGGCATCGCAAGCTCCGCCGCGACGCGACCGGTAACAGCGCGTCGAAGAACTTCCGATCGCTCTACTTCGCCCTTCGACGCGGGCAGACCGAGGCCCGCGAGATCGTGCTCGTGCAGGCGCTCATGCTCGGCACGTCGATCGTGTTCATGCGGCCGATGGCGTACGTGGTGTGGATCGTGTCGTGGTCGACGTTGTGGAAGGTGTCGAACCGGCTTCGCTCCATCGCCGAGCATGGCGGGATGGCCCGCTCGAAGGACCGCCGCCTGACCACGCACGTCATCCGTCAGAGCCGCCTCGCTCGCTATTGGATGGTGCCGTACAACACCGGTTGGCACCTCGCCCACCACGTCGACATGGGCGTGCCCTGGTACAACCTGCCGGAGCTCCACCAAGAACTCGTTGCCTCGGGATGGATCACCGACGCCATCGAGTACCCGAGCTACAGCGCTTTCTGGCGCGCCGCCTCCTCGGGCTGAGTCGCAGCGGTTGAGCCGCGCCAGTTGAGCCGCGCCAGTTGAGCCGGCGCGCTGCAGCGATAGGTTCGCAGTACCGACTTCCTCCTGATGACGCTGCGCGTTGCGCATCTTGTTGAGGAGGTCGATCGTGGAACCCCTGTCGAGGCCAGCCAGTTCGTACGCTGAGCGGGCCAGGGCGTGGATCGAGTGGTTCGGTGTCGGACGTCTCGTCGCGGCGTCGCTCGCCGCGGTGGCCGTGTGTGCCGGTGCGTTCTGGTTGATCAGCAGTCCGCCTCCGCCGACCGAGGCGTCACTGCCGATGGCGACGAGCACCACGGTTGGCGAACAACCACCTGCACCGGCGGATCCCACCACGACTGCACCGACGACGGTGCTGGTTCATGTCGCCGGCGCGGTGATCGAACCTGGCGTCTACGAGCTGCAGCCCGGCGCCAGGGTTCGCGACGCGATCGTCGCGGCGGGCGGCCCGACCGGGTCGGCCGACTGGAACGCGGTCAACCTGGCCGCCGTGGTCGCCGACGCCACCCGTATCTACGTGCCCGTCGTCGGTGAGGAGGTCCCGGCCGAACTGGTTGTCGGCGCGGGGCCGGGCCTCGGCTCGGCCCCGGCGGGTCCTGTCGACATCAACCGTGCAACGCTCGATGAACTCGAAGAATTGCCAGGTGTCGGTCCGGCGACGGCCACTGCCATCGTGACCGAACGGGAACGCAACGGGCCATTCGTCGACGCTGACGACCTCGACCGCGTGCCCGGCATCGGACCGGCCAAGATCGACGCACTACGCGACCTGGTGACGACGTGAACGATCCTCGAACGGCTGGATCAGAACAACGAGTCGGAGATCACGAGGGCGGCGATGCCGAGCGCAACACAGCAGCCGAGCCAGATCCCACCGCACATCCATGCGAAGTGGCGCCAGTAGTCGTTCCACGTCGCCATCGGGTTTCGCGTGGCTCGTCGCGATGCCAAGAAGCCGACGAGGAGCCAGAGGAGTGCTGATGCGGCGATTGCCAACCCGTAGAGGTCGTGCTCGCCGAATGGTGCGCCGACGAGCAGCAGGCCCGGAGCCGCACACACGCCACCGATCAGACCAACCGCGCCGCTCCATGCTGCGTCGGACAGCTGGAGCGCGGCGTAGGCAATCGCTCCGAGGATGCCCGGAACGACGAGGCCGAGCGGCGGACCCCATCTGCGGATTCGAGTGCGGTACCAGCGGGGGCCCTCGGTGAGCGGCGCGGGCGTCAACGAGTGGTACGAGGGTGGCCGGGCACCAGGGGGAACAGGGGTGAACGAAGTCACGACTGCGCCAGGCTACGACGATTGTGTCGCCGCAACGATGCACCCTGCGGACGATGGTCGCCCCGGTGTTGATGTCGGCGTCGGCGACAGTGCGATCGTCGGTCTTGCGCTCGTCACTGCGCTCGCGGTGTGGGCTCGAACGCCCCTGTTCTGCATCGGCGCTGTCGCGCTCGTCGGCGTGTCGTCCAAGGCGGCGCGTCAGGCCGGATGGCGTTGGTTCGCGTTGGCGGTCGTGGTGGCGGTCGGCGCCGGGGTGCACTCACAGCAGAGTTGGGGAGAACTGGCGCCCGACCAGTTGGGGCCGTTCACGGGGTGGGGGAGGATGATCGCCGATCCGCAGCCGTACCCGTCGAGCACTCGCGTGATCATCGAGCTCGAGGGTGAGCGTTTCGAGACGTGGTCGCGCGGCCGTGCACAGCAGCAGCGAGTGATGCACTGGCGGGGCGGTCAGTGGATCCACGTGCACGGCGAGCGCGTACAGCTCGACGCGCAACGAGCGCATCGGGTCGCATGGCAGCATGTCGTGGGTCGGTTCGATCTCGACTGGGCGAGCGATGTGGCGCCCGGTGGTCCGGTGGCACGAGCATCGAATCGTGTCCGTGCGGCGATCGAGCGGGCGGCCGAGTTCATTCCCGAACCGCACGGCGCCCTGTATCGAGGGCTGGTGATCGGCGATGATCGGGAGCAACCGCCGGACATGACCGCACGATTCCGCGCGAGCGGGTTGTCACATCTCACTGCCGTGTCCGGACAGAACGTTGCATTCGTCCTGGCAGCGTGCGCGCCACTGCTGGTCCGACTGCGTCCGTCGGTGCGATGGGCCACGACGGTGTTGGTGATCGCCTGGTTCGTCGTGATCACCCGGTTCGAGCCGTCGATCCTGCGGGCCGGTGTGATGGCGGGCTTGTCGGCGACGGCGTTCATGACGGGTCGCGAGCGATCTCCGGTGCGGATCCTGGCGCTCGCCGTCACTGGGCTGCTCCTCGTCGACCCGCTGCTGTTGTGGTCGGTCGGGTTCTGGCTGTCGGTCGGTGCGACAGGCGGCGTCTGCACGGTGGGCCCGTGGCTGGCGGAGCGCTTCGGCTCGCTCGGCCCGGTCGCCCTCCCGCTCGGAATCACGCTCGGCGCCCAGCTGGGTGTGGCGATCCCGAGCCTGCTGGTGTTCGGGCGTCTTCCGGTGGTGAGCGTGGTCGCCAACCTCCTTGCGGTTCCGGTAGCCGGCTTGGTGATGCTGTACGGGCTCCCGGCTGGGCTGCTGGTCGGCACCGCACCCATGCTCGGTCCGGTGGTGATGTTCCCCGCCCGCGTGGGGACCAAGTGGGTCGACACGGTCGCCATGCTCGGCGCCCGCCTCGAACCCGATCCACCGTGGTCATGGATTGCCTGGGCGGTGGTCATCTTCGCGGTGCTGCTGGCGGTGCTCCGGGCCAGGTTCCATGGTCGGTGACCGGACGCGATAAGAATCGAGGTCTCCATGGCGACCCATCTCCTCAGCGGCAACGACGAGTCGATCCTGCGATCGGCGGTGCACGAACTCGTCGACGAGCTGGTCGGTACGGGCGATCGGGCGATGATGGTCGACGAGTTCGACGGCGACGAGTACGAGCTGCGCCTCGTGGTCGATGCCGCGCAGACGCCATCGTTCCTCACCGACAAGCGAGTGATCGTTGCCCGTGATCTCGGCCGCTTCAACGCCGCCGAGCTCGCCCCGCTGCTCCAATACCTCGCCGATCCGTTCGACTCCTCCGACCTCGTCCTCGTGCTCAATGGCGGCGCCGTGCCGAAGAAGCTCGGCGACGCCGTCAAAGCCATCGGCACGGTGGTGAACACGTCGCCTCCCGCACGTCCCAAGGACCGTCAGGACTGGATCTCCGAGCACATCGCATCCGCGGGCTTGCGGATCAAACCCGATGCGGCAGCCCAGCTCGGCGAGTGGCTCGGCGAGGACGCCGGTCGACTCGACGGGATCCTGGCGACACTCACGAGTACGTACGGATCCGATCATGTCCTCACGTTCGCCGACGTGGAGCCATTCCTGGGTGAGGCCGGGGGAGTGCCGCCGTGGGACTTCACCGATGCCGTCGACGCCGGCAACACCACCAAAGCGCTCACGCTGCTCGGCCGCATGATGCACGCCGGTGGTCGACATCCGCTGGTGGTGATGTCGATCCTCCACAAGCACTACGTCGAACTTGCCAAGCTCGACGGCGCGAACGCACGCACGGAGGACGATGCTGCGGCGGCCACGGGCCTGAAGGGGTATCCGGCCAAGAAGGCCCTCCAGACCTACAACCGCCTCGGATCGGCTTCGACCAAACGGGCGATCGAACTCGTCGCCCAGGCTGATCTCGACCTGCGTGGCGACACCGACCTGGAACCCGATCTGGTGATGGAGGTCCTCGTCGCCCGCCTCTCCAAACTCCGTCGCTGAACACCCCCGAAAACCGAAAAATGCCTGGGAATGCGCGCTCAGCGCGCATTCCCAGGCGAATTTCGGAATGGGGGAGGTCAGCCGGCGGCGTTGACCTTCTTCATGAGGCGGCTCTTCTTGCGGGCCGCAGCGTTCTTGTGGATGATGCCCTTGGAGGCGGCGCTGTCGATGCGCTTGATGGCGAGGCGGACAGCGTCGTCGTTGTCGTCGGTTCCGATGGTGTCGTTGGCACGCTTGGTGCGCGTCTTCACCTCGGCCTTGACCGACTTGTTGCGCTCGTGGCGCTTCTCGTTGGTGAGAATCCGCTTCTTCTGGCTCTTGATGTTGGCCATGGCCGTGAAACCTTGCTTTCCGTCGATCGTGATGTTCGGGGGCCCGATGCCCCACTGAACAGCCCTGCGACTCTATCGGCAGCCCTCGACGAGCGGCAACATGCCGACATGAGCGCCAACGTGGCCGGATAGCGTTGGGTCGGTCATGGATCTCGGCCTCATCCGCAATTTCTCGATCATTGCGCACATCGACCACGGCAAATCGACGCTGTCGGATCGCATCTTGGAGATCACCGGGGCCGTCGACGCTCGCGACATGCGATCGCAGTATCTCGACTCGATGGACCTCGAGCGCGAGCGTGGGATCACGATCAAGGCGCAGAACGTCCGCGTCGACTGGAAGGGCCATGTCTTCCACCTGATCGACACGCCGGGCCACGTCGACTTCGGCTACGAGGTCAGCCGCAGCCTGGCCGCATGCGAGGGCGTCGTGCTGGTGGTCGACGCCGCCCAGGGCATCGAGGCCCAGACCCTGGCCAACTGTTATCTGGCGATGGAGAACGATCTCGAGATCGTTGCCGCACTCAACAAGATCGATCTTCCTGCCGCCGACCCCGACCGGTACGCGGCCGAGATCGAGAAGATCCTCGGCATTCCCGCCGACGAGATCATCCGTATGTCGGCCAAGACCGGCGAAGGGGTGCCCGACCTTCTCGATGCGGTCATCGAGCGCATCCCAGCGCCGGTGGGCGACCCGAACGCTCCGTTGCAGGGCCTGATCTTCGACTCGCAGTTCGACCAGTACCGCGGCGTCGTGTCGAGTATCCGCATCATGCAGGGCAAGATGACGTCGGGTTCGAAGCTCACGTTCATCCAGGCCGGAGCGAACCACGAAGCGATCGAGATCGGAACCCGGCGCCCCGTGCCAACGCCGGTGTCTGTGCTCGGCCCCGGGGAGGTCGGCTACCTCATCGCGGGCATCAAAGACGTGGGCGACGCGCGCTCAGGTGAAACGGTCACGACGTCGTCCGGCGGATCGACCGACGCGCTGCCCGGCTACCGCGACCCCAAGCCGATGGTGTTCTCCGGCATGTTCCCGATTGACGGCGACGACTTCGAGAACCTCCGCGAGGCGTTGGAGAAGCTCAAGCTGAACGATGCCTCGATCAGCTACACCCCTGAGTCGTCGGGCGCACTCGGGTTCGGCTTCAGGATCGGTTTTCTCGGCCTGCTTCACATGGAGATCGTCAAGGAACGCCTCGAGCGCGAGTTCGGATTGGCGCTGATCGCCACGGCGCCGAGCGTTGAGTACCGCCTGACCCGAACCGACGGCACCGTCGAGATGGTCGACAACCCGGCCGACATGCCGGAGGCGCAACGCATCGCCGCGATCGAGGAGCCGTTCTTCAAGGTGTCGATCATCACGCCCACCGAATACACCGGCGCGCTGATGGATCTGTGCCAGACCCGGCGGGGCGAGATGAAGAAGATGGACTACCTCTCGCCCGAACGGGTGGAGCTCGTCTACGAGGTGCCGCTCGCCGAAGTTGTGATCGACTTCTTCGACCAGATGAAGTCACGCACCAAGGGCTACGCCAGCCTCGACTACGAGCTTTCGGGCTACCGGCCGTCGAATCTCGTGAAGGTCGACCTGCTCCTCAACGGCCTGCCGGCCGACGCGTTCAGCACGATCGTCCACCGGGACTCGGCCTATCAGTACGGTGCCCGTATGTGCGAGAAGCTCAAGGAGCTGATCCCGCGCCAGATGTTCGACGTGCCGATTCAGGCCGCCATCGGGGGCAAGGTCATCGCCCGTGAAACCGTGAAGGCGAAGCGCAAGGACGTGCTCGCAAAGTGTTACGGCGGCGACATCACGCGCAAGCGCAAGCTCCTCGAGAAGCAGAAGGAGGGCAAGAAGAAGATGAAGTCGATCGGTCGAGTCGAAGTCCCCGGCGACGTCTTCATCAACGCCCTCAAGCTGGACGACTGAGCAGCGAGCGGTGTCATCGACGTTCCGCTCCCTGAAGTACTACAACGCCAAACTGTTCTTCGCGGGGTTGGCGATCTCGAACGTCGGCACCTGGTTGCAGATGACTGCAATGTCGCTGCTGGTCTATCAATTGACCGGCGAGGCGACCGCCGTCGGCATCAGCGTGGCCTTCCAGTTCCTCCCGATGCTGTTGCTCGGCGCATGGGCCGGCGTCATCGCCGACACCTACGACAAACGCACGATGGCGATCATCACCCAGAGCGGCCTCGCCGCGCAGGCCCTCCTGCTCGGCGGGCTCGCCCTGGCGGGCCTGGTGACCATCCCGGTCGTGTACGGGCTGTCGCTGCTGTTGGGCGTGGTCGCGGCGTTCGACAATCCGGCGCGTCGCGGCCTCGTGACCGAGCTGGTTCCGACGGTTGACATTCCGAATGCGACGTCGTTGAACACGGCGGTGATGACGGGCTCGCGAATCTTCGGCCCGGCGATGGCGACGGCGCTCGTCGCAACGATCGGTACCGCCTGGTGCTTCGTCGTCAACGGTCTCAGCTTCTTCGCGATCATCTTCTCGCTGGTGGCGATCCGTCGCGACGAGATGTTCACCATGCCCCGGCGCTCGAAGGGTGGCAAGCCCATCCGCGAGTCGCTGCACTTCGTTGCCGGACGACGCGACATCGCCATCATCTACTCGTTGCTCGTCATCATCTCGATGGTGGCGTTCAATCAGGCCGTCGTGCTGCCCAAGCTCGCCGACCAACGCTGGGGGAGCGAGGCAGCCTTCGGCCTCGTGCTCGCCGTGATGTCGATCGGGTCGCTCACCGGTTCGTTGCTGACCGCCCGTCATCATGTGGTGACCATGCGGTGGTTCTTCGGTGCCATCGTGGTGATGGCGTTGGCCGGGTTCGGGCTTGCCTGGGCGCCGAACCTGGCGCTGGCGTTCGTGTGGTCGATCCCGTTCGGAGCCGGTGGAGCGGCGTTCATCGCCGCCGGCAACGCGATCACCCAGCAGGAGTGTCCGCCCGACATGCGCAGTCGGCTGCTCGCTCTCCAGGCCGTCGCGTTCTTGGGCTCGACGCCGATCGGCGCGCCGATCACCGGCTGGATTGCCGACAACGTCAGCGCCGAGTGGGCGTTGGCGTACAGCAGCGTGATCAGCTTGATCTGCGTCAGCGTCGCCGCGGTGTACTGGCAAGCGGGGACCCGTGCGGCGCACGAGCTGACTCCCACCGCCTGAACTCGTTCAGTGTGCGCGGCCGGCACGGCATGCTGGAGGAGTGGATCGCAACGCACGGATCCTGGTGACCGCAGCCGTCATCGGCGCGCTCGTTGCGCCGGTGATGCTCGACCGCGACAGCTTCCCGTTGTCGACCTACCCCATGTACTCGCGCGTGCGCGGCGACGAGGTGACGTTGGCGACGGCTCAGGCGGTCGACGCCGAAGGAACGACGTCTACTCTCACGTTGCGCGTGATCGGCGACAGTGACGATCCGCTGGTGGTTGCCGGCGAGTTGCGCAGCGCAGTTCGTGTCGGGCGAGCCGAGGACCGGTGCGTCGAGATCGCCGACCGAGCGCGGGTGTGGGCAGGACTCCCATCTGATGTGGTTGCGGTCGAGATCGTCACGGAACGTCACGATGTGATCGCCCGGGTGCGCGGCGAATCGAGCCTCATCGACCGCACGGTGCACGCCCGCTGCGAGGTGGGGCCGTCGTGACCGTCGACGAAGCGCCGACGAGCCAGGCGACGCAACCTGAGATCTGGCCGGTAGTCGATGCCGAGGCGCCACCTGAGCGACTGGCGATGCTGCGGATCCTGACCGGTGTGTTCGCCGTGATGTACCTGTTGATTCGGCTGCCCGCATTCGTGCAACTCGCCGAACGTGAGTCGGGATTCGACGGCGTCGGTGTGGCATCGCTCCTGAACGGACCGGTGCCCGACCCGGTGCTCGGTGCGCTCATCGTCACCACGCTGCTGTGCGGGCTCGCATACACACTCGGGTGGAGGTTCCGCTGGAGTGCGCCCGTGTTCGCGATCGGCTGTCTCGCACTGGCGAGCTATCGCAGTTCGTGGGGACAGCTACTGAATTTCGAGAACCTCTTCGTGCTGCACGTGTTGATTGTTGCGTTGTCGCCGGCCGCCGATGCGTGGTCGCTCGACGCTGGACGTTGCCGCCGGTCTCGGGCTCCAACGGCCTACGGCTGGCCGATTGCGCTTGCCGCAGTCGTGGTGGTCGTCACCTACGTGATCACGGGTGTTGCCAAGCTGCGCTACGGCGGGCTCGACTGGATCTTCGGCGACACGCTGCGCAACCACGTCGCTTACGCCGCCGCTCGTCTGGACGTGCTCGGCGGCGAGCCGTCGCCACTCGCCTCGTGGGGAGTCGGGTTGGCATGGATGTGGCCGTTCGCCGCGGCCGCAACCGTGGTGATCGAACTCGCTGCGCCGATCGCGCTCTACGGAGGGAGGCTCCGAACCGCGTGGGTGATTGCGGCGTGGCTGCTGCATGCCGGAATCCTGGCGCTCATGTTGATCGGGTTTGCGTACCCGTTGTTCCTGGTGGCATTTGCACCGTTCTTCCGGATCGAGCGGCTGTGGACCGAGCGCCCAACTTGGATGCTCCGAGGCCGTCAGACGTCGAGCTGAGCGACCGTCTCGGCGAGCGTTCGACCCCACGCCTCGGCCCGGTCGGCTTCGTCCGGCTCCAGGTGATTCGACTTGTCGACGAAGAAGCTCTCGGGCTCTCCAAGTAATTCGAATCCGTGATGACGTAGGCGCTTGGCGACACCCTTCGATGCTTGGCCGGTGACGAGCGTGGTGGCGTGTACCCGTGTGTCGAACGCCGCCGCTCGGCCGTGCTGCCCCTCGGGAAGTTCGTCGAACCACTCGCGCAGTCCCGGGCCTTCGGCGTCGGGATCGAGGTGGAGTTCGCTGTCCTTGGTGGCCATGTCCTTGGCGCCATCGCGGCTGCGTTGACTCGTCATCCCGTGGATGTGCGTCGGGCCGCCCGCCACGACGAGGTCGGTCGCTTCCACGAGTTCGACCGTGGCGTCGTGGACTCCGACGACGGTGGTCTCGAGTTGCGTTCGTAGACCGGTGGCAATGTGGTCGGCGATCACGTGGGTGTTGCCGAACATCGATTCGTACACGACCAGGGCGCGCATGGAATTTCTCCTTCTCGAATGCTGTCACCCCATGATGCGCGCCGAATGGTCGGCGTTGCACGGGGAATTCGTCCCGAATTCGCGGCCCGGATGGGCAATACTTGATGTATGCCTGTGACCGCCGATGAACTGGATGGCCAGCTCGATCACGTTGCGGCGGCGCCGTCCGACGTGGGGACTGTCGAGCTGATCGTCGCTCGGCCAACGGTGGGCGAACGCCGGATACTCGACGTTGCGGAGCTGCGCCCGGGAGTAGGGCTCGTGGGCGACAACTACCTCGAGCGTGGCAGCAGTCGGCCCTCAGGCGGCCCCGCCGACCCGCTCGCGGAGCTGAACATCATGAATGCCCGAGCCCTCGAGGCCGTCGCCGGCGTCGATCGCGAGCGCTGGTCGCTCGCCGGCGACCAATTCATCGTCGACTTCGACCTGTCGATCGACGCGGCGCCCGCCGGTACTCGCCTCCGCATCGGCACGGCGGTCATCGAGGTGACCGAGAAGCCTCACAACGGCTGCGCCAAGTTCGCCGAGCGTTTCGGTGTCGACGCGGCCCGCTGGGTGAACTCGCGCAACGACCTTCGTCTGCGTGGCATCTGCGCCGTCGTCGTCGAGCCGGGCACGGTCTCGGTCGGCGACGAGATCGCCCGGATCTGAAGGTTGTCGGCCGATCTGTCCGGCATCGTCCAGCATTTGTGTGAGCGCAGATCGCCTCGATCGCCGTAGTTGCTCACGCAAACGTGGGGATCGGTTCGACGGATTTGGTGGTCGAGATCGGTCATGATGGGGCGCAGTCGACGGAATGCGGGTACAAACGGCCTGTGCCGGCAGCGAAGCGCTCGATCATGTGGTTCCGGAGGGATCTGCGTCTTGCCGATCACCCGGCCCTGATCGCGGCGGGCGCCGATGGTGCCGAGGTGGTCCCGGTGTTCGTTGTCGACCCGTCGTTCGCCTCGTCCGGTGCCCCTCGCCTCGCGTACCTCCACGACTGCCTGTCGTCGCTCGACGCAGAGATCCGTGCCCGTTCGGGGACCGGTCTCGTGATTCGCCACGGCGATCCGGCCGATGTGGTGCCGGGTCTCTCGGAAGAACTGGGTGCCGATGGCGTGTTCGTCAGCCGCGACTACGCCCCGTACGGGCGAGATCGTGACGCCGCGGTCGCGGCTGCGTTGCGATCGACGGGTCGAACACTTCACGGCATCGGGTCGCCATACGCCGTGGCGCCAGGGGGCGTTCGCAAGGGCGACGGTGATCCATACGCCGTGTTCACCCCGTTCTCGAAGGTGTGGCGTCAAGTCGGTTGGGAGCTACCGCTCGACGCCCCCGGCGATGAGTTCCGGTGGCTCGGTGCTGGTGCGCCCGGAATCGCCGGCGATCCACTGCCGACCCGCCCGGATCCAGAATGTGATCTTCCCGCAGCGGGGGAAGCGGCGGCTCACGATCTGTGGTCGCAGTTTCTCGCCGGCGGCTTGGACGGCTATTCGGACCAGCGCAACCTGCCGGGAGTCGAGGGCACGAGCCGCCTGTCGCCGGCGCTCAAGTGGGGAACCGTCCACCCCCGCCAGTTGCTCGCCGAACTCGACGCATCGGGCGCCGGGCTCAAGTCGCAGACGGTGTTCTCGAGTGAACTGGCCTGGCGAGAGTTCTATGCCGACGTGCTCTTCCAGCAACCACGAACCGCCTGGGAGAACCTGAACAGCAAGATGAATGCCATGCCCGTCGACACCGACTCCGCCGCCCGGGTTCGATTCGACCGCTGGACCGCGGGGGAGACGGGCTTCGGCATCGTCGACGCCGGTATGCGGCAACTCGCCGCGACCGGCTGGATGCACAACCGCGTGCGCATGATCGTGGCCAGCTTCCTCGTGAAGGATCTGCACCTGCCGTGGCAGTGGGGTGCCCGGTGGTTCATGCAGCACCTCATCGACGGTGACCTGGCCTCGAACAACCATGGTTGGCAGTGGGCGGCAGGCACCGGCACCGACGCGGCGCCGTACTTCAGGGTGTTCAACCCCACCCTTCAGCAGGAGCGCTACGACCCCGACGGCGAGTATGTGGCCCGCTGGGTCGCCGAGCCGATCGCACCGATGCTCGACCACGGGGCAGAACGCGACGAAGCGCTCCGCCGCCTCGCCTCGATCCGTTGACCCGGTCTTTCCGGACCCGACCCCAACAGACCGCTCGAACAGACTGGCAGTCGGTCCGGGGTGGTTGGCAGTCGATAGTCTGGAGTGCCAGATGCTGGACGACCGCAAAACAGCGATCCTGAGCGCCGTGGTGCAGGAGTACATCGCGACGGCCCAGCCCGTTGGCTCGAGCCACATCGCGGAAGCCCCCAGCATCAAGGTCTCCTCGGCGACCGTGCGTAACGAGATGGCCCATCTCGAACACGAGGGGTATCTGGTTCAGCCGCACACCTCGGCGGGACGCATCCCCACTGACAAGGGCTACCGCTACTTCGTCGATCACCTGACGACGCCCGGCCACCTCGACACCGCCACCACCAAGCAGGTCGGGGAGTTCTTCTCCGCCGCACATGGTCGTCTCGAGGAAATGCTGCACCAAACATCGAATCTCCTTGCCTCGCTCACCAACAACGCGGGCGTCGTCGTCGGTCCACGGGCCGAGGCCGTGCCCGTGCGTCGAGTGCAGATCGTGGCGCTGTCGACGACCGCCGCGACCGCCGTGGTCGTCTTCGCCAACGGCACCGTCGAGAGCGGGTCGATCGAGCTGGCCGACGTCGACGACGAGCTCAAGCTGTCAGCTGCCGGCGCGCACCTGTCGGCGGTGCTCGATGGTCGGGTGCTCGGCTCGATCGTGGAGATCACCCCGACCGGTGACACCGCCGTCGACCGGCTCTGCGGCGACGCGCTGAATGCGCTGCGATCGGCGGGGAGTCCCGATCAGGTGTTCACAGGTGGCGCTGCCGCAGTTGCCAACGCCTTCGATGCTGTCGAGGTCGTCCGATCGGTGCTCGCCACGCTCGAGCAGCAGTTCGTGGTGGTCACGCTCGTCAGCGACATCGTAAACCGTGGCATGTCCGTTGCCATCGGCGTCGAGCATGGGGTGCAACAGCTGTCGGCCTGCTCGGTCGTGGTTGCCCCCGTGGTGGTCGATGGCGAGCATCTCGGCTCGGTCGGTGTGCTCGGGCCAACCCGAATGAACTACCCGCAGGCGCTGGCGACCGTGGAAGCGGTGAGCGAACAGCTCGGCCACCGCATCGAAGAAGGCTGAGTAGCGGTGTCGAAGTCCCGGCATGATGGGGCCTCCCATGGCTGATTACTACGAACTCCTCGGTGTGCAGCGCACCGCAACGGCCGACGAGATCAAGAAGGCGTACCGTCAACGCGCTCGCGAATTCCACCCCGATGCGAACCCCGACAACGCGGAGGCCGCCGAGCAGTTCAAGAAGATCGCCCAGGCCTACCAGGTGCTTTCCGACGACAACCAGCGCGCCCGCTACGACCGCTATGGCGAGGCGGGCGTGGGCGGCAACGGCGCTGGACCGACCGCGGACGATCTGTTCGGCGGCGGTCTGGGTGACATCTTCGAAACGTTCTTCGGCGGCGGTGGGGGAAGTCCGTTCGGGGGCGGTCGTCAGCGTGGGCCGTCCGGGCCGCCGCGTGGACAGGACATCGAACTCGTGGCCGATATCACGTTCGAGCAATCGGTGTTCGGTGATCAGGTCGATGTGTCGCTCAAGCTGCCGGTCACGTGCGAGGAGTGCAGTGGCTCGGGTGCCGCCGCCGGCACCAGCCCGGTCACCTGCTCCGACTGCGGTGGCAGTGGCCAGATCCAGCGGGTGCGCCAAAGCCTGCTCGGCCAGATGGTGACGGCCAGCCCGTGTACCCGGTGCGGTGGCCTCGGGCAGGTCATCACGTCACCATGCGGCTCGTGCCGGGGCGAAGGCCGGGTCACCGTCGACAAGACGTACCAGGTCGATGTTCCGGCCGGTGTCGATTCCGGCTCCACCCTGCGGTTGACCGGTCGGGGAGCGGTCGGCCCTCGCGGCGGGCGATCAGGCGACCTGTACGTTCACCTCAGGGTTGCACCGCACGACCTGTTCGTCAGGGATGATCACGATCTGGTCACCGAGGTGCCGATCTCGATCGCCCAGGCCTCGCTCGGTACCGCCATCGAACTCGAGACGCTCGATGGCACCGAGCATCTGGTCATCCCGCCGGGCACCCAGCCCGGTCGTGAGTTCGTCCTGCGTCAGCGAGGCGTCCCCCACCTGCGTGGCCGAGGTCGAGGTGACTTGCGCGCACGGGTACGCGTGGAGATCCCCCAGAAGCTGTCCGACAAAGAAGTCGAACTCCTCACGGCATACGCCGAAGGGCGCGGTGAGGTGGTCGGCCACGAAAAAGAGGGCCTGTTCAGCCGCATCAAGTCGGCGTTCAACTGACGGTTGCGGCCCGATGGACAGGTCATCGCTGCGATCGACCAGCGCTCATGTACTGGTCGATCCCGACCAGTTGGATGTGCTGTCGATCGATGACGACACGGTGCATCATCTACGTCGCGTGCTACGTCTGCGTGACGGTGAGCAGGTGAGCGTCACCGACGGAGGTGGTCGTTGGCTGCTCGCCGCTGTTTGCGTGGAAGGCTCGTCGCTGGCTCTGGAAGCTGCGGGTGAGATCGTCATCGAGCCACCTCGTGCTGATCTGTTCACGCTGGCGGTGGCGATGCCGAAGGGTGATCGGCTCGACTGGCTCGTGCAGAAGGTGACCGAACTCGGAGTCGATCGCCTCGCACTCCTGCATGCCGAGCGGTCGGTGGTGCGGTGGAAGCCTGATCGAGTGGAAGTGCAGCTCGCACGCCTTCGGCGAATCGCCGACGAGGCGTGTCGGCAGAGCCGCCGTGTCTGGCGCGTCGAGATCGATGCGCCCGTCGAGGCATCGACCGTGCTCGCAGACTTCGTGGTTGCCGAGCCGGGCGGCCGTCGACTCGAGTCGACGGATCGATCGGTGGCGATCGGGCCCGAAGGTGGGTGGTCGCCAGGTGAGCTCGACGCCGCACGCGACCGGGTCTCGCTCGGGTCGAACATCCTGCGCACAGAGACGGCCGCGGTGGCAGCGACGGCACTCTGCGTGACATTCGAACGCTGACAGTCTATGATGACCGAGTTACCCCCGGGTAACGTGCCGGGCGGTCGGCAGGCGGGCGCCACCGAACGCATGAGACAGACGAACAGGGCGGGATACCTCTATGACAGTCATCGACGACGAAGCACCATCGGTGTACAGCCAACAGGTGGGTGAGCGCTTGCGCGTCATCCGCAAACAGAAGCGAATGTCCTTGCAGGAAGTCGAGGCCCAATCGAACCAGGAGTTCAAGGCATCGGTCCTCGGGGCGTACGAGCGGGGCGAACGGGCGCTGTCGGTGCCTCGCCTCGACCGGCTCTCACAGTTCTATTCCGTTCCGGTCGAGCAACTGTTGCCGCGTGAGGTCACCGGCAGTCAAGCCGCCGC
>JANPCI010000387.1:0-8977 GCA_031430875.1 Actinomycetes bacterium | reverse complement strand
GGCGCCGACCAAGAAGGACTCGGCGACGACGGCCGATGCATCGGCGACGCCCAAACCGAGTGTCGTGTGGAAGCGAGGGTCGCGCTCGCTGCGCCGGCTGCCACTTGCACGACTCGTGCGTATCGCGCTGCTCGCGGCGATTGCGGGCGCCGGCGGCATGCTCACCTACGAGTCCTCTCCGCTCTTCGGGTTGTTGCTGCTCGGCGCGTTGTTCCTCGTCGGTCTCGAGTGCCTCGAACCGCTGTCGCAGGAAATCGACCGACCTGACATCACCGACGGATTCCAAATCGAACGAGGATGGATCTATGCGAACCATCTCATGGCGTCAGCTATTTTTCTTGCCATCGTGTCGATGATCGGGGCGAGCGTCGCCTCAGCGATCGATCCGTCGGTGGGGCTCGGAGCATTCGCCATTGCGATCCCGATGGCGTGGGCCGGCGCCATGGGTGGCGTCGTGGTCACGGTGCTCGACGCGCCAACGCCGCCGCGAACCACGACGCTTCTCGGTACCCCGGCCGACGCTGAGACGAGTTTCGTTCCACCCGAGTTCGCGGGGTTCTCGACGGTGCTGAAGGCGATGCTGCCCATCGTCATCAGTGCAGTCGGCACCATCCCGGTATTCGTCGCACGGTTCAGTGACGACGCTGCCAACGTGGGCCGCTCGGTCATCGGGCTCGCACTCTTCATCGCCGTCGTCGTGTTGTGGGTCCGGCGGCGAGACCCCTGGGGAATCAAGATCCGAACCTTCTTCGAAGAGGGACGTGCCGCGTCATCATGAGCCAACCATCCAACTCACGCTCGAACCGCCCGCAGTCGAAAAGTCAGCGACCGTCGGCCAAACAAGCGGCCAAAGAGGCAGCCAAGCAACCGGCCGCCAAGCAGCCCGGCGCCGGCGCTGCGTCGACCCCCCGGGCGGGCCGCAAGGCCACGGCGACAAGCCCGAAGGGGCCGCCCGCCGCCATCGAGGCCATCGGCATCGCCAAGTTCTACGGCGACGCGCCGGCACTCGAACCGCTCGACCTGCGTGTCGAGACCGGCCAGCGAGTCTCGCTGATCGGCCACAACGGCAGCGGCAAGACGACGCTGCTACGAATGCTCGTGGGCATGCTGGAGCCTTCGGAGGGTTCGGCCACCGTCGTGGGCCATCCCATCGGGTCACTCGAGGCGAGGACGTCGATCTCGTATCTCGCCGACCAACCCGTGTTCTACGACGACCTCACCGTCTGGGAGCATCTCGAGTACATCGCTCGACTCCACAGCACCGAGAACTGGGAGCAGCAGGCCGTCGACGTGGTCGACATGGTCGGGCTCACACCCCGCATCGATGACCTCCCGATGACGTTCAGTCGTGGCCTCAAGCAGAAGGCGGCGATCGCCATGGCGTTCGTGCGGCCCTTCGACGTGATGCTGATCGACGAGCCGTTCGTCGGCCTCGATCGCACCGGACGAGAGGCCCTGCTCGAGCTGCTCAAACTCGCACACCGAGATGGCGCCACCCTCGTTGTTGCCACCCACGAATTGTCGAGCGTCAAGGAGAGCAGTCGCCTGATCGCCTTGAGTGCCGGGCAATTGGTGTACGACGGCGACCCGTCCGAAGGTGACCTTGCTCGCCTCACCGAGGGCGCCACGGCCGAGTCGGACTGAGTTCGAAGACTTGACGGGAAGAGAACAGGAACTCGGCCACGCGTGGTCTAACATCACGCCCATGCAGGAGTTCTCTTCGGTCACCGCCTCGTCATATGACGCCGATTCCCTCACCCCATTGCTGAATGAAAAGGCAGCTGAGGGTTGGGATGTCGTTTCGATTGTTTCTGCCGGCACCAACATCGTGGCGTATCTCAGCCGCGAGTCGGGTGAACTCGACATGATCGAGGAGGCGGCAACTGAAGTCGCCGTCGAAGAAGCCATCGTCGAAGAAGCCGCAGCAGAACTGGTGGTCGAAGAGGCCATCGTCGAAGAGGCTGCACTCGAGGTCGCAGCCGAAGAAGCCATCCTCGAAGAAGCCGTCGTCGAAGAAGCCGTCGTCGAGGACATCGCTGTCGCTGAAGTCGCGGTCGATGAGCCGGCCGGTTGGGCCGCCGCACCGGAAGAGACAGCTGCGCCCGCCACCGAGGCTGAGGCGGCGCCGGTTCTCGCCGCTGCTGCTCCCGAGCCGGCACCTGCCGCCGAGCCGGCCGTTCCCGCCGGTTGGTACGCAGACCCGTCGGGTCGATACGAACTGCGGTACTGGGACGGTAGCGCCTGGACCGAGCACGTGTCTCGCGCCGGCCAGCAGTTCACCGACCCGCCGGTCGCCTGATCACAACGGTCGCCTGATCGCTACGTCGGCCCGAGCGGCCGTACCCTGACACGATGCGCGCCACTTCGATCGGCCATGCGGGCATGCTCGTCGAGACCGATGCCGGCTCGATCCTGTGCGACCCCTGGTTCGTCCCGGCGTTCTTCGGTTCATGGTTCGTGTTCCCGCGCAACGACCAGTTGAGCGACGACCTGCTCGAACGCATCGAGCACGTCGACTTCCTCTACATCTCGCATCTGCACGGCGACCACCACGACGAGCCCTGGCTGCGCGAACACCTCCGACGTGACATCCCGATCCTGCTCCCCGGCTTCCCGACACGCGAACAGCAACGCACCCTGCAGGCACTCGGCTTCACGGAGTTCATCCGCACCGTCGACACCGAGGAACTCGAGATCGCACCGGGATTGACGGTCGCCGTTCACGTCGAGACCTCGATCACCGATGGGCCCGGCGGCGATTCGGCACTGGTGGTCTCCGACGGCACGTCGATCCTCGTCAACCAGAACGACTGTCGCACCAACGACCTGACGCAACTCAGATCACACGGCCCCGTCGACCTGCACTGGTTGCAGTTCTCGGGTGCCATCTGGTACCCGATGGTGTACGAGATGCCCGAGGCCGACAAGCGCCTGCTCTGCGAGGCCAAGGTCGACGCTCAGTTCGCCCGGGCGATGCGCTACGTCGAGAACATCGACGCGCGCTACGTCGTTCCGAGCGCCGGCCCGCCAGCGTTCCTCGACGACGAGCTGTTCGCGTTGAACATGATCGACGGCGATGAGCTGAGCATCTTTCCCGACCAGACCGCGTTCCTTGCCCGCCTCGCAGCAGTCGGGCGCAACGGCCTCATGAACATCCCGGGCACGACGATCGACATCGGTCCCGATTCGATCGAGGTGACGCATCCCGTCGCCGACGTCGAGGCGATCTTCACCGACAAGCGTTCGTCGCTGAGGCAGTACCAGGCCGACTGGAGGCCGTGGCTCGACGACCTCAAGGCCTCGTGGAATCCACCAAGCACCGATCTGCTCGCCACGCTGCAGGAGTGGTGGGAACCGTTGCTGGAGATGGCGCCCACGCTGCGAGCGCAGGTGGGAGCGAACGTACTGCTGCGCGCCGGCGAACTTCCGGTACTGATCGACTTTCCGGCGGGTGAGGTGCGGTTACACAACGGCGAGGAGTACTCGTTCCGGTTCGACATTCCCCGTGAGCTCGTCGAAACCGTCGTCGCACAGCGCGCCGTCGATTGGAGCAACTCGCTGCTGCTGTCGTGTCGGTTCACCGCGTGGCGCGCCGGCGAGTTCAACGAGTACGTCTACAACTTCCTGAAGTCGCTGTCACGTGAACGGATGCGGCGCACCGAAGCCGAGGTGGTGCGCAAGCTGACACCCGCCGGCGAACTCGCCGACGAGCCCGACATCCGCGTCGGCGACTACATCGTGCAGCGACGCTGCCCGCACCGCAATGCCGATCTCGCCGCGTTCGGTGAGATCGATGGCTGCGAGTTCGTCTGCACCCTGCACGGGTGGCGATTCGACCTCGAGACCGGTCGCAACAAGACCGCCTCCGACCAGCCGATCCGCATCCGACCAGCCGACTGACACCCCCAAACTCGTGTTTGCGTGACAGTTCTGTTGGGACGGGTCAACGGAACCGCAACGCAAACGGGGGTGAATGGGGTTGGTGTGGGTTCGGAGGCTCAGCGGACGGAGAGTCGGTAGCTGAACCGGTACGTACCTGGGTGGATCCGGTAGCGGTCGAGCACGTCGGGACCGCAGCTGGCCGTGCCGAGGCCACGATGCGCGACGTCGGCGTGCACGATGAGTGTTCGACGCGGCCGGAGGTCGGTCTCGTGGCCGGCAACGTACAGATCCTGCGTGGTGAACCTGGTCGCCGACACGTGCATCACGGTCGGATCGAGCACGTCGAGGCGCAGCGTTGCGTCATCCGACACGAACTCGAACCAGCGGCAATCGGTGCGAAGACCGAACTCCTGCGGCACGAGATAGGGCGACTCGTCGATCCCTGCCTCCCAGATGCCAACGAGCGCACCACGGTTGCGGTCCGGGTAGTTCTCCAGCGGCCCGCGCCCGTGCCAGCGCACCCGATCGAATCCGGGCGTCAGCTCGAAGCTCACGCCGATACGGGGCAGATCATCGAGTTCGACGATCACCTCATGGGTGTGCACCTGCGAACCGTCGTCGAGCGTCTCGACCGCGTGGGTGTGCGCCACGAGCTCGTCGGCCCGCAGCCGATCGACACCGGCACGCCGCCATCGCGTCAGCGTCTTGGCACCGACGCCGAATGCCTCGCCGAGATCGGCCAACAGCTTCAACCCGTCGTTGTCGACCGGCGCCCGGAACACCGACAACTCCGGCCCTCCCCCCTTCACAAACCCGAAATTCGGAGCAATCGTTGCGCTGATCGCACGATCGGCTCCGAATTTCGGGGTGGGATGTGGGGATTCCGAGGTGGGGGGTGTTGCGAGGGGGAGTTGGTCCCAGGCGACGAGGTGACCGCGGGGCGACCAAGGGGTGGCGCGACGCTGCGTCCAGCGGATGGTGAGATGAACATCGGACGCGTCGGGGATGGTGCATGGCAGGCCGACTCGAACGGTGGTCGATGGCGGCACCTCGCCGATGTCGAGATCACCGGCGGTGATGATCGAGCCATCCACGAGCAACTCCCAGGTGGCGTGCAGGTCGGCGAGATCGGTGAAACTGCGACGGTTGCTGATCGTCAGCATCCCATCGTCGAGGGCCACCACGACGGGCCGATGCACCCACGCGACCTCCTGCATCGCAGGATGCGGATGGAGGTCGGCCGACATCAGTCCGTCGGCGACGAAATTGCCGTCGTTGGGCTCATCGCCGAACTGACCGCCATAGGCGAAGCCGCGCTTGGCATTCGGAAGTCGGGCGAGCAGCCCGTGGTCTTTCCACTCCCAGATGAACCCGCCCTGCAGGCCGGGCGTCGACGTGATCACGTCCCAATAGTCGGCGAGCGACCCGTTCGAGTTGCCCATCGCGTGGCTGTACTCGCACATGATCAGCGGTCGATCACCGAGGCCATTGCGGCCGTACTCCTCGATGGCATCGATCGTCGGATACATCGGGCACACGACGTCACTCGAGGCAAGCCCGCCGTCGACCCACCCCCGGTGGAAGACCGCACCTTCGTAGTGCAGCAGACGCGACGGATCGGTCCGCCGGATCCAACCGGCCAGTGCGTCGTGGTTGGCGCCGTAGCCCGACTCGTTGCCGAGTGACCACATGATCACGCTCGGGTGGTTTCGATCACGCTCGACCATTCGCGCCCCACGCGACAACCACGTCGACCGGTACCGAGCGTCGTGGCACAGGCTGGTGTTGTAGGCATGGCTCTCGATGTTGGCCTCGTCGACGACGTACATACCGATCTCGTCGCAGAGGTCGAGAAATCGCGGGTCGTTCGGATAATGCGAACAACGCACAGCGGTGATGTTGTGACGCCGCATGGCGAGCAGGTCGTCGCGCATGTCGTCGACGGTGACCGCTTTGCCCCGCACCGGATGATGGTCGTGACGGTTGACCCCGAAGATCCAGATCGGCCGGCCGTTGACGAGCAACTGTCGATCGCGGACCTCGACGCTGCGGAATCCGACCAACTGCTGATGGACCTCGACGACCGCCCCGTCGGGATCGACCAGCTCGGCGATCACCCGGTAGCGCGTCGGCGACTCGGCCGACCACGCATCGACGTCGGCGACCTCGAAGCGCGCCGTCGCACGATGCCCGCTGAACCGATAGGGAGTGGCGAACGAGTGCGGCACATCGCTCGTCACCGAGCGGGCGATCCTGCGACCCCGCATCGTCTCGAGCCCGAACCGCACCTGCCAACCGGCGACCGGGGGTTGCAGGCCTCCGACCGTGGCACTCACGTCGAGGGTGCCGGTCGTGTCGCGCAGCCCGGCGTCGCAGACCAGCGACGTCAGGTTGATCGGTGTCCTCGCCTCGACGTACACCTCACGGTGCAGCCCGGCCATCCACCACTGGTCCTGGTCTTCCACGTAGCTGTGAGCACTCCAACGGATCACGACGATGGCCACCTCGTTCGGCCCCGGATTCACGAAGGCGGTCACGTCGTACTCGCTCGCCAGTCGGCTATCGGTGCCGTACCCCACGAACTGACCGTTGACGTAGACCACGTGCACGCTCTCGGCACCGCCGATGTGGAGCACGACCTGACGCCCGCTCCACCGGGTCGGCACCGTCACCTGGCGCCGATAGACGCCTGTGGGATTCCTGTCCGGCAGTCGCGGCGGTGGGCCATCGAACGGCATCCGGACGTTCGTGTACTGCGGATGGTCGTCGACTCCCTGCAGCGTCCAGTTGCCCGGCACGTTCAGCTTGGTCCATCCACGAGTGACGGGTGGGCGCTCGATCGCTGCCGCGGTCACCTCGTCGGGGGTATCGAAAAGGCGGAAGTCCCAGCGGCCGCCGAGTGATCGCCGCCACTGCGACCCGTGTTCAGTTGATCTGGCACGTTCGATCGAATCGAGGGCAACGGTTGGTGGACGCATGTCGAGCCGGCCGAGCGACACGACGTGCGGGTCGGCCCAGGGGCGAATGGCTCCGATGATCGGCAGCATCGCGGGAGTTTCCCAGAACGACTCGAGTTGCAGACAATCGGTCGACGGAGCGGCTCAGCCGCCGTGAACCCAAACCGGAGTGCGCAACGGCATGATGCCACTCTCCCAGATCCAGTCCATTGCCGGAACGCTGACGCGCACACATCCGTGCGATGCCGGGTAGTTCGGGATGCTGTTGGACCCGTGCACGGCCACCCCACCAACGAAGTACTTCGGTCGATAGATCTCGCCGAGGTCCCCCTCCCACCAACCCTCGGGCCGTTCGCGGGTCACCTCGTGCAGCCCATCGGGGGTGAGTGACACGCCGGTGATCACCTCGCCGGGGGTGTTCTTGTCTTCCTCGATGTATTCCTCGCCGTTACCGGTGGAGGTGTTCAGGATCCATGCGGTCGTGCTGTCAACCACGAAGAACAGCAGTTGCTTGGACTTGTCGACCTCGATGAGCGTGCCGGAGTTGGCGCGCGCAGCCGGTCGCGTCGTCATCGCCGACAGGGCGTCGGCGGTTGCCTGGTCGACCTTGCCACTCGCATTCAGCGCCATGTACTTCTGGAACGCCATCACGGCCTGCTTGGTGGTGAGCCCATAGCCGCCGTCAGGTCCTGACAGCCAGAAGCCCAACTCCAGCAGGCGCATTTGAACTCGCGCCGTGGCGGCACCGCTGCCTCCGCCGACCGCCTGAAGCGGTTCGACAAGCGGCGCGATGAGGTTCACGGGCAATGCGGTGGGCGGCGCCACCGTGGTGGTCGCCTCGGTCGTCTCGGGCGGCAGTGGCGCCTCGGTCGTCGTCGGAGCGAGCGTCGTCGTGGGCGCGAGCGTCGTGGTAGGCGCCTCGGTCGTGGTCGGTGCCTCGGTCGTGGACGTGGCGGCGGCGCTCGCCTCGTCGCCGCCGGAGCCGCTGGTGACGGCAGTCGAGCAGCCGACGAGCGCGACGGATCCGAACACCACGAGGGTGCCGATCAGTGCGCAACGAGATTGCTGAACCACCACAGAACGTGAGGCTAACGGTGATGTCGACGTGCGTGTCGGCATGTACCCGATATTCACCGCTTCGTTCGATCTCGAGCGGCGAGGACGCTGCCAACGACCTGCTGATGAGGCGCCATCAGGCAAAATCGGTGACGAATGGCGGGGTTGGGCACGGTTGACGAGGGAGATCGTCGACGACAAACGGCCCGATCAGATCACGCAGCGTGAGATTGGGATCGCCTTGGCCGCACCCGAGCGACGAGACGATCCAGGCCACGATGTCGGCCACCTCGACACCCTGCGTCGCCAGATCCGCGATGGTCACATGACGTCCGCGACGCTTGGCGAGCCGCTCACCCGAGCGATCGACGACGAGTGGAACGTGGAGATACGACGGGTGGGGAAGGCCGAGGAGCTGCTGGAGAAAGATCTGGCGAGGCGTCGACGACACGAGATCATCGCCCCGAGCGACCTCGGTGACTCCCTGCGCCGCGTCGTCGACCACGACGGCCAGGTTGTAGGCGGGTACGCCATCGTTACGGCGCAGGACGACGTCGTCGACCACTCCGCTCACCGGGCCGACGAAGCGGTCGGTGAACGTAACGGTTCGGTGGTCGGAGCGCAGCCGTAACGCCGGCCGGCGCCCATCGGCGCGATGCGCTGCCCGCTCGGGCCCGGTGAGGTCGCGACACGTACCCGAGTATGAGCCGGGCGGGCCATGAGGTGCCTGCGCCGACGCCCGGATCTCATCGAGTATTTCGCGGCGCGTGCAGTAGCACTCGTACACCAGGCCCTGCCCCTCGAGGTCGGTGATCGCTTGTTCGTAACGATCGAATCGATCGCTCTGGCGCACGACCTCGCCGTCCCAGTCGAGCCCGATCGCCGTGAGATCGCGGAGCTGCGCCGCTTCGTGGCCGACGCTCGATTGCCGAAGGTCGAGGTCTTCCATGCGCACCAGGAACGGCGCGCCCTGCGAACGCGCCGACAACCACGCAATTGCCGCTGTCCGGAGGTTGCCCACATGTAGGTCACCCGTCGGTGATGGCGCAAACCGACCTGTCATCGAAGCATTCTCGCGTGAA
>JANPCI010000386.1:0-1639 GCA_031430875.1 Actinomycetes bacterium | reverse complement strand
CGAGTCGGTGATCACTCGGGCGGCGGCCGATCCGATGATCGACGGCGCCAAGATCGCCGAGGCTGGGCGCGTCTACGCCGGCGACGTTGCGCTCGATGACCCGGGCGTGTCTCCGCTGTTCGCCGACCTCGCCGGCTTGCCCCCGCTGCTGATCCAGACCGGGATGGACGAGGTGCTGCTGTCTGACTCGACCCGCCTCGCCGACAGAGCCCGCGAGGCCGGCGTCGAGGTGACCCTCGACCTCGCCGAGGGCATGTGGCATGTGTATCCGTCGTTCGCCCGGATGATGCCCGAGGCGACGAACGCGCTCGTGCGCGCCGCAGTGTTCATGCGATCACGCACGCCGGCAACCTTGACCGTATGAGGACGACCCCGCGCTATGCCGAACTCGGCTTCTACACGCTCGCCGGTGGCGCCCAGAACCCACGCGACCTGATCGCCGAGTGCGCTCGCGCCGAGGAACTCGGGCTCGGGGCCGTGTTCATCAGCGAGCGCTTCGATGTGAAGGAGGCCGTCACGCTGTCGGGTGCGGTCGCAGTGGCATCGACCAACCTCAAGATCATCACGGGCGCCACGAACCACAACACCCGCCATCCAATGGTGACGGCGTCATACGCAACCACGATGCATCGGCTCACCGGTGGCCGATTCGTGCTCGGCATCGGACGTGGTGTTGCGCTGAGGTCCGACGCCTACGGGATCCCTCGAATCACGACAGCTCAAATGGAGGACTTCGCGGGTTTGATGCGCCGCCTCTGGCACGGCGAGACGATCATCGGCCACGACGGACCGGCCGGGAAGTACCCGGTTCTGCGGCTCGATCCGACCTTCGACGAAGACATCGAACTCGGCCTCGTGGCGTTCGGGCCCAACTCGCTGGAACTCGGCGGGAGGGCGTTCGACCATGTGATCCTGCACACGTTCTTCTCCGACGAGACACTCCAGCGTTGCGTCGCCACGGTCAAGCACTCCGCCGAGGCGGCCGGTCGTGATCCTGCCGGCGTCACGGTCTGGTCGTGTTTCGCCACGATCGGCGATCACCTGACGGAGCCCGTCCGGCTGAAGAAGACCGTCGGACGGCTCGCCACGTACCTGCAGGCCTACGGCGATCTGATGGTCGAGACGAACCGCTGGGATCCGGCGGTGCTCGCCCGGTTCCGATCCGACGAAGTGGTGGCCGGCTTCCGCAGCGCGATCGACGTCGACGCCACCACCGAACAGCTCGAACACATCGCCACGCTGATCCCCGACGAGTGGCTGGCCCCCTCAGCGAGCGGCAGCGCCATCGAGTGCGCCGCGGCCGTACACGGCCAGTTCGATCTCGGTGCCGATGCGGTCATCATGCATGGCGCATCGCCCGACGAACTCGCCCCGATCGTCGCCGCCTACGCCGGCTGAGGCTTCGCCGGCTGAGGCTTCGCCGGGTGGGTCGCCGACCGCACGTCAACTGGGGTCGGGCTCCAACTCGTGGACCACGAGGGCGGCGACCCGTCGCAGAGTGTCGAGTTGGTCGTCGTCGAGGTGGCGCGGTCGGTAGTCGGCGATACACAGGGTGCCAACCCGGCTGCCATCGGCCAGCGTCAGCGGCATCCCGGCATAGAAGCGGACGCGTGGTTCGCCAACAACGATGGGGTTCTCG
>JANPCI010000385.1:0-10010 GCA_031430875.1 Actinomycetes bacterium | reverse complement strand
CAACGTGAAGAGGAACCCGTCGAAACGGTCGAGGACACCGCCATGCCCGCGGATGATCGCTCCGAAGTCCTTCACGTCGAGGTTGCGCTTGAACATCGACTCGGTCAGATCGCCCAGCGGCGCCATGATCGAGATCACGATGCCGAGCATCAGCAGGTGACTGGTGCTCGACCAGGTGTCGCTGAGGTCACGCATTCCGATGACCAGCATCACCAGCAGTGTCAGCGCCGTGCCACCGAGCAGCCCCTCGAGCGACTTGTTCGGGCTGATCCACGGACGCAGCGGCGTCTTGCCGATGGCCGAGCCGAGGAAGTACGCGCCGATGTCGTTGAAGACGACGCCCACGGCGATCAACACCAGAGTGTCGGTTCCCCACGGGGTGCCTGCGCCGAAGGTCGACCAACGAAGGATCAACGCCGCGAACGAACCCAGTACGCCGATCCACACCACGCCGAGCATGGTGATCGCCATGTTCGGCATGGGGCCGGCCTCGATCGAGTCGGCCGCGATGAACCCGATGGCTCCGGCGAAGAACGCGAACGCCACCACGAGCGGCAGGGCACTGTCGCCGACCCAGTACGCGGCCAACGGCGCCGCCACGCATGCTGCAACGCCCGCTGCAATCACGGGGCGGTATCCCTTGTCGGCAACTCGCGCAAAGTACTCGATCGATGCGAGGCCGAGGGCCACGGTCACGAATGCAACGACACCGGCCGGCCGCCACATCGACAGCGCCAGGAACACCGCTGCGAGGACGAGGCCACTGGCGACCGCTACGGGCAGATTGCGGCCGTCGGGCGAGGGTGCGGTGGCTCCGGCGCTCGGCGGTCGCTGGGGGGCACCGCCGCGACGC
Source organism: Actinomycetes bacterium (assembly GCA_031430875.1). Classification (GTDB taxonomy): domain Bacteria; phylum Actinomycetota; class Acidimicrobiia; order Acidimicrobiales; family Ilumatobacteraceae; genus Sva-07. The sequence continues at coordinate 9,157 of JANPCI010000385.1, read as the reverse complement.
TTGGGGTCGGGACGCCGCGGCATGCCCGACGGATCGGTTCCGATGGTGATGCGGGCGGGCTCGCGACGGGCCGGCTCGTCAGGGGTCGCGGCGACCACCGCAGTGCGTCCGGTCGTACGCGCCGGCGGCACGTCCTCGACCGTCGAATCGTCGTGCCACGACAGTTCGCCCGTCGGGTCCTTCGGAGCCGCGGACTCGGTCGGCGATTCCGGCGCCGACCCCGAATCGGACGAGAACGACGACCACACGTCGAGATCGTCGGTCGGGCTCTCGGGCTTGTCCGTCACGGGGATCTTCGGGATCTCGCCCGTTGGCGGATCGGTCCAGTGTGGGAGCGCGCCGGAATCGTCGGTTCCGAAGCTGATCCGCTCAGCGGCCAATTCGGCATCGAGCGACGTGACCGGCTGTTCGGTGGTGGCACCGAACAGTGGGCCACCGAACTCTTCGGGATCGAACGAATCCATGTCCGACTCGAACGATCCCGACCGGCCATTCGACCCGTCGTCGGATGTCCTGCGGTCATCGGTCATATGTGGCCCCTCTCCCCGGCGCGGCAGTTCCTGCAACGCTCATACTTCGAGCAATTCGTGCTCTTTGCGTCCCAACGCCGCGTCGATGTGCTCGACGTGATCGTGGGTCACCTTCTCCAGTTCCTTCTCAGCCCGTTCGAGTTCGTCGGCGGAGATCTCGCCACCCTTCTCGGCCGTTTCCATTGCCTTGCGTGCGTCACGCCGAAGATTTCGCACGGCGATCCGGCCGTCCTCGGCCATGTGTTTGACCACCTTGACGTACTCGCGGCGACGCTCTTCGGTGAGCTGCGGGAGCGAGAGGCGGATCGCAATGCCGTCGTTGTTGGGCGACACACCGAGGTCACTGTCGCGAATTGCCTTCTCGATCGCCTCGAGCGAACCACGATCGTGCGGCTTGATCAGCAGCTGACGGGCCTCGGGCACCGAGATCGACGCAATCTGTTGGAGCGGCACCGGCGTACCGTAGTACTCCACCGTGATGCGCTCGACGAGCGACGGTGTGGCCCGCCCGGTTCGCACCGTGGAGAACTGGTGCTGGGTGTGCTCCACCGCCTTGTCCATCTTCTCCATCGCCTCGAGCAGGGTCTCGTCAATCACGCCCGCCAGCGTATCCAGACCGGCGCCGACGAGAGACCATGGGCCGTACGTCCGCCGATCTCAGACCTCGTGGACAAGGGTGCCCTCGCGGCCACCCTGCACGATGCTGCGCAGTGATCCCGGCTTCGACATGTCGAACACCACGATCGGAATCCCGTTGTCACGGCAGAACGCGATGGCCGTGGCATCCATCACCTTGAGGTTCTTCGTCATCACCTCGAGGTAGCCGACTTCGTCGTACTTGGTCGCCGTGGCATCGAAGCGCGGGTCGGCGCTGTACACGCCATCGACGCCGGAGTGAGTGCCTTTGATCACGACGTCGGCCTCGATCTCGGCTGCCCGCAGCGCCGCCGCGGTGTCGGTGGTGAAGAACGGATTACCGGTGCCGGCAGCGAAGATCACGACACGGCCCTTCTCGAGGTGCCGCACGGCCCGGCGCCGGATGTACGCCTCGGCGATCCGCGGCATCTCGATCGCGGATTGCACCCGCGTGTCCTGGCCGTGGCGTTCGAGCGCGTCTTGCAGGGCCAGCGCGTTCATCACGGTGCCGAGCATGCCGATGTGGTCGGACTGCGTGGCATCCATCCCGCTCAGCGATCCGGTTCGCCCGCGCCAGAAGTTGCCGCCGCCGACGACCACGGCAACGTCGACACCGAGGTTCTGTCGGAGGTCGACGATGTCACGTGCGGTTGCGTCGAGCGTTGCGCCATCGAGGCCCTGGCCCGATGCGCCGGCGAGCGCTTCACCCGAGGGCTTGAAGACGATGCGTTTCCACGGCGGGCGTGGGCCCCCGCGAGGGTCGGTGGGTTCGTCCATGTCGTCGCCGACCGTACTAGAGCAAGCGACGATCAACCGAAAGTCGCCATCCACCTGCGTTCTCGTGAACTCGTTGCGGAACTATTCGCGCACGAGTTCACGGGAACCGGGTAACGCTGTGGGAGTCAGCCGATTTCGACTTGGGCGAAGCTGACGATGGTCGCCGCCCCGATGTACTGCGTCACCGATTGCTTGTCGTCCTTGGCGTACGGCTGGTCGAGCAACGCAACATCCTTGAAGAAACCAGTGATGCGGCCTTCGATGATCTTGGGCAGCGCCGCTTCAGGCTTGCCCTCGTTGCGGCTGATCGCCTCGAGCGTGGAGCGCTCGGCGGCGACGACATCTTCGGGGATGTCGTCACGGCTGAGGTAGGTCGGGCGTGCGAAGGCAATGTGCACAGCCACGTCGTGGGCCAGCTCGGGGGTGCCGTTGGCGACCTCGACGAGGACGCCATTCACACCGCGGCCACCCTGGAGGTGCTGGTAGCTGCCGATGACGTTGCCGGCGGCGGCCTCGATGCGCTTGACCTCACCCAGGCCGATGTTCTCCTTGAGGGTCACCTTCAACGCTTCGAGTTCGCCGGCGCGTTCGCTGACCGCGTCGACGCCTTTGGCGGCAACAAGTGCCACCAGTGCGTCGGCCTCCGCCTTGAACTGGTCGGAGCCGGCAACGAAGTCGGTCTCGCTCTTGAGTTCGACGATGGCGCCGACGTTGCCGTCGATGAGCAGGCTCACGACGCCCTGGGAGGCCTCGCGGTCTTCGCGCTTGGCGCTTGCGGCCAAGCCCTTCTCACGCAGCCATGTCTTGGCGGCTTCGATGTCGCCGTCGTTCTCCTGCAACGCCTTCTTGCAGTCCATCATCCCGGCGCCAGATGACTCGCGCAGCGCCTTGACGTCTTGTGCGGTGAATGACATGTTCAGCTCTCCGTGCTTGTTTCGGTGGTGTCGTCAGCGGCCTCGTTGGTGTCGGCGACAACTTCCTCGGCGACAACTTCGGGTGCGGCTTCCTCGGCAACGACCTCCTCGGCAACGACTTCCTCGGCAACGACCTCGGGTGCGGTCTCCTCGGCGACGACCTCGGGTGCGGTCTCCTCGGCGACAACCACTTCGACAGCGGCCTCTTCCTCTTCGACCGGCGCTGCCTTGGCGGCGGCGAGGCGGACGTCGCGGTCGGCCTGGGCCTGGGCGGCGGCGTCACGTGCGGCGGCCTGGGTGGCAGCGAACTCGGCCTCTTCTTCGGGCGTGCGCTCGGCGACCGGCGCGGGTGCGGGATTGCGCCGGTTGGCGATGAAGCGGCCTTCCTCGACGGCATCGGCGATGACACGGGCGAACAGGCTGTTCGAGCGGATCGCGTCGTCGTTGCCCGGGATCGGGTACTGCACGACCTCGGGGTCGACGTTGGTGTCGACAACAGCGATCACAGGAATGCCGAGCTTGTTGGCTTCGGTCACCGCGATGTGCTCCTTCTTGGTGTCGAGCACGAAGATCGCGTCGGGCGCCTTCTTCATGCTGCGAAGGCCACCGAGGTTGCGCTGGAGCTTGGTGAGTTCACGATCGAGGAGCAGGGCTTCCTTCTTGATCATGGCGTCGAATTCGCCGGAGGCTTGCATGCGCTCGTACTCGAGCATCTTGTTGACGCGCTTGCCCATGGTTTCGAAGTTGGTGAGCATGCCGCCCAGCCAACGCTCGTTGACGTACGGCATGCCGCACTTGTCGGCGTAGCTCTTGACGGGGTCCTGGGCCTGCTTCTTGGTGCCGACGAACAGGATCGTGCCGCCGCCGGCGACGAGGTCGCGAACATAGGCATAGGCGGTTTCCACTCGACCGAGCGTCTGCTCGAGGTCGATGATGTAGATGCCGTTGCGCTCACCGAAGATGAAACGCTTCATCTTCGGGTTCCACCGACGGGTCTGGTGCCCGAAGTGGGCGCCGGCTTCGATCATTTGACGCATGGTGATGACAGCCATGTTGTGCTCCTTGTGCGGTTGCATTCCGTGGTCGGCGCCGACTCGGTCGGCGACCGCTTGTTGACCAGCGGAACAGTGAGATGTCGCTGCGAACAGCGGACGAACCAGGTGGATCGACTCACACGATGCTATCGGCCGGTCGGTGCGACCCGACATCTGGCCTGAGCCGGCGGCGCGGGTCGGGGGTCGGAGCCATCGATCGGAATCAGGCGGGCCCGACCAACCACGACACCGATGTACGGCGCCGGATCGGCGTATTCGTCGCCGATCCTCAGCCCGAACAGAAATTCCTTCGTCGTGCGGGCGATCTCAGCTCCGGCAACTATGACTTCACCCACGGCGACCTGGGTGCTCGCGAGTCGACCGTAGGTGTGGCGCCACCCGCCGGGCAGCTCGACCACCACGTACAGGGTGTCGGCGACCTCCCCGACGAAGGTGACCGTGCCAGACCCGGCTGCGCTCACCCGACTGTTGCGGTCGACCCGGAACTCGATCCCGCGATTGCCGGCACACCACGTGCATGCCGGCGCACGGAATGGATCCACCACCACGCCGAAGACCGGCGGCCGCCAGCACGGCGCGGCGTCAACGCCCCCGGTCACCATGAGTGCAGCGATCAAACTTGCTGCCAGCACCACTGTTCGCATCTTCGGCCCTCCACTCGGTACGACCGAACACGGTCGAATGGTGTGTGGGCGCGGTGCGCCGAAGTTGGGCCCGGCTGGACCCAAGTTGGGCCCCTGACCGGTCTTTCCGGACCCGACCCCAAAAGACCGGACCGGTCTTTCCGGACCCGACCCCGAAAGACCGGGGGCTTCAGCCGACGCCGGCGGCCGACATGCGTGAACGCAGGTGCAGCACCGACTTGGTGTGGATCTGTGAGACCCGGCTCTCGGTGACGCCGAGGACCTGGCCGATCTCGGCGAGGGTGAGGCCCTCGTCGTAATAGAGCGACAGAACGAGCTTCTCGCGATCGGGCAACTTGCGGATCTCGGCGCGCATGATCTCGCCGAGTTCTTGGTCTTCGACCACGGATGCCGGCGATCCCGACCCCGGCCCGTCGATCGCCGCCGGCTCGGCACCTGCGGCGATCGCCCGATCGAGCGGACCCACTGTGGTACTTGCGATGGCGGCCAACCATCGCGTCAATTCCTGGCCCGAGATGTCGAGGTGCTTCGCCAACTCCTCGTCGGTCGGGCCCCGGCCGAGCTTGTGTTCGAGCTCGGAGATCGACTTCTCGACGCTGCGCGCCCTGCTGCGGATGGACCGCGGGACCCAATCGAGCTTGCGCAGCCCGTCGTACACCGCACCGCGGATGCGCGGCACGGCGAAGGTTTCGAACTTCACGCCACGCTCGGGATCGAAGCGTTCGATCGCGTCGATCAGGCCGAACACGCCGGAGCTGACGAGGTCGCCAGGATCAACGCTCGACGGCAGGCCCGCGCCGACACGGCCGGCCACGAACTTCACCAACGGCGAATAGTGGACGATCAGGTGATCGCGAGCAGCCATGTTGCGGCGGTTCAACCACCGCGTCCACTGCATCTGGAGGTCGGGGTCGTCGGGAACGATGCTCATGCTCTGGGGTGGGCCTCGCGATAGGCAGCCGACAATCGCTCGCGGCTGACGTGGGTATAACGCTGGGTGGTTGCCACGTCGGTGTGCCCGAGCAGCTCCTGGACAGCACGAAGGTCGGCGCCTCCGTCGAGCAGGTGGGTGGCAAAGGTGTGGCGCAGTGCGTGCGGGTGGGTGGGCGTGGGCGAGCGCCGATCGATGATCCGCCGAACATCGCGAGGCGTCAGGGCCCGGCCCCGTTCGTTGCCGAACAGGATGTCGCCGGCGTCGGGCGGCAACACGTCGCCGCGAATTGCCAACCAACTCCGGATGGCTCGAACCGCCGGCTCGCTGACCGGGATGCGGCGTTCCTTGGACCCCTTGCCCCACACATTGGCAGCGCCACTCGCGAGCGACAGCGACGACACCTGCAAGCCGCAGAGTTCGCCGACACGCAGCCCGGATCCGTACAGCAGTTCCAGAACTGCATCGTCGCGGCGGCGTCGCCAGTCGGGTTCGCCATTGGGAACCGATCCATCGAGCAGCCCGCTCAATTCGCGTTGATCGAGCACCCGCGGCAGGCGGCCCTGGCCGGCCGGTACCGAGATACCGCTCGTCGGGTCGACGTCGGCGAATCCGGACGTAATGAGCCAGCGGTAGTACCTGCGGATGGCTGCTGCCTTGCGGGCGATGGTGCGGCGGGCGAACTGTCGGGTCGTGAGATGCGCCAGATATCGACGCACCGTGGTCCGCTTGACCTGGGCGGGATCGACGAGGTCGCTGCGTGCGCACCACTCGGCGAACGAGCGAAGATCGGAGGTGTACGCCGCCACGGTGTTGTCGGACAACGAGGTGAGCGCGTCGGCGAAGTCGTCGATGCGCCACTGATCCACGTCGGCGATGGTATTGCCCGAGGGGCGTCAACGTCGTGGATGGGCATGAGTGCGCCCGCAGGGTGATCATGCGAGGTCGGCCCAATCGTCGATCGCCTCGAACCAGCCGCCGGTTTCGCGGAGCCAACCAGCGTGCTCCAACCGGGCAGCTGCCAACGCCACGTCGACGAGCGTCGCCGACAACTGTTGGGCGAGTTCTTCCAACGAACAGGCTCGTTGACGACAGGCGTCGATCATTGCGAGATCATCAGCCCGCGGTCGTCGGCGCGGGTCGAAACGTGCCCGGCCGGCGCGCCGCTGGTCGAGACCGAGCGCCATGAGCACGTCGGCGACATCCGTCGCGGGTGCCACGCCGTCGCAGAGGAGACGGTTCGTGCCGATCGACGCCCGGCTCTGCACGGCCCCGGGAACCGCGAACACGTCGACGCCACGCTCGGCGGCTTCACGGGCCGTGATCAAGCTGCCACCGCGTTCACGGCTCTCGACCACCACCAGCACCTCGACCAGGCCGGCGAGGATCCGGTTGCGGAGCGGGAAGCGAAACGCGTCGGGGTTCGTTCCCGGCGGCCACTCGGAGATCAGTGCCCCACGCTCGGCCACAGCGTTCCACAGCTCGGTGTGCTGCTTCGGGTACGGCCGGTCGAGCCCATTGCCGACGATGCCCACCGGTGTGGAACCCGTCACGGCGAGAGCGCCACGGTGAGCTGCACCGTCGATGCCCTTGGCGAGGCCGGACACCACGACCACGCCGGCGGCCGACAGCTCGTAGCCGAACTGGGCTGCGGTTTCGCGCCCGCGTTGCGTTGCGTTGCGGGTGCCGACGATGCCGACGCGCCGGGCGTCGAGCACGCCGAGGTCACCCCGGACGAACAATGCTGCCGGCCGGCGCGGATCATCGAGGAGTTGCGATGGGTACATCGCGTCGCCGGGCACCACGACAGCGATTCCCCACGCCACACACGCTTCCCACGCCAGTTCCGGCGGCCGACGATCGGCCTCGGCTCGCCACGACGCCGCGAGGGTGGGGTCGCGTCCGAACAGCGACGCGATCGGGTCGGGTGGCCGCTGACGCCCAACGGCAATCGCGTACGCCTCGGCGGGGTCACGCCCCGAGAGGAGCGACGCCAGCCGTCCCGTCGTCATGCGTTCGAACCCCGCGAGCGCGGCGACGTAACCCGCGGCCGGGATCATGCCGCCCTCCCGACCCGAAGGGCGGCGGCGAGGCTCGCCCGGAACCGAAGGGCCAGCGCCACATCGTCCTCGGTGACCTGATCGGTCTGGTCGCCGCGAAGGTCGGCGATGGTGCGCGCCACCCTGCGCACACGGTGATACCCGCGCCCGCTGAGCTTGCCAGCCTCCATCTCACGTCGGAGCTGCACCTGCGCGCCGTGATCGAGCCGGGCAACGACCTCGAGCTGCGGCGCCGAGAGCGCACTGTTGAGCACACCCTGCCTCGCCCAGGCGAGGTCACGCGCCGCTTCGACACGCTCGGCGACCGCGCTCGACGGCTCGCCGGGCTCGTTGGCCAGCAGGTCGTCGACGGCCGGGCGGTGCACGTTGACGCGCAAGTCGAAACGGTCGAGCAGCGGGCCCGACACCCGGCGCGCATAGCGGTGCAGCACCGCATCGCCACAGACACAGCTGCCCGGTGGTCCACCGCCACAGGGGCACGGGTTCATCGCCGCGACGAGCAGGAAGTCGGCCGGGAGGACCGCGTGCAGGTTGGCTCGATCGACCGTGAGGATCCGTTGCTCCAACGGCTGGCGCAACCCATCGAGCACCGAGGGCGAGAACTCCGCGAGCTCGTCGAGGAAAAGCACCCCGCAGTGCGACATGGAGATTTCGCCCGGTCGCAGCGTGTGCGAGCCGCCACCCACGAGAGCGATCGCCGAGGTGGTGTGGTGCGGCGCCCGGAACGGGGGACGCTGGATGAGCCCGCCGGGTGGGAGCACCGCACCCGCCGCCGAATGCACCATCGTTGCTTCGAGCGCCCGTGTGCGATCGAGGCGCGGGAGCAGCCCCGGAAGGCGTGCGGCGAGCATGGTCTTGCCCGATCCGGGTGGGCCGATGAACAGCGTGTGGTGCGCCCCCGCCGCGGCGATCTCGAGGGCGTGGCGAGCGAGTGGCTGGCCGTGCACGTCGGCGAGGTCGGGGTGAACAGCGTCGGCGACGGGGTCGCACTGCGGCGGGATCGGGTGATCGGGCCACGGCGCCTGGTTCATCAGAACGTCGAGCAACTCGGTGAGGTTCGAGATCAGCCGCACGCGTCCCAGCGCCGCCACCTGGGCCTCGACAGCGCAGGCGACGGGGACGACGACATCGAGTTCTCCCAGCACGCCGACCATCGGCACGATTCCTGCGACGGGCCGTAGCGAGCCGACGAGGCCCAGTTCGGCGACGAATGCCAGCCCGTCGACCGCCTCCGGCGAGATCATCTCGATCGCCACGAGCACCCCGATGGCAAGGGCGAGGTCGAGCCCCGAACCCGACTTGCGATCGCTCGACGGGGCGAGGTTGACGGTGATGTTCGCTGCCGGCCAGTCGATCCCGCTGCTCTGGAGCGCGGCGCGCGCCCGGTCGCGCGCTTCGCGAGTTGTCTCGTCGGGTCGGCCGACCATGCGGAACCCGGGCAGGCCCTTGCTGACCTGGACTTCGACCTGGATCGGGTACCCCTCGGCCCCGAACACCATCGCTGATGCAATCGATGCGAACATCGCCACCTCCGTGAGTCGCGCGGCGAACCGCGCCGGACATCTACAGAGGGACGACAGGGCCCCACGACCTCGGGCGACGCACCTGCG
>JANPCI010000384.1:0-9025 GCA_031430875.1 Actinomycetes bacterium | reverse complement strand
AGCTGGCGCTTCATGGCCGCGCCATCGGGCTCGGCGCCTTCGAAGGCCCCGTCGATCAGCCGGGCGAGCGAGTCGACGTCGGCGGGCGAGGACGTGCCAGGCGCCGGCCACGCTGTGGCTGCTCCTGGCGTGCGAGCCATCACCGGTGCGGGTTTCGCCACGGGGCTTCCGGTCGGGGCGGGGTGCGGCATCGACCCGCTCACCAACGCCGCCATCGACGCACTGCGGGCGGACGCGAAGAGGTCGTCGGACTCGGACTCGGCGGATGCTGCGATGCCGACAACGGCCGCCTCGGTCTCGGCACGACGCTTGATGATTGCTCGCTGTGCGTCGAGGAACTCCTGGGCCAGGCGGCTCTGCACCGCAGCGACACGTGCCAGCTGGCTCGGCGGCCCGGGCAGCATCGTGTTGGCTTCCGCGAGTGCCCCGAGGAACCGGGTCTGCTCCTTCGACAACTGCTCGAGGTACGCGTCGGCACCGGTGGGGAGACCTGGAGCCGCCTCGCTCACATCGCAGTCCGCCCGGCGCGGTGTCGTTTCCATGACGACAGGACGATAGGAGCGCCATCTTGACGCAACATGAACAACAGGTGACGCGTAGGTAGCGCGTCGGTGAAATGTGGTCCACGGCGCTCAAGACCCACTCTTTCCGCCCGAAACAACCTGGTTGGCCCACCCCCAACCCCTCCCCCAACCCGTTTGCATCATCCCCCCCCACCCCGTTTGCGTTGCACTCCTGTTGGCCCGTCCCAACCGAACTGCAACGCAAACACAAATGGGGAGGATGGGGTGGGCGGGTACGGTCGGGGAGATGGGGATCCTCGACGCTCGTCGGGTGTTGGCGGTGCAGCCGCACTACGACGACAACGACATCGGATGCGCCGGCACATTGACCCTGCTCGCCCGAGCGGGCGCCGAGGTCTGCTACGTGACGGTCACCGACGACATGGCCGGCGTGCTCGACGCCGACCTCGCCGACGATGTCGCCCGGCGCCAGCTCTTCGACGAAGCGAGGGAGGCCGGCGCAATCGTCGGCGTCACCCGCTTCGTCGACCTCGACTGGCCCGACGCTGCCGGACTCGATCGTGTGGCGCTGCGCGACCAGATCATCGATCTGATCCGCGAGTTCCGACCCGACCTGGTGCTGACGATCGATCCCGCACTCCCCGACGAGTCCCATCAGGATCACCTGATCACCGCCGCGGCCGTGAGTGAGGCAGTGCTGTTGAGCGGCCTTCCGCGGGTCCGTCGGGAGTCGGGAGATCAAGCATTCGGGGTGGCGGGGATCGCCTACTACTTCACCGTCGAGCCGAACGACATCGTCGACACCTCACGCGTGCAGGCTGAGCGACACGCCGCGCTCGATTGCTATCGGGCGCAGTTCACCGCCGACGACCTCGTGGGCTTGCACAAGGCGATGGATCGCTACGAACGAGCGAACGCCACCGACGCCGCAACCCACGCTGAGGTCTTCCGGGTGGTCCCGACCTCCGCCCTCCACGTCGGCCTCGCCCGCCCTCGCTGACCCCTCCTCCTCTCTCCCTGTTTGCGTGACAGTTCTGTTGGCCCGTCCCAACAGAACTGTCACGCAAACTGGAATTGGGGTGGGTGCGTACCATTGGGCGATGGACGTTCGGATGACGGCGGGGCGGATACGCAGCGGGGAGATGTCGGCGCGGGAGGCGGTGCAGGAGTCGCTCGACCGGGTCGCGGCGACGCAGGACGCACTGAACGCGTTCGTCTACGTCGACGCCGCGGGTGCGCTCGCCGCTGCCGACGAGGTCGACCGCGCCCGCCGATCCGGTGAACCACTCGGGCCGCTCGCCGGGGTGCCGTTCGGCGTGAAAGACCTCGAGGACTGCACCGGCATGCCCACCACCCGCGGATCACGCTGGTACGCCGACGCCGCGCCGGCCGAGCGCGACGACATCCACGTCGCCCGCTTCCGCGCCGCCGGAGCGATCCCGATCGGCAAGACCGCCGCACCCGAGTTCGGCGCATTCGGCTACACCGCCAGCCCGCTCCACGGCGTGACCCGCAACCCCTGGAACACGGAACGCACCCCGGGCGGATCGAGCGGCGGAACCGCAGCCTCGATCGCCGCAGGAGCGATCCCGTTCGGGACGGCCAGCGACGGTGGCGGATCGATCCGCGGGCCGGCCGCCAATTGCGGGCTCCCCGGCCTCAAGCCGACCTATGGCCGGATCCCCACCTTCGGCGTCACCCGCCACGCGCAGAACGCCGTCAACTTCGCGCTCGCCACCACCATCGCCGACACGGCGCTGCTCTTCGACCTCGCCGTCGGCCCCGACATGCGTGACCGCACGTCGGTCCCCGCGCCGGGCATCAGCTACCTCGACGCGATCGACAACCTCGACGTCGCCGGGCTGCGCGCCGCGTGGTCGGCCGACCTCGGCTTCGTCACGATGGATCCCGAGGTCGAGTCGATCACCCACCGGGCGAGCAACACGCTGATCGAGGCTGCCGATCTGGTCGACGCCGGCCTCGACGTACAGATCGACGACTTCATCCGCATCTATGCATTCATGGAGTCGGCCGACCAGTTCGTCGACGTACCCGCCGACTGGGAGGATCGCCTCGACGAACTCGACCCGTCGGTCGTCCGCGGCTGGCGGCGCAACAAGGACGTGACACTGCCGCAGTTCGCGAAGGTCGAGGCTGCACGCCACGGCCTCGAGATGCAGGTCGCCGAACTGTTCGACGACATCGATGTGCTGATCACGCCGACCAATCCGTGCCCGCCATTCGCAGCCGAGGGCCCGATGCCGACGGAGATCGGAGGGCAGCGATGTCACGGCGGTACGGCAGCGTTGCTGACGATGTTCGCCAACGTCGCCAACCTGCCGGCGATCACCGTGCCGGCTGGGCTCACCGCAGACGGCCTCCCGATCGGGCTGATGATCACCGCACGACGTCACCGCGAAGACATCTGCCTGCGCCTCGCGCGCATCTTCGAGCAGGCCGCCCCCTGGCCACTTCACGCCCCCGGCTTCACCTGACGCCACTCCCCTCTCTCCCCCACTGCCGTTTGCGTGACACTCTGGTTGGGCCGCCCCAACAGAAGTGCCACGCAAACAAGAAGGGGGGTCGGTCAGGTCTTGGCGTAGTCGACGGAGTACCAGCGCTCGGGCCTCAGGCGAATCCGGATCTCGTCGGGCGCCGAACCATTGGCCGCATAACCCCGACCCATCTCTTCGCCAAGGTATCGGATCGCCATGGGTTCCACGGCGGCGTGGGCGTCGGTGCCGAGCGGGTCGATCTCGACCGGGCCCTCCACCGACACGTACCTGTAGGGCAACGCCTCCTGTTGTGCGCACAGCGACGCTCGCCCCGCCGCCGTGACGAGCCTGCCCTTGAGTGACGATCCCGTCGTCAGCACCACCACGTCGCCCCCGGGTTCGTACGAGTACCAGACAGGCAGAACGAGCGGTGGCCCATCGGCGCGCTCGATCCCCAACACCCCCACGTGCAACCCGGCCAGGAAATCCTGGCGTTCCGACTCGGTCATCCTCTGATCAGCCATCCGCAGAGTCCACCACACTCCAACCCGTCCACGATGAGCGAAACCCCCGGATACGGGGCGCTTCGCTCATCGCGGTGGGTGTCGGGGTGTGGTGGACTGGGGGGATGAGCGTGACCGAGCAACCACAAGCAGCACTCCGGCTGTACAGCGACACGGGAGCGAAGCCGGCGCCCGACCTGCATCCGAACGGGGTCAACCATCTCGCGATCTCGACCGCCGACATGAAGGCGCAGCTCACGTTCTTCGCCGAAGTGCTCGGCTGCCCGACTCGAGCGCTGTACTGGATGCACGGCGTCGCCAACACGTTCCACGGATTCGTCGAACTCGCAGGCGACAGCTACATCGCCTTCGTGCAGACCCCCGGCAACCCGACCGAACCACAGTGGGGCGTCACGCACTCGGGCAACGCCGGCGACCCGGTGACGGCCGGCACGATGCAGCACGTGGCCTTCAACGTCGACTCGATCGACGAGGTGCTCACGATGCGCGACCGCATCCGCAGCCACGGCATCCAGGTGCTCGGCCCGCTCGACCACGGCATGATCCAGTCGATCTACTTCGCCGGGTTGGAGGGGCTCAGCCTCGAGGTGTGCACCGGACGCGACATCGACGAGCGCCAGTGGATCGACCCTGAGGTACAGGGCCTGTGCGGGATCTCGCCCGACGAACTCGAGCGGCTCACGAATCCCGCCGGGTTCGAGCGTCCCGATGAGGCCGTGGCGCAGCCGGCGTTCGACGAGTCACTCCCCAACATGCACTACCCGCCGGCAGTGCGCACCGCAATCATGGGGATGGCCGACGCCGACGTCTGGAACCGTCTCAGCGAATCGACCCCACCCGTCGTTCTCGACTGAGTCTGTCGAAGGAATCGATCAGGCCCCCGGACGACTGCGACCCGGCGCAACCGTGCGGGCGAGGATCCCCAACGTGGCGCGAAGGTTCGTCTCGGAGATCACCGGGAAGATCGCTTCGGCCATTGCCTCGTAGCTTTCGTGGATGTTCGACCAGTCGTAGTACGAGGTCACCAGCGTGCCGCCGTCGATCGGCTCGAGACGGTAGCCGTAAATGTGGCCGATGGGGGGCTGCATCGAGCCGTCGATCGACCAAGCGATCTCACGATTCGCCTCGTAGGTTTCGATGACCACCGTCACGTCGTACTCGCCCAGGTCGAAGTCACGCAACGAGTCGCGGTCCATGTGCACCACGAACCGGTCGCCCACCGCACCGGCTGGATCGCCCTCGGCCGACATCAACATTCCCGACGCGTCGATGGCGACGTGCCCGGCGGGGCTGCGGAGCACGTCGAAGATCACGGCCGGTTCGGCGGCGATCGCCCGGTCGACTTCCATGAGGCGCGGGGATGAATCGGTCATCTCGTCATCATCACACCACCGGCGGGCGTTTGCCTGATCCGATCCACCCGCACGGCGTTGCGATGAGATCTGGGTGCAACTGGTGCGCTCACCTCTCATCGGCCGGGTGGCGAGCACTGTTGGCTCGGCATATCCCCCGACTCGGGTGAGGAGGCCCGACTCCGGGGATGGCACGATTGTTGCCTACCTCACGTCCCAAGGAGACACCCGATGAGTGATTCGTTCGAACTGTTGATGGCCCCGTACCCGTCGGTCGAGGCGGCCCAGCAGGACTTCGACAAGCTGGCGGCGGCGGTCGCCGACAAGACCGTGAAGTCCGACGGCATCATCCTCGTCGAGCACGCCGCCGACGGCCAGGTGAAGGTCACGCACACCGCCGACAACCTCGGCCGCAAGGGGCTCGAGTGGGGTGGTGGGGTCGGCGTGCTGGTCGGGCTGTTCAACCCGGTGATGCTCGGCGCCGTCGTCGTGGGCGGTGCCGTGGGTGGGATCGTCGGCAAGTTCACCAAGAAGAAGGTCGATGCCGGCCTCGAGGAGAACCTCGGCGAGAAGCTGCCCGCCGGAGCGGCGGTGGTCATCGCCTTCATCGACCCCGCCGACCGACTCGTCGCCGAGCGGGCCCTCTCGGGCACCCCTGCCCATTCGGTCGCCCAGATGGATGGTCTGGCGGACCTGAAGTCCGCACTCGCCGAGGCTGCCGGCAAGTTCACCCCCGACCGCTCCCGTCTCCCCATCCCCGACAAGACGTTCGCCGGAGTCGCCGGGCGCACGATGAAGGACTCCGTCGCCGACTGGTCGATGATCCCCGGCCCGGCCGCGCCCGCCGGCGCGCCGAACGTGCTGCTCGTCTTGATCGACGACGCCGGCTACGGCACTCCCAACACGTTCGGCGGCCCCGTCGCCACACCGAACTTCACCCGCATCGGCGAGATGGGCGTCACCTACAACCGCTTCCACGTGACCGCCGTCTGCTCGCCGACACGTGCGGCGCTGCTCACCGGGCGCAACCAGCACCGTGTCGGGTTCGGGTCGATCGCCGAGTACCCCGGGCCGTTCCCCGGCTACAGCGCCAACAAGCCGCGTTCGTGCGCTGCCTTCCCGCGCATCCTGCGCGACAACGGCTACGTCACGAGCGGGTTCGGCAAGTGGCACCTCACGCCCGACAACGTGCAGGGCGCGGCCGGCCCGTTCGACCACTGGCCCAAGTCGTGGGGATTCGACCACTGGTGGGGCTTCCTCAGCGGCGCCGCCGGCCAGTACGACCCGGTCATCACGCTCGACGACTCGATCGTCGGTGTGCCGACCAACGACGACGGCTCGCAGTACTACTTCCCCGACGACATCACCGACAAGGCGGTCGAGTGGCTCCACGCTGTCCGCGCGCAGGACGCCCACAAGCCGTGGATGATGTTCTATTCGACCGGCTGCAGCCACGCCCCGCACCATGTGGCCAACGACTGGGCCGACAAGTACAAGGGCCAGTTCGACGACGGCTGGGACGCCCTACGCGAGAAAACCCTCGCCCGCCAGAAGGAACTCGGCGTGGTCCCGCAGGACACCGAGCTCACCGAGCGCCCCGACTTCTTCCCGGCCTGGGACACGCTGACCGACAGCGAGAAGAAGCTCTACGCCCGCCAGATGGAGGTGTTCGCCGGCTACTCGGAGAACGCCGACTGGAACATCGGCCGCCTCATCGACGAGGTCGAGAAGATAGGTGACCTCGACAACACGCTCGTCATCTACATCTGGGGTGACAACGGCGCCTCGATGGAGGGCACCGTCACGGGTTCGTTCAACGAACTCACGTTCCTCAACGGACTCGTGCTCGACCCCGACCAGCAGATGGCACTCATCGAACAGTACGGCGGCATCGAGGAACTCGGCGGCGTCCACACCGCGCCGCACTTCGCCGGCGCCTGGGCGCACGCCTGCAACACCCCGTTCAAGTACGGCAAGCAGACCGCCAGCCACCTCGGCGGCACCCGCGACCCGATGGTCGTGTCGTGGCCCGCGAGCATCGCTCCCGACGCAGACGTCCGCACGCAATTCACGCACGTCATCGACGTCGGCCCCACGATCCTGCAAGCGGCGGGCATCCCGGAGCCAGACTTCGTCGACGGCATCGCCCAGGAGCCGATGGACGGCACCAGCTTCCTTTACTCGTTCAACGACGAAGCAGCACCCGAGGAGCACACCCAGCAGTTCTTCGAGATGTTCGGCAGCCGCGGGATGTACAAGGACGGTTGGTGGGCCGCGTCACGACCCGAGCGTCTCCCGTGGGACGTGTCCCCCGCAACACTCGCCGCATTCGGACCCGATTCCGATTGGGACCCCGACCGCGACATCGGCTGGGAGCTCTACGACCTCACGACCGACTTCTCGCAGGCCCACGACATTGCCGCCGATCACCCCCACAAGGTGCTGGAGTTGCAGGAGTTGTGGTGGAGCGAGGCGGAACGCAACAGGGTGCTGCCGCTGATGGGCGGGCTGTCGGTGATCTACGGGATCCTGCCGCCGATGCCGACGCAGACCCGGTTCCCGTTCGCCGGTGACGTGCAGAACGTCCAGCGCGGCATGATCCCGCGCATCTACGGCCGGTCGTACTCGATCGAGGCCGAGGTCGAGGTGCCGGAGACCGGCGCCCAAGGAGTGCTCGTCGCCCACGCCGATTTCATCGGTGGCTTCGCGCTGTGGGTCGACGGTGACGGCAAGCTCATCCACACCTACTCCTTCCTCGGCGTCGAGCAGTACAAGCAGGTGTCCGACACACCGATCCCGACCGGCAAGATCACGCTCAAGATGCTGTTCGAAGCCGACGAACTCAAGCCGGGATCGGGTGGCAACGTCACGTTGTGGGTCGACGACACCCAGATCGGTGAGGGCACGATGGCACACACGGTGCCGATCGCGTTCACGTCGTACGCCGGTCTGGACATCGGTCGCGACAACGGGCTCGTCGTCGACCTCGACTACGAGGATCACGCGCCGTACGAGTTCACCGGCACGATCGACAAGGTCACCTTCGACCTGGCCCCCGTCACCCATGAGGAAGCCCAAGCGTTGCACCAACACGCGAACGACCATTCTGTGGGCTCCGGCGTCGCCGGCTGAGGTCATCGCCCGCATCAGCAAGACTGGGTGGCGTGGCCGTCACCGACAATCTCCGACTTGCCCGCCGCCTGGGCTGGCTCGACCCGGCGCAGATTGCTGCGACCGCCGCCGCACTGACGCGCTGGGGGCCGACACTGGCTGCCCTCTACACCGCATCCGCGGTGCGCCACCCGCGCCGCGCCGCGGTGGTCGACGATCGTGGTTCGGTCACCTATGGCGACCTCGATCACAACTCGTCGGCACTCGCGCGGGGGTTCCGTTCACTCGGACTCGCCGGGGGCGACCACCTCGGCGTGCTGTGCTTCAACCACCGCGACTTCGTCGAGGTCTCGATCGCCACGGCGAAGGCGGGGCTCACCTGCGTCTACCTGAACACCGGGTTCGCCGGCCCACAACTCGGGGAGGTACTTCGACGCGAAGGTGTCCGAGCGATCGTGTGCGACAGCGAGTTGCTGCCCGTCGTGGAGGCGTCCGGCTTCAGTGGTCACGTGGTGATCGCCGACGGTGAGAACAACGCACACCGATCGATCGCCGACATCCGCGACTTCGCGGCGTCTCGACCGCTCCTGCCGAGCCGACCGATCGCCCCCGTGTTGCTGACCTCGGGCACGACCGGCACCCCGAAGGGAGCCCGCCATTCAGGTCGACCCGCGGGCTTGTCGTCGGCGCTGGGGGTCCTCGAACGCGTGCCCTACCGGGCCGGCGACATCGCGGCGATCCCGACACCGCTCTTCCACGCCTGGGGGCTCGCACAACTCACGATTGCAGCCGCCACCGGATCGACAGCGGTGCTCGTGCGCCGCTTCACGGTCGACGCAACGCTCGATGCGATCGAGGCAGAAAGAGCGAGCGTGCTCGCCGTCGTGCCGGTGATGCTCCAGCGAATCCTGGCGGCGGACACTCACGATCGCGACACCTCGTCACTTCGGATCGTGGCATGCAGCGGTTCGGCGCTCTCGGCCGCCGTCGCGACCGCCTGGATGGACCGCTTCGGCGAC
>JANPCI010000383.1:0-8356 GCA_031430875.1 Actinomycetes bacterium | reverse complement strand
GACATCATCGCCCGGTTCCAGCGCATGTCGGGCAAGGCAGTTTTCTATCCGATGGGATGGGACGACAACGGCCTGCCCACCGAACGTCGCGTGCAGAACTACTACGGCGTGCGCTGCGACCCGACGCAGCACTACGTCGAGGGCTTCGATCCCCCGTTCCGCGGCGACCCACCGAAGAACCACCATGCCGTGCCGATCTCGCGCCCCAACTTTCTCGAGTTGTGCGACGAACTCGTCGAACTCGACGAGCAGGTCTTCGGTGATCTGCTCAAGCGGCTCGGCCTGTCGGTCGACTGGAACTATCAGTACGCCACCATCGACGAGCGGTCGAGGCGCGCCAGCCAGCGTGCATTCCTCCGCAACGTCACTCGCGGCGAGGCGTACAGCCAAGAAGCGCCCACGCTGTGGGACATCGATTTCCGAACGGCGGTTGCCCAGGCCGAGATGGAGGACCGCGACCGTCCGGGCGCCTACCACAAGATTCCGTTCACACGGTCGGACGGCAACGGTGCCATCGAGATCGACACCACTCGGCCCGAGCTGCTCGCCGCCTGCGTTGCGCTGGTCGCGCACCCCGACGACGACCGGTACCAACCGCTGTTCGGCACGATGGTGCGCACGCCGCTCTACGGCGTCGAGGTGCCGATCCTCGCACACGAACTGGCCCAGCCCGACAAGGGCACCGGCATCGCGATGATCTGTACGTTCGGCGACACCACCGACGTCACGTGGTGGCGCGAGCTGAACTTGCCGATGCGCGCCATCATCGGGCGCGACGGACGCATCCTCGCCGACGCTCCACACGACGTCGATGTCGACGCCTACGCGTCCATAGCCGGGCTCACCGTCAAGCAGGCCCAGACGAAGGTGGTCGAACAGCTCATCGGGGCCGAGCTCCTGGTCGGCGAGCCGCGCGGCATCCAACATCCGGTCAAGTTCTACGAACGCGGCGATCGCCCGCTCGAGATCGTCACGTCACGTCAGTGGTACATCCGCAACGGAGGGCGCGACCCCGACCTACGCGCCGCACTCGTTACTCGCGGCGACGAGGTCACGTGGCATCCCGCCCACATGCAACACCGCTATCAGAATTGGGTCGAGGGACTCAATGGCGATTGGCTCGTGAGCCGCCAACGATTCTTCGGCGTGCCGATCCCCATCTGGTACGCACTCGACGAGCACGGCGAACCCCGCTACGACGAGCCACTCCTCCCGGACGAATCGCTCCTGCCAATCGACCCGTCGACCGACGTGCCCGCGGGCTACACCGAGAACCAGCGCGGAGAGCCGGGTGGGTTCGCCGGCGACCCCGACATTCTCGACACGTGGGCGACGTCGTCGCTCACACCGCAGATCGCCGGACGCTGGGAGGAGGACAACGACCTGTTCGAGCACGTCTTCCCGATGGACATGCGACCGCAAGCCCACGACATCATCCGCACCTGGCTGTTCTCCACCATCACGCGCAGCCACCACGAGTTCGGGTGCGCCCCGTGGAGTCACGCTGCGCTGTCGGGCTGGATTCTCGACCCCGACCGCAAGAAGATGTCGAAGTCGAAGGGCAACGTGGTCACGCCGCTCGATCTCTTCGAAACCTACGGCACCGATGCCGTCCGCTACTGGGCGGGGTCTGGCCGGCCGGGCGTCGATACGGCCTACAGCGAAGATCAGATGAAGGTCGGCCGAAAGCTCGCGAACAAGCTGCTCAACGTCACCAAGTTCGTGCTGCAATTCGGCGCCCCGACGGGCGACCGGTCGCTCGATGACGGTGTCACCGACCTGATCGACCGATCGATGCTCGCCAAACTCGACGATGTCATCGTCGAGGCGACCGAGGCCTTCAACGCGTTCGACTACGCCCGCGCACTCGAGCGCACCGAGGCGTTCTTCTGGTGGTTCTGCGACAACTACGTCGAACTCGTCAAGGGCCGCACCTACGACGAAATCCGGCCCGACGCCGCCGACTCGGCCACGCGCGCGCTGCGGGCGGCACTCAGCACGATCCAGCGACTGTTGGCGCCGACCCTGCCGTTCGCGAGCGAAGAGGCATGGAGTTGGTGGAATGAATCGAGTATCCACGTGGCGCCGTGGCCCACACGCTCTGCGGACACCGATGACGCATTCGGCGACCCGGCGCTCGTCGACGCCACGATCGAGGTGTTGACCCAGGTACGCCGAGCCAAGACCGAAGCCAAGCGCAGCCAACGTGCCGTCGTCGACACACTCGTGATCACCGCACCGGCCGAACTCCATGCAGCACTCGAGTCAGGTCGTGCCGATCTGCTCGACGCCGGGTCGATCAAATCGCTGACGGTCCTCGAGGGACACGCCTTGGCCGTCGAGGTCACCCTCGCCGACGAACCCTGAGGTCGGACCCAATGGCGTGACCCGCGTCGCCGCTCGGCTTGGTTAGTCTCGCGGATCGTGCCAGCGAAGTTGGGATTGTCGGCGGCAGCGTGTGCGTGCGTGCTCCTGTTGAGCGCGCCTGCGCTCGCCCAGGACACCCCGACCGAGCCTTCGACCACGACCACCGTCGCACCCACGGACACCTCGACCACGACCACGATCCCAGCCGCGCAACTCACGCCTGCGCCGCTGGGCGGCCCAGCGGTGGCCGGTGGCCAAACCCCCGTACGCGGCACGCAGCTGCAGATCACGCCGCCGCCGCTACCACCGGCGGACGCGGCCGCGGGGGATCCGTTCCTCCTGCCTGCCAACTCCGGATCCGGGCGACGGGCCGTGTATTCAAAGTCGCAGCAGACGGTCTGGGCGATCGACGACAACAACGTGGTCATCAAGGCCCATCGGGTGTCGGGCCGACAGGACCCGCTCCACCCGAGCCCCGGCGTGTACCAAGTGTGGTCGCGTTCCCGATTCACCTTCGCCATCAACAACCCGTCGATCACGTGGGGATACATGATTCGCTTCGCCACGGGTGGCAACGGCGGGAACATCGGCTTCCACGACATCCCGTACCAGTACGGGAACCCCGTCCAGTCGATCGCGCAACTCGGCCAAGCGCTCTCCGGAGGCTGCGTGCGCCAGGCGGCCGACGATGCGATCTGGATGTGGAACTGGGCCGACATCGGCACCGTCGTCGTCGTCACGCCCTGAACGTCACGCCCTGAGCGACCGACCTCCCCGCAGGGTCTCCGGCAGATAACGTCCACTCGTCATGTCGGACGAGCCAGTAGCAAGCGAGCCCGCGCCGCGGGCCAGGCGAACGTGGCCGCAACGCATCACGATTGCTGCGGTCTTCGCGCTCGCGCTTGTTTCGTTCGGCGCGGCCGGCGGCCTCTACGCCGGCCAGCGAGTGATCGAGGACCGAAACATCGCACCGACCATCATCGACCCCGCACAGGCCACCACCGTGCCGGCAGCTGTCACCGAAGACGCAGAGGTCGGCGCTGCGCAGTCGGCTCCACCAGAGACGTTTCCACCGGCCGAACCGGGTGCCAAGAACTTCCTGATCACCGGGGCCGACAACAACGCCTGCGTCGACCCCGACTCTCCCTATGCGCCTGCGTTCGGCGATCGCAGCAGCTTCGGCGAACGCAGCGACACGATCATGATGTGGCGCGTCAATCCCGCGACATCACAGGTTGCGGTGCTGTCGTTCCCTCGCGACCTGTTCGTCGACATCGCCGGATCCTCGCGCAAGGGCCGGATCAACGAGGCCTACGAACGTGACAACCCGCAGAAGCTGATCGACACGATCTACCAGAACTTCGGGATCGGCACCGACCACTTCGTCCAGGTCGATTTCTGTGCATTCCAGGAGCTCGTTTCGGCCGTCGACGGGGTGGCCGTACCGCTTCCCTACCCGGTGCGTGATCCGAACACGGGACTCAATGTGCCCGAGGCCGGCTGCTACACGTTCACCGGCGACCATGCACTGGCATATGTGCGTTCACGCAAGCTCGAGTACCTCGACGCGAACGGCGATTGGAAGAAGGACCCCACCTCCGATCTCGGCCGCATCTCACGCCAGCAGGACTTCTTGAAGCGCACCGTGTCGCGCCTTTTGTCGAAGGGGGCATACAACCCTGATGTGGCAGGCGGGCTCATCCAGACGGTGTCGGAATACATCGTCACCGACGAAGACCTCACGCCACGCAAGATGCTCGAGTTCGCGGGTGTCCTGAGCGGCGTCGATCCGACCGCGATTACGACGTATCAGATCGAAGCGACCCCGCGAACGATCCAGGGCAATGCCGTGCTCGTCCCCGCGATCAATGGCGACAACATGCAGGCGATCCTGTCGGTGTTCCGCGGCGAAACCACGCTCGCCGAGATCCCCGATCAGGTCTTCGACACCACTGCGCCGACGGCCCCCGACGTAGCGGACTCGACGTCACCGACGATCACCGCGGCACCCGGAGACACGGCGGCGCCGCCGACCGCCACGACCCTGCCGCCGGTGATCGCCGACGAGAACATCTTCGGCATCGTCCCCGACAAGAACATCTCCTGCTGACCCCACAACAGGGGTCAGACCCCTTTTGTGAGATCGTTCAGGTGTCGAGGACGCGGGCGAGGGCCGTAGCGGCATCGGACGGACCTGACACGGTCGTGAACCGTGCTCCGGTCAGGTCGGCCAGCTCACGAGCTTCGACGTCATCCGATTCCGGAGCCACGATGACGAGTTCGTCGAGTCGGCGTGCAGCTCCCACCACGTCGCCGGGGGTGGTCGCCCGACAGTCCGAGAGCAGGATCGTGATCTTGCGGCCGGCTCGTGAACGCGACAGCTGATCGGCGGCTGCGATCAGTGCCCCCGCCACGTCGGTGGTGCCGAATCCACGAAGCGCGAGGACCGAATCGATCACGCGCTCGTTCGACTTGGGGACATCCTGCGACTTGGCGGCAACGACGTCCTTGCCGAACGAGAGCACCGAGTAATCCTCGGGACTCCGCCAGGCAACGGCGGCCGCACTGACCGCAGCGGTGGCGAGCGGACGACCGGTCATCGATCCGCTGCGGTCCACCAGCAGGCAGATCGCCGTACCCGGAGTCGACCACGCACGGACCCGCAGGTCGTCGGGGTCGACGGCGCTTCGCTGAGCGCGTGCGGTGACAAGGGCGTCGAGGCTCGCATCGAGATCGAGATCGCCGCCATCGGGCCGGTACCGCTGCGTCCGAAGCTGTCCGACGCCCCGGGGAGCTGCCGGCCCGCGTCGCGAGAGGTCGAGGAAGAGCCGCCCGGCGAGGCGTCGCGCCAGCTCGCGCAACTTCGGATCGGTGGCCCCGGTCAGATCTGCGAGCAGTGCAAGCGTGTCGTCGGGGTTCTCCTCCATTGCCGACTCGACGGCGTCATCGTCGAGTTCGCCGACCTCGGGCGAAATCTCATCAAATCGCGGCTGCTGTTCGAGCGCGCGGCGCGAGGTGGTCTTGCGGCGCGCCTTGTTGACCTCGTCGTCAGCCTCGTCACCCTCCTTCGCTGGGGGCGGGGCGTTCAGTTGGCCGTCGTCGCCCCGTTCGGGGCGCCCACTTTTCCCGTCTTCGACCCGTCGTCGTCATTGCGACCGAACACCTCGAGCCAGAGTTCCCGAACGATGTCCTCGGTTGATCGAGTTGTGCCCTCGCGCAGACGAACGCGGCCCGAGAGCGCAACGAGCGCCGCATCGAGCGACACGTCACCTGCGGCAACCGACGAATCGCGGACAGCGGCAAGCGACGCGGCGACCGCGCACATGTCGATAGCACCGCGAACCGACGAGCCCACACGCAGATCGGCGTGCGAACGTGTGCGACGGACGAGCTCGACCACCTTGGCGACCCACTCCGGATCGAGGTCGGCCACACCGGCGGCGCGCTCGGTGATCAGCCGCTCATCCGTTGCGGTCTGGTAGTCGACGGCGAGGCGACACACCCGGTCGTACACCGCTCCGGAAATGCGAGCTGTGCCGATTGCGTCGAACGGATTCATCGCGGCGACCAGTCGGAAGCCAGGAGCGGCAGCCAGTCGGCCGAGCCGAGGAACGTGCAGTTCACCCTCGCTCATCACGGTGATGAGCACGTTGAGCGTCTCCTCCGGCACGCGGTTGATCTCCTCCACGTAGAGCAGCGAGCCTTCGCGCAGCGCCGCCGCCAACGGGCCGTCGACGAACACATCTGCGTCGTAGCCGTCGGTGAGCACGCGGGCCGGGTCGAAGTGCCCGATGAGGCGTGACGGTGTGAGCTCAGCGTTGCCTTCCACGAACTCGAAGCCGACACCGAGCTCGTGGGCGACCGATCGCAACAGCGTCGACTTTCCAGTACCCGGTGGACCCTCGATGACGACGTGGCGATCGGCCACGAGTGCGGCAACCACAAGCTCGATCTCCCGGCGACGGCCGACGACAGTCGAACCGATCGCCGCCACGAGCTTGGCGGGTGGGGTCGGGGCGCTGGAGGGTTTGGTCATGGCATTCACGTCGGCGTCGAACCTAGCCAGAGCCGGCGGATCTCAACGGATCAGCTCGACCTGAACACTCGACTCGAGCGACGCCCACTCGCCGTCGGCGGTGTACACCGTCACATCGAGGCGTTCGGCCGCGGCGAGACAGCAGCGATCGGCAAGCGACAAGTGCGGCCACGCCGTCCACAGCTCGGCTGCCCGCTCGGCATCGCCACGCCACAGCGGCTCGACCTCGACGCCCACGGCAACCAGCATCGCGGCGACCTCACCAGCGGAGCGGTCGGAGCGGTGGGTGACCTTCTGGAGGACCTCCGACCAGTTGACCGACAACACGAGCGCCTCACCGAGCAGCGGCCGGATCACCTGCGCGCCCCGCTCACCCTGCAGGAAGGCCAGCACGGCTGATGCGTCGAGCAGAACCGTCATGTTCCCCGGTCAGGCCGATCGGTCGGCACCGGCATCGGCACGACGCTCGGTGATCAGTTCGTCGACGAGATCAATTCCGCCAGCAAGTAGGCCGTCGAGTTCGTCGATGAGGTGACCGCGGTCGATCAGCCGAATCCCATGGGACTCGGCAACAAGGACGAGTTCATCGCCCTCGGCCAACCCGTATCGATGGCGGAGCGCCACGGGGATCACGATCCGTCCCTTCGGACCCACCTTGACCACTGAGGTGTCACTCATGGGCGCAGCGTACCACCACGATTCACTGAGTGTCACGGGTGGGACGTGCGGGGTCAGCCGTGGACGACGACGCCGCGGATGTTCGATCCGTCGCGCATCGCCTGATACCCATCGTTGATCTCGTCGAGGGTGTAGCGGTTGGTGATCAGTTCATCGAGCTTGAGCTGGCCGTCGCGGTACAGGTTGAGCAATTTGGGGATGTCGGATCGGGGGTTCAGCGAGCCGAAGATCGTGCCCTTGATCTCCTTGTTCCACATCGCGAGTTCGAACAGGTTCACCGACGACTCGGTCTGGGTCATCGGGGCAACGCCGGTCACGACGATCGTGCCGCCCTTGCCGGCGAGTTGTGTGCCGAGTGCCATCAGCTCGCCGTACATCACGCCGGGAGTCATGATCACCTTGTCTGCCATCATGCCGTCGGTCATCTGCATCACGCTCGGGAATGCCTCCTCCATCGAGGAAAACGTGTGGGTGGCTCCGAACTCCATTGCCTTCTCGCGCTTGAACTCGATCGGATCGACAGCGATCACGTGGCGGGCCCCGGCCATCGCCGCGCCCTGCACCGCGTTGATCCCGATCCCACCGATGCCGACCACGACGACCGTGTCGCCAGTGGTCACGGCGGCCCGGTTGGTCGCGGAACCCCATCCGGTCGCCACGCCGCACGAAACGAGCGCAACCGCCTCGAGTGGGAAGTCGGTGTCGACCTTGATGACCTGGTCCTCGGACACGCACGAGTACTGCGAGAACGTGCCGAGCTTGGCGAACAGCGACAGCTCAGGCCCACCGCCCGCGAGCCGATGGCGACTCGTGCCGTCGGTGATCATCCCTTTGAGGAACGCCCCGGCACCGGCGTCGCACAGGTTCTGACGCCCGGTCGAGCAGTATCGGCACCGACCGCACGAGGGGATGAACGACGCCGACACGTGATCACCAGCTGTGACGCTCTTGACGCCCGGGCCGACCTCGACGACGACACCGGCACCTTCGTGCCCGCCGACAATGGGCCAGAACTCCTCGATCCCCATCAGCGGCCATGCCTCCTCGGGCGGCACCATGTCACCGGTGATCAGGTGCTCATCGGAGTGGCACAGGCCCGCGGCCTTCCATTCGACGAGCACCTCACCGGCCTTCGGTGCGTCGACCTCGATCTCCTCGATCTGCCATTCCTGACCGATCCCGTGCAGTACTGCCGCGCGGCTCTTCACATCATGCTCCTTGGTTCGTGTCAGTCGTAGATGAGGACGCCGCGGATGTTCTTGCCGTTGCGCATGT
>JANPCI010000382.1:0-6227 GCA_031430875.1 Actinomycetes bacterium | reverse complement strand
GTTGCTGGCGCCGACGGAGCCCAGCGGTACCGAGCTTGCGCCGTTCGGCCAACGCCCAGTCGCGACGCCATCCAACGTGTTCGGGTCCCGTGAGCGGCGGGTTGGTGCCGGCGGCGGCGCGCTGGCGGGCGGTCCAGAAATCGGTGATCGCCTCGTCGCCGAGCGTGGTGACGGCCGCCTCGATGCGGGCACCGAACCGGCGCGTCGATTCGCCCTCCTCGGAGCGCAGCGGAGCACCGAAGACCACCTTGGTACGCCCGGGCTTCGGCCGCTTCATGCCCTTGCCGAAGATGGCGCCGGTGCCGTCGATGAACACGGGCACGACCGGTGCGCCGGTGCGGGCCGACAGGTAGGCGGCCCCACCCTTGAAGTCCTGTCCCCAGCCGTCGGGGGAGCGCCCACCTTCCGGGTAGATGACGAGGCTGTAGCCGTCGTCGACCAGGCCCTTGATGAGGTCGGACGACTTCCTGCCGGTGAGTTCGCGATCGATGGGAATCGCGTTCAGCGACAGCGCCGACAGGGTCGCCTTCCACTTCTTGTCGAAGAAGTAGTCGGCAGCGGCGGCGACGACGAGCTTATGGCGCCACGCGGCCGGGACCGAGCAGATCATGAGACCGGTGTCGAGGTGGCTGTGGTGGTTCGGGGCGAAGATGACGGGCGGTGGATCCTCGAGCGAGGTGAGATCGGCGAGCCGGTCGGTGCCGACGACCTCCGGCGACGTGATCACACGGGCCGCCAGGCGTACCGGGCCCTCCACGATCACGTTGCGCACGGACGATGCGAGCGGACGCCGGGCCCAGTCGGTGTCGTAGTGGGCGCCGAGCCCGGATACCTCGGGTGGCACCTCGACGCCGCGCGGAACGGTCGGAGTGCGGTACGGGAACCCGAAGTTGCGCAGTGGCGTCGTGGCGCGACGCACTGCGTTCTCGGCGACGCCGGCGGCCCGTTGGGCCCGCTGCAGGTTCCGGTCGACCATTGTCGTAGCCCCTACTTCACGTCAGCGAGCATCAGCGGCGGGGTCTTCATGTGGGTGATCGTCGGATGACGCCCGACGGTGTCGGACGCAATCTCGAGCGCATCGTTCATCGTCGACGCCGGCGTGAAGCCGAGCTTGCGCACCGTCGCGGCGTCACCGCCGACGATGATCACCTTGCCCACGTGCTTGAGTGCATGGCTGCCCCAGTACCACATGTAGAACGGGTGCACGCCGTGGTAGGCGTTGGTGGTGCGGTACAGATGTTTGTACCACTCGTCCTCGGCGTACTGCTTCTCCCACTTCTGCGACATCACGTGCGGGTCGGTGGTGTCGGCCAGCACCTCTTCGAAGAAATCGATGTAGCTCGGGTGGTGCACCGGGTGGAACTCGTTGGTGGTCGGATGCGTGAGGATCAACACGCCCCCTTCACGCACGAGCGGCTTGCCCCGATACAGGTTGAAGAAGTAGCCCAGCCCGGTGCACATCACGAGGATCGGGTTCATGATCGAGTTCACGTTGTACGGGCAGATGTACGGGATCCCGAGCATGAGGATGTCGGTCTGCCCCTCGACCTCGACGAGTTGCTGGTCGTAGACGTTCTGGGTCGTGATCTTGTGGACGGCCTCGACCTCGCCGCACTGGATGCTGGTCAGCTGGTGCGGAGCTTCGATGCCGTGGAAGATCTTGCGGGCCATCCGCGGCGGCGCCTTGGCCACTGACTTGGCGGTGGCGAGGTAGAGCGCCCGATCCTTCGCATTCCACTCCCACTCACGCTTGGCCAGGAACTCGAACGGCTGCGGGAACGTATCGGTGTTCAGCGTCGTCTCGATCTGGAACACCTTGGGGCCGTGGTCACGCATGACCTTGCCCATGCGCCACGTGCTCTTGTGGAGCTCGGAGGCGTGCTGGTCCATGAACGAGTGCGACGCCTCCATCGTGGTGGGGTTGTGGTGGTGGCGAAGCGATCGGTAACTCGCGAGGCCCACGGCGGTCGACTTCCAGCCGCCGTCCATGGCGACGAGGTTGATGTTGACGTAGATCAGCAGGTCGGACTCCGCCGCACGCTTGTTGATCTCGATTTCCTCGCCCTGATCGGTCGTGCCGAGGAAGGCAAGGTTGTCGGGGTCCTCCGCGTCGTGCTGGAACAACAGGCCACGCGGCTCGAACGCGTCGTACACGCGGTCGCCGAGGGCGTGACGCAGTTCGAACTCGTGCATCCGACGGTGCAGGGCGAGCGCCGCAATGAGGTGCACGTCGTCGACTCCCGCGTCGGCGGCCATCGTCAACACCTGCTCGATGATCCGCTGGCGCAGGTCGGGGCGGCGCATCTTCGGGAGGGGGAGCGACACGTCGTCGAACGCGATGGTCAGCTTCATGCCAGGGAAGAGCAGCGACGGCAGCGGATCCATGTCGATCGGATTCAGCAGCGAGGTTCTGATCGCACCGTCGACGTCGTCGATGGCGTCGTGTGGTTCCGGCGCGTAGATCACCCGGCTGCGGTCGGCCGGCAGCTTCTCCAAGCGGAAGCCTTCCCCGTGCCAGAACAGTGTGGGCGGCGTCGACCTGTCGACGTCGAGTACGAAACCAGGTCTAGGCACGGTGGGGGACTCCTTGGCGCATGTCGAAGGCAATCTTGACGGCGCCGCGGCGGCCGGCGGTGGCGGCGTGGGCGATGGCGTCGACGTGGTCGGACAGGGGATAGGTGGCCGAGAGCAGCCGCTCGGCCTCGACGGCGTTGGCGGTTTCGATGGCGAGGTCGAACGTGCGAACCGTTCGGCCGTCGGCAAGATGCTCGGTGCCGTAGGTGTAGGCGCCCTTGAGTTCGGTCTCGCGGTGCCACAGCCCCGTCAGATCGAGGGTCACGTCGGCTGGCATTCCGAGCAGCACCACGCGGCCACGCGGCCGGGTGATGCGCAGCGAGTCGGTGACGGTGGCGCTGGTACCGACGGCGTCGATTGTCACGTGGGCTCCCGAGCTGAGGTGGTCGCCGATCAGGTGACAGCCCGTTACTCGGCGCACCGCCCGCTGGAGCCCATCGGGCCCGACGACGACGTCGGCGCCGTAGGCCTTGGCCAGCATCTGTTGATGCGGGTATCGGGCACCCACGATGATCGTCACGTCGGGCACATAGCGGCGCAGGCCGGCGATCGCGGCGAGGCCCATCGTGCCGGCGCCGAGTACCGCCACCACTGCGGGGCGGCTGGTGTCCTGGCGGGCGGCGACCACGGGTGCCGCGAGCAGCGCCGCGTGGATGCCACCGGCGAACGGTTCGACGAGTACGGCGCGTTCGTCGGGCATGTCGCCGATGCGGTGGAGCTGCGACTCGTGGGCAACGAACTCCGGCGCCCACCCGCCGCCGGTCGAGCAGCAGAATCCGGTTTGGATTCCAGGTTCCAGCGGTCCAGTGGCGAGATGGGCGTAGTCGTCGCCATCGCCGGGAGCGGCGCCGGGGAACGGGGGAGCGAAACCTCGTGCCTCGTGGCCGAGGACTGGTTCGAGGATCACCCGGGTGCCGTCGTCGAGTTCGCCGACCACTTCGTGGCCGGGCACGAACGGGAACGAGACCACGTCCTCGAAGTAGAGCGATGCGTGTCCTTCCACCAGCGACAGGTCGGAGCCGCAGATCCCTGCGAGGCGGGTGTGCACTCGGTGCCAGCCCGGGCCGGGAAGGTCGGGTTCGTCGACGCTCGTGTAGGCGAGCGGACCGAGCTTGGTGGCGGTGATCGGCGAGATCGCCGACGCGATCCGCGCCATGCCGAGCTTGGGCACCGACCGGGAGACCTGGAGTGCTTTCATCGGCTGGCCCCTGCCCCGAAGCGTTGGCGACGTTCGCGTTCCGACAGCAGCGGCCCGATCGGGAGCTTCGGTCGGGGGCCGCCGGGCGACTTGCTCCAGTGCTCGACGAGCCACCCGCGCTTGCGGGCGATCGCGGCCAGTCGGGTCTCGGGGTTGACGGCAACAGGGAAGCCGACGGCCTCGAACAGCGGCAGGTCCGACGACGAGTCGGCGTAGGCGACGCACTCGTCGGGGTCGAAGCCCTCTGCCTCGCAGTAGTCCAACAGGATCTGTGCTCGTGCTTCGCCCGTCGGCGGCACGGTCACCATCTCGCCGGAGTACGTGTTGTCGGAGCGGATCGACATCTCGGCGGCGACGATCTCGTCGAACAGCGGCCGTAGACCCTCGACGTTGAAACTGAGCGCGCCGGTGATCAGGATCGTCCGATGCCCGAGCGCGCGGTGCTGTCGCACGCGGCGCAAGCCCTCGGGGAACGACTTGGTCATGATCATCTGGGCGAACATCTCGCGGGCGTCGCGTTCGATCTGTTCGACGGGGGCGTCTTCGTAGCGGCGGTAGAAGTGGCGCAGGAAGTCGGTGCGGTCGGCGCGGTCGAGCTTCAACAGTCCCGGCCCCTCGGCGATCGTGCGCAGGAAATAGCGGACCCGCTCTGGGGTGTCGAGACGGCGTGTGGCGAGCCATGAGTAGCTCTCGACCACGTTCGATGCGATCAGCGTGTTCTCGAGGTCGAACGCCACGACCTGACGCTTGGGGTCGAGCACCTGCTTGCGCATGCGCGCCATGCGATCGGTCGAGAGTGCCGGACCGGGGGTCGTCTTGACGCGTGCATGCTGCACGATCGAGGGCAGGTGGACCTGGGTGATGTACGTCGGCCAGTCGACCGAGCGGGGGTCGAAGTTGAACTCGGCGCGGTCGGCGTCGCTCAGCTCACCCCACGTACGCATGAGGTTGTCGACCTGATAGATCGCTTCGCACTCGGTGTACAGCCCGTAGAGCTCGACGTAGGTGAGCGCTCGCTCGACTTCGACCCGCTTGGTCTCGATCTGCGCCGACCACTCGGCCTGGCGTCCACGCAGCGGGAGGTTCTGGAGCACCTTCTCGCCGACGGTCAGCACCTTCTTCGCTCGCCCGAGTTGCGCCTGCACCCGGCCGCGACCGGGGAACCGGAACTCGGGGACCACGATCGGCTGACCCTTGGCGTCGTAGATCGGATGCTCGAGGAACCAGCCGCTGACGTTGTCGACGAGCATCCGGTACTTGAGCGGGTTGATGCCACCCGACGCGACCTGAGTGATCGCGGGCGCGCGCTCGGGCCCGAGCCCAGCGACCGCAATGATCGAGGCGACGACGATGTCGACAGGGATGACGTCGACGGTGCCCTCGGGGACGCCGGGGAACTCGTCGAGCAGGCCGCGTGCGTAGGAGATCAGCACGGGCTCGGCCATGCGGAATCCGCGGATCCAACCGGGCTTGGGCTCGGCGAGCGCCGACTCGATGATCGAGGGTCGCACGATCGACACCGGCACCGGACCCTTCACGTCGGTGAGTGCCTGTTCGCCGAGCGCCTTCGTGAACGCGTAGGCGTCGGGCCACCCGACGCTCGCCGCCCGGGCGCGTCCGGCCTCGACGAGTTGGTCCTTCACCCATCGCTCGCGCAGGGCCTCGGTCTTCGACGCGAGGGCGGGCGCTCCGGCGGCGCCGAGTTCGGTGCGGGCTTCGGATCGGAACCGCTCGAGATTCTCGCGGCTGCGGCTCGCAGCGTCGGCGTCCGAGCGCAGGCGCCGACTCGCGGTCACCTCGCTCTGCCAGTCGATGCCGATGTCGAACGGGCCGTCGCTCACGAGCTGTTCAGGGGCGTTACCTCGGCGGTTGCCGGCGACGTAGCAGGTCGACACGGCGACGAGATGGGGTGTGATGCCGATCTCGTTGCACAGGTTGGCAATGCGCGATGGCCCGAGCAGGTTGATCTCGACGGCAGAATCGAGCGGCGAGTCGAACGACACGGCGGCCGCGGAGTGGATGATGATGTCGCACGACGCGAACAACGCACGGTCGGCGTCGTTCAGGCCGAGGCCGTCACGGGTCACGTCGCCGGCGATTGTGCTCACTCGCGAGGTGACCGACGAGAAGTCGTCACCATGGGTGGCTCGGAGCCGGTCGAAGGCGTCGTTCTTGAAGATCTCGCGGTCGGTTCGCTTGGCCGCAGAGGTGCGCTGGCCGTTGCGAACGAGTAGCACGAGCTCGCATCCGGGCACGCATCGCAACAGACGTTCCACGAGCGCGGTGCCGACGAATCCGGTGGCGCCGGTGATGGCGATCCGTTTCCCCGCGAGCTCTTCGGCAATCACGGTTGACAGTTCTACCACGATCCTCTACCAATTGGTAGAGAGATGAGCACACGTGACCGGATCCTGACGACATCGCTCGACCTGTTCGGGTCGCGTGGTGTCGACGC
>JANPCI010000381.1:0-1803 GCA_031430875.1 Actinomycetes bacterium | reverse complement strand
TGTCGCGTCGCTCCCGATCTGAGCCGCTGTGGCGAGATCGCGCTGCCAGTCTTCGAAGCTGATCAATGGCGTCGGCACGTGCATCGCCACCACGCGCACTTCGCCGTCGGGGCCGTCGACGCTGACATCAAGGCTGTGGTTGTACGTGTCGGGGTACTCACCGTTGATCACCGGCTCGCGGCTCCACAGGGCGATCCCGCCCGCGTACCGATCGGTGCGATCGATCCGGTACGGGTAGTCGTCGGCGAGCGTCGAGGAGCGGAGCGTCGACTGGTGCTCGGCGGTGTACTCGTTGAACACGATGACGTCAGGGCCGAGGTCGTGGAGTGTCGCCACGACCTCGTCGAGGCGGTCGTTGCTGTAGAGGAGGTTGACCGAAGCGACCCGCAGACCGACGGCGTCGACGATCGGTTCGGGTGGGTTGTCGGGGAAGGCCACCGGGGCGGCGAGAATGAGGATCCCGAGGCCGATCGCCGCGCAGGCAGTGGCGAGGTACAGCCAACGCTGCCAGAGCGCGATGAGCGCAACAGGCACCAGGAGCAGGCCGAGGTAGGGGGTGAGCGACAGGACGATTGCCACGTTGCGGGTCGCTGTCCACCCGACGGCCTGGGTCAACGCGACGGCACCGACGAGTGCCACGATCGCCCACCCGATCAGTTCCAGCATCCACGCCCGTGATCGCACCGAGGCAGGGTACGACGCGAACCGTAGAGTGGGCCGTCACCGGCCGACGTAGCCCAATTGGCAGAGGCACGGCGTTTAGGGCGCCGTCAGTGAGAGTTCGAGTCTCTCCGTCGGCACGCGATGCTCGAGGACATCGCGCGCCCGATTCGCCGGGAGAACCCCGGCGGTCGCTCAGGTGGGCGACGAGGAGGTCGAGCGCCTGCGAGTGGCGACGACGACGATTCCGCCACCGACGAGCAGCAGCGCACCGATGCCGAGAATCGGCGAGACGCCCGAACCGGTCCGTGGCAATTCGCCTGCGGGAACGGTGACGGGAACGGTCGTGGTCGTGGCCGGCGGCTGCACGGCGACGATTGGCGGCGCGACGTAGAAGTTGACGCAGGTCGCAGGAATGTCGGCTTTTCCATCATTATTGATGTCGACTGTCCGGGCCCCGCCTGGGGCACTGGACTCGCGACACTCGATGGGGAGCGGCAATGACGCGGTGGGCAACGGTTTCGGGTTGGTGGTCGTCTGGGCGGACACCGCCGAGCCGCCGATGCCGATGAAGGCGACGGTCGCAAGTGCGAGAATGAGCTTTTTCATGTGGTCCTCCTCGAGGTAGGTCCATAGGTGTCCGCCTGGTGAGAGTCTCCCAGGATGACAGTGTGGTTCTTCTGTGTGGAATTTGCAACGGCCATGAGACCGTCGAGTGTGAGAGGCGAGAGCTTGGCTGCCGCGCAGGCGTCGAGCCCGTGGACGAGATCGAGCGCCGGGACCGACACGTGGTCGATCATCGGATGCAGGGGACGGTGAGCGGCTTCACCGGTGCCGAGGAGCACTTCGTGCATCTTCTCGCCGGGCCTCAGGCCCGTGTAGGTGATCTCGATGTTCGCTCCCGAGCGTTCGATGAGCTGGCGGGCGACGTCGAGCACTCGTACCGGTGTGCCCATGTCGAGCACCAGCACCTCGGCGGCTCGTCCGATGGCGGCGGCCTGCATCGTGAGCCTGACCGCCTCGCGCACCGCCATGAAGTAGCGAGTGACGTCGGGGTGGGTGATCGTGACGGGGCCACCGTTGCGGATCTGCAGTTCGAAGGTCTCGATCGCCGAGCCGCGACTGCCGATGACGTTGCCGAAA
>JANPCI010000380.1:0-28798 GCA_031430875.1 Actinomycetes bacterium | reverse complement strand
GCGCCTCTTTCGAGCCACACCCCGGGTCAGAACACCGGCCGACAGACAATTCGCGATCAGGTCAACCACGAAGGTGACAGGCCCTAAGAAGAGGCTGCCGACCGGCGCTCCGAACGCTACGACAACCGCCGCAACGCCACTCGAGTATCAATCAGGCCCTTATGCCGGTGATGTTGTCAAGTGGGATTGGTAGAGGTGGTCGACTTTGTCGGCGGCGGCGAAGTATTCGTCGGCGACGGTGCGGTCTGCGATGCGGGCGTAGACGAGGGT
This sequence comes from Actinomycetes bacterium, assembly GCA_031430875.1. GTDB lineage: Bacteria > Actinomycetota > Acidimicrobiia > Acidimicrobiales > Ilumatobacteraceae > Sva-07. Next base: position 28,528 of record JANPCI010000380.1, on the reverse strand, counting down.
CATGCGCATCGATCGGTGCCCCAACATTTGGGCGATGGCTTCGAGGCTCATGCCGTTGTTGATCGACTGCGTCGCGAGGGTGTGGCGGAGTTGGTGGGGGTGGACGTGGCCGATGCCGGCAATGATCGCGCAGCGTTTCACGATGCGGCTGACGACGGTCCGGTTGAGTGGCCGTCCCTTGTTGGAGATGAGCCGGCCGGTGGTGTTGGGGCCGTTCCAGTCGAGCCATTCGCGGTGCAGTTCGACGAGGTGTGGGAGCAATGGGACGTAGCGGTCGGTGTGGAGTTTGCCGACGGGGACACGCAGCCACTTCGTTTCGTTCATGGTGACGATGGCGTCGTCGGTGAGCTCACAGAACTCGGTGATGCGCAGCCCGGTGCGCGCCAGCAGCTCGATGATGAGTCGGCGTTGCGGGTCGAGGCGGGCGGCGGCAGCCATGAACTTGGCTGCTTGGTCGTCGTCCAAGAACTTGGGCAACGGTTCGTCGAGTTTGGGTAGGTCGGTCCACATGATCGGGTTCCTCGCTGGTGTGTCGGGGTGGTCCCATTCGATGAGTCGCTCGATGACGACGCGCAGTATCGACAGGCGCAGGTGGATCGTCGATTTCTTCAGTGGTTCACCGCGCTGGTTCTCGCGGGTTGCGAGCCACAGTTTGAAGGCCTCGATGTGGCGGCGGTTGATTTGGCGGAACGCGATCACGGTCGGGTCGTGACCGATGAGCCAGTCGGAGAAGATCCGTAGCGCCGAGTCGACCGCCTTCACGGTCGATGGTCGGGCGGTCACCGAGATCTGCGCGACGTAGTCCTGACACGTTGTGGCGAGGACCGGGGCGTGGGCGGCGATGCGTGTCCAGTGCTCGTTGGAGTGCTGCGGTTCGATCGACAGCATCGTCATGACGCCACCACCTTGCGACCGAGCGCAGCTTGGGCATCTATGGCCTGAGCTGCACGTATGTACTCGCCGGCGAGCCAATCGTTGGCCAGATGCAGGTAGATCTGCGTCGCCGAGATCGAGCGGTGACCGGCTTGGGCTTGCAACGCTTCGAGTGCCATGCCGGCCTCTCGGAGCCGGGTGAAACAGGTGTGGCGCAACTCGTGACAGGTCGCATGCTCGAGCCCCGCACGGCTGCGGGCGCCCAGCATGATCTCGTCGAGTCCCTTCGCTGTGAGCGGCCGACCCCGGTTCGGGCCCTTCAACACGACGAACACGAACGGCGTCTCCGCGTCGGCCGGTCGCTCGAGATCGAGATAAGAACGAAGCGTGTCGAAGAAGCGTGGTGATATCGGCACGATGCGTTGATGGCCGCCCTTGCCGTCCGCGATGAACAAGCGTCGCTCACCCCAACGCACATCCGATAGTCGTAGGCCGAGGACTTCGCAACGCCGCAACCCGGCGAGCAGCATCGCGTCGATCATCGCCCGATCCCGATCCTTGCGGAGTGCTGCGACGAGCTTGATGACGTCGTCGCGATCGAGGATGCGCGGCAGATGCCGCACCGGACGAACCAACGGGATCACCCGCCGATCACGCGTCACCGGAGACCGCACCGGCATGCCGCGCTGCACCGGATTGTGGTCCAACTCTCCGAGCGCAACGAGGTGCGAATAGAACCCCGCCACCGTCGACAGTCGACGTCGGATCGTCGACAACGCCAACCCCTCCGAGGAGTCGATCGGGATCACCGTTGCGTCGGCTGAACCGGTCCGTTGGGCGCGGATGAACTCGAGCACGTGACGTCGCCGAACGTCGAGCGGGTCGACATCGATAACGGTGAAGAACACCTTCAAGTCGTAGACGACAGCCAGTGTCGAGTTCGGCCGCAAGCGGGCGTGGACGGACTCCAAGTAGTCGTCGATGAGTGGGTGGCCGAGCGTCGGAGCGACGCGCAAACCGGGGTCAGGAAGCGTCAGCTTCGGGAACGTAATGGGTCTCATGTGATCCTCCGATCAAGCCCGCAGCACCATCGTCACCGACAGCGAGAACGGGCGGGTGGATCACCGACATATCTACCCAAGCCGGGTGCCCGGTAATCACGACCCGATTTCGGTTGGCGTGACGTGGGAGATGTTGGGGCGTACCATTGATGCATGAGCAACGCCGCCGCAGATCAGCCCCACGGCAGCACGTTGTTGCCCGCGATCTGACCGAGGACGAGCTGGCAGAGGCTCCCGTGCTCCCATCGGCTGACGTTCTCGTGATCGAGGATCTGACGAACGATGAGGACGAGGCGTTCGCTTCCGCGCTTCGATCGTGAGGCTCGTTGTCGACACCGGCGTTTTCAGCGCCGCGCTCAGTTGGCGACGCCGTACCGACCTCGAGCATCACGTTGAGTTGCTCACCGGCAATCAGATCTATCTCGCCGCTTCCACCGTCGCTGAGCTCGATATGGCGCGCTGGTCGCCGAGTGGGGTTCATCCCGACGTTCTCAGCTGGAGCGGGCCATTGCCGCAGGTTCTGAACTGGGCGATGCGGCGTGAGATCGTATTTCGGAACATCGCCTCGGTGGTCGAACTGCCGGCATCCTCCCGACCTGCGAACGAAGGTCGGCCGCTGACGCTCGACCGGGGGATCGATACCTTCAGCGGGCGAGGTGGATCGGAAGGGTCTTGAGGCCGTTGTTGAGATTCGAGCGGATGCGGCGTGCGGGGCCGGTCTGCTCGACGGTCGAGAAGGTGTTGAGCAGCTCATCGAAGAACACCCGACCCTCCAGCCGAGCGAGATGCACCCCGAGGCAGAAGTGCTGTGCGAAACCGAACGAGAGATGCTGGTTCGGGGAGCGACGCATGTCGAACTGCTGAGCGGTCTCGCCGAACACTGCTTCGTCGCGGTTCGCCGAGGTGTACATCATCGCGACCTTGTCGCCGGCGAGGATCTGCTTGCCGTGCAGCTCGGTGTCCTCCAGCGCGGTACGCCGGAAGTAGTGCAGCGGGTTGACGAAGCGGAGGATCTCTTCGACCGCGCCGACCATCAGTGCACGGTCGGCGCGTAGATCCGCGAGCTGATCGGGATGGGCGAGGAGCACCTCGGTGCCCGACGAGAGCATCGTCTTGGTCGTGTCGTTGCCGGCGGTGACGAGCTGGACGAAGAAGCTGGCGAACTCGATGTCGTCGAGGGCCTTGCCGCCGAAGTTGCCGGCGAGGATCAACGAAGCGAGGTCCTCGCGCGGTTCCTCCAATCGGCGCCTCGCGGCGAAACCCATCGCGTAGATCGCCATCTCGATCATTCCGTTGCCCGCCCGAGAGCCGTCGCCGGCGAGTTCCGGGTCTTGACCGCTGGTCGACTGTTCGGCCCAGTCGCGGATCTGATCCCAGTCCTCCGGGGGAATTCCGACGAGCTCGCCGACCACTTGGCTGGGCAGCGAACCGGAGACCTCGTGGACGAACTCGACGTCGCCCTTCTCGGCGGCCTTGACAAAGATCTCCTGGCAGAGCGTCCGGATCCGGGTCTCCATCTGGCCGATGACCTTCGCCTGGAAGCTCTCGGCGAGCGGCTTGCGGTAGGCGGTGTGCCGCGGCGGATCCATCATCAGCAACATGTTGCGGCTCTGGGCGAGCTGCTCGAGGGCCATGTCCTCCAGTACGACCCCGCCGATCTCGGCGGAGAACACGTCGGGGCGGCGGGCGACGTGCGTCACATCGGCGTGGCTCATGATCGCCCAGTAGCCGGGCTGATCGGGTATGTCCTGCCAGTGCACCGGATCGTCACGTCGAAGATCGCTGAAGATCTGGTGGATCGGCCCGTCGACGTACAGGTCGGGGTCGTAGATGTCGACGGATCCGACATCCGGCGGGACCGTCATTGCTCAGCCCACCACCACGTTCGGTCGGGGCAGGCCCTGCATCTCGCAGAGCGCGTAGTAGCCGGCGAGGGTCGAGGCGCCGTCGGTGACCGACTCGACGTTGCCCTCGTCGTCGAGGTTGAGATTCGCGCCGTACATGTGGAACCAGACCTGGGTGTCGTTCTCGACGCAGGTGAGCGTGTGCACCGAACCGGCCGGCTCGTACAGGAACGAGCCGGAGGTGTTGACGTAGTCGTACTCGGCGTACTTCCACGCCCCGCTGGTGGTGTAGCCCCACACCGGGCCGGTGTGGCGGTGCTTCTGGACGGCGAAGCCGGTCTGGAAGATGTTCTCCACGATCCACAAACCTTCGGTCGGGCGGACTTGGAGGACGCGCAGCTTGTTGCCGCCACCGACCTCGACCCAGGGGATGTCGCCGTCACCGATGTGGATCGCCTCGGGCGCGTGAGCGGTCATCGTCATGTCCAACCTCCCTCAGGATGAGTGTCTGCCCGCACAGCTTGTCGCAGATCGGGATTGTCAGACGAGCCCTGGTCGCCGTCGCGCCGATCGACTACTCAGCGGCGGCGGTGTTGAGGGCGTCGAGATGAGCGGTGGCTTCGAGGTACTCGTTGACCCAACGCTCGATGACGCCTGCCGTCTTCTCGACCCGTTCGAACTGGCCGACGACCTGGCCGACCGGGTTGAACGCGACATCCACGGTCTGGTCTGGCCAGCGGTGGGTGGCGGAGACGGCGATTCCCGACACCATGTACTGCAGCGGCATGCCGAGCGGATCCGGGGTGGCCGCGTCCTCCCAGGCCTCGGTCCAGTCGTTGCGCAGCATGCGGCACGGCTTGCCCGTGAACGATCGCGACCGGACGGTGTCGCGCGAGCTCGCTTGGATGTAGGCCTGCTGCTGGACTGGCGTGTTCTCGGCCTCCTCGACCATCAGCCACTGCGAGCCCGACCACGCGCCCTGGCAGCCGAGCGCAAGCGCGGCGGCGATCTGCTGTCCACTTCCGATGCCACCAGCCGCCAGGACGGGCCGCGGCGAGACGGCTTTCACCACCTGCGGCCAAAGCACGATCGAGCCGACCTCGCCACAGTGGCCGCCTCCTTCTCCGCCCTGGGCGATGATGATGTCCACGTCGGCAGCAGCGTGTTTCAGCGCCTGCGCCGGCGAGCCGCAGAGCGCTGCGACCTTGCGACCCTCGGCGTGGATGCGGTCGATCATGTCCTTCGGCGGTGTGCCCAACGCGTTGGCGATCAGCGTCATCTTGGGATGACGCAGTGCGATCTCGACCTGCGGTGTGGCGGTCGCCTCGGTCCATCCCAACAGCTTGAGCGAGTTGTCGTCCTCGCCTTCCGGAAGGGGCACGCCATGGTCGGTCAGGACCTTGCGGGCGAAGTCGAGATGTGCCTGGGGCACCATGTCCTGGAGCATCTTCGTGAGCTCGTCAGTTGGGATGTCGGCGTTCATCCCCTCGTACTTGTTGGGGATGACGATGTCGACGCCGTACGGGTGGTCACCGATGTGCTCGTCGATCCAGTTCAGCTCGATCTCGAGTTGCTCTGGGGAGAAGCCGACGGCGCCGAGGACGCCGAAGCCACCGGCCTTCGATACGGCAACCACGACGTCGCGGCAGTGGGTGAAGGCGAAGATCGGGAACTCGATGCCGAGTTCATCACAGATGGGAGTGCGCATGGGTGAATCCTTTCACCGGTTGACGTCAGGTCGACGCGATCCTTCATCATCATCGTCGTCCCGGTCGAGTTTCGACCGCAGAAGTCGAGCCGCCAGTCCTCGATGATCACGCGGGCCTCGAGGGGCGAGTCGAAGCGCCACGAGTTGAGCAGCTCGTCACGAAGTCGGCCATTGAAGGACTCGATTGAGGCGTTCTGCCACGGGCCGCCGGGGTGGATGAACAGTGAGCCGGTGTGGTTGAACCGGCACAAGGCTGCGATGGCGTGGGCTTCGAGGGTGAACTCGTCGATCACGTTCAACATCTTGAGGGTGCGGCCGTCGGCGGTGTGTCGAACTGGAAGTCCATCGCCCAGATCACGTTCGGTCGGATCGGGCACATTGCCCCGACCTGGATGCCGATGCCGACGAGGCGCTTCTTGCGGCGCTGCGGAACGCGTCGGCCATCGTCGAGCCACAACCGGCGGATGCGTCCCGCTCACGGCCGTGATCACTCGTTCATGAAGCTGTAGGCGGGCGAGGCGGCCCGCACTTCCGCCGACCCATTGCTCGTGGACTTCACCGGCGCAGGTGGAGTAGTCGTCGAGCGATTGCGTAGCGTCGAGCCGGCCGGCGTGGCCGTCGAGGCTTGCGGCAACCGACGGCTCGCCACCCTCGCACGGCAGCGCCGACGATGCGGCGCGGCCTTGTGCGTTGTCGCTTGCGATTATCGCTCCGGGCAAACTGAGGAACGAGCGAGCGGTACGTGCCGATCCTGAGCGGGTTGCGTGCCGGTTCGTTGGCGCTCGTTCTGGAGCACTCAATCCGTTCGGGAGCACTCAATCGCTCGAAGGGATGTGGCGAACCGCTGACTCGAAGCGCGTCTACATACTGCGACAAACGACTGCCGCTATTGCGTCTTCAGGCCAGGCTCAGGAAATCCACGAATCTTGTCCGGAGTGAAGCGTCGAACGCCGCGTCGAGGTGTCCCAACCCGGCGGCATCCTCGACCACGACAACCGGTCGGGACCGCTCGGCGTCTCCACCACCCGAGACGTGAAGACGAGGAATGTGCTCTGAGCTGCGGTGATCGTGTTCGTGTCTCGCAGAATGCGGATTCCCTTTAGCTCCACAAGTCCGTTTCTGGACATTCGCAGAAGCCGCCCGGCCAGACTCTCGGTCGATGGCCCGGCACCAGAGTCGCGGTCGGCGGCTGCGCTGAGCTTCAGCTGGTGTTGCGTAGCTCCCGAAGTGCGTCGTGGTCCTTGTCGCGCCCCGCGAATTTCTTGGCAGCGATGATGTCCTCGAGACCGGCGACGTGGACAACGACGCCGCCGATCTCCTGATCCGCACGGCGCCCAAGCAAGACATCGAACGGGACGTCTCGGCCGTAGCGGTCGCGGAGTTCACGAAGAACGTCGATCGGACCCGCATCAGTCACCCAGGCGGAACTCCCGAACGAACGCAGCGTCTCCGCGTCGAGTTGAACGGGAGCTGACGGGCTTCGTCGTCGGTGTCGGGGTTGCTGAAGACGTGCAAGGTGATTGGCCCCTGATCAGTTCGCCGTGACCGCTCGCCCGATTTGACCCAGCAGCGCGATGCGGTCGAGGTTGTGGCCGTTGGCTGGGAGATCCACGGTCAGCCCGTCGAGGCCGGCGTCCATCACGGTCTGCAGTTGCTCGCCGACCGTGTCAGCGTCGCCGAAGACGAGGATCGACTTGGCCATCTCCATGATCTCGTCGTTCCAACCCTTGACCGCTGCGATCTCAGCGAGGTCGGCCTCGGCTTCTTCCATCGTGGGAGCGACGACGACCATCTGAAGGCAGGTGACGACGATTTCCGAGCGGTTGCGGCCGAGTCGCTCGCAGTGCTCATCGAGCGCGGCGAGCTTGCGTGGAATGTCCGCAGCTGCGGTGCCGACCAGGTTCGACTCGTCCGCGTACTGGGCAACCATGCGGAGTGTCTTCTTCTCGCCCGAGCCACCGATCATGATCGGGATCTTCGACAGCGGGGCCGGAGAGTTGATGGCATCGCTCACCTGGTAATGCTTGCCGTTGAGGCTCACTCTCTCGTTGCGCAGCATTGGTCCGATGATCTGCAGCGCCTCTTCCAGCTTTTCGAATCGGTCGGCGAAGGTGCCGAACTCGAAGCCGAGAGAGTTGTGCTCGAGTTCGAACCAGCCCGCTCCGATGCCGAGCGTCGCTCGACCACCCGAGACGTGGTCGAGAGCCGTGACAGCCTTCGCGAGCAGCGTGGGGTGACGGTAGGTATTGCCGGTCACCAGTGCGGAGAGCCGGACCTTCTTCGTGTGCTGCGCCAGTGCCGACAGCATCGTGTAGCACTCGAACATGGGCTCGTCAGGGGCGCCGATCCCGGGAAGTTGGTAGAAGTGGTCCATTACGAAGACACGATCGAACCCGGCGGCCTCGGCTGCCTGGGCCTGCGCAACGACGTTCTTGAAGATTTCGGCGCCGTCGATGCCGGGGTAGGTGAAGTTCGGGATCTGATAGCCGAGTCGAGTCATGGAGTTGCTCCTGCGTTTGCGTAGCGGATGGATCTGACAATTTTGTTCGAAACTGTCAGGATCGGAAGGCTGACATATTCTGCTGAATGTGTCAAGCTACTCAGATGGCGGCACACGAGGCGTCCGACGATCGCAGCGGCCAACGCGGCGACCTGCAACGCCGTGCCATCCACGCCGCAGCGATCGCCCAGTTCTCCGAGCGGGGCTTCGCGGCAACGTCGATGGGCAACATCGCCGACGCCGCCGGCATGTCGCGCCCTGCGCTCTACCAGTACTTCCGAAACAAGGGTGACGTGTACGCGTCGGCCTTCGTGGCCCTCTTCAACGACCACGTCGACCTCGCCCTCGACGCCCTGGACAACGGTGGGACATACGCGCAAAGCCTCGACGGCTTCCTCCAGCGATTTGAGGGGGACCTGTGGGAGCAGATGGCGGCCTCCGAGCACTCCGAAGAGATCATGGGCGCCAAGAGTGCCGATACCGCCGAGGAGATCCATCACGTGGTCGCACGGTTGCGAAGTGGGCTCGCAGCGTTCCTCGCCAAAGCAGCCCCCGGCCGCGGTCGAGCAGCGAGTGCTCGCCGAGCAGAATGGGCTGAGGTGCTGGAGCTGTCACCGAAGGGGTTCAAGTTCGACACGCCGACTGTTGCGGTCTACCGCCGACGCCTCACCACGCTCGCTCGTGGTGTCGCCGCCGATATTGACGCCTGACGAATCGCCAACACTCGACCACCGACCGATGAGGAGGCAGCGCATGTCGACGAGCTTGAACCACCGTTCACCGCATCGGTCACCAGCTCCAGAGCGACCTCCGCAACGACGAGACCGCCTGGCTCGATGCAGAACTCGGGTGGCATCGTCAACCTCGACGTCGCACGACCCCAAGGGCGCGAGGCCGGCTATCTCCATCCCGCCGTCGTCGTCACCGCGCAACGCATCCTCGACGCCGCGCCGACGGTGATCCAGGTCGTGCCGCTGACGAGCACGCTCCGAGGCTTCCGCACCGAAGTCGTCATCGAGCCGGACCCAACCAACGGGCTCGGGCAGTCATCAGCTGCGCAATGCCAACACGCCCGTGCCGTCTCGCCGGCACGAGTAGTTCGCACAGTCGGCAACATCGGGCCCCTGGCGCTGACGCAGATTCGAGAGACGATCGCCGTCATCATCGACCTGCCACGAGCCCTCGGCCTGCTCACCTCGACGTTCAGCCGCTCGAGTTCGGCGCTCGTCATCACGACCTTCCAACCGGATCACGCGCCACCTGTCATGCGCTTTGCCCCAAACGTCGGGTGGATCGTGGGTCGAGGCCCGCCGTCGGGTAGCGGCGGGTTTCGGCCGAACCCTCAGATTGCGTACGGCAAAAATAGGTGATCTGCCCGATTCTCAGGTCGACCGGGTTCGGCGATGATTGGACGCATGACCAACATCACGGCAACGGGTACGGAGATCATCGAGCGGTTCCAGGTCGTCGACGAGTTGGGTGACGTGGCCGCCGCTCTTGAACGCGATGGGGCGGTGATCATCGAGGGTCTGTTGTCGGCTGAGGTGGTGGCCCGGGTGAACGACGAGGTCGAGAGCGCGGTCGCGTCGGCTGACCCGGATGGGCCGATGTTCAACCCGATGGCGAAGGCGTTCATGGGTGCTTTCACAAAGAACGTGGCTGGGGTGCCGGGGATCTCGCGGACGTTCGCGACGGAGGTGATGTGTCATCCGGTGTTGTTGGGCCTTGCGGCGGCGGTTCTCGGCCCGAGCTGCGCCAGGTTCCAGTTGAACCTTGGCCAGATCCTTGAGCGTGGCCCGGGGTCGCAGGATCAGTGGCTGCATCGCGACGAAGGGGTATGGGTCGATGTACCGAAGCCGTGTCCCGAGCTGCAGCTCGCCTCGGTGATCGCCTTGGTCGACTTCACCCGCGACAATGGCGCGACTCGGACCGTGCCAGGCAGCCACCGATGGCCCGACCGCCACCTGCCGATGGACGAACAGACGACACCGAACGCGGAGCAGGTCGTCGTGGCCGAGATGCCGGCAGGCTCGGCGCTGGTCTACACCGGCGGTGTTATCCATGGGGGAGGCGCGAACAGCACCGACCGGCCTCGCCGGGCGGCGCACCTGAGTTACTGCCTCGGTTGGCTGCGCACCGAGGAAAACAACTATCTGTCGATTCCGCCCGCCATCGCCGCCGGGCTGCCACGACAGGCTCAGGAAGTGCTCGGCTACTCGGTGTACGACGGCATCTCGCGCGGTGGCGGCTACCTCGGCATGGTGCGCATGCAGGATCCGGTCGATCTCCTCGCTCGTGACGAACTCTGAGCGACGGGGACTGTGCAAGCCTGCAGCGGATGAGTGAGGTCGACGGAAGGTCACTCGAACAACACGGTCGCGCCGCTCACTGCGCAGGTGACTACACGATGGCGGCAGCGCGGTACGAGGAAGCCTTTGTCGCGTACCGGCATGCGGGTGACCTGCCGGCAGCTGCTCGTGCGGCGCGAACCGTTGGATGGTTTCGAGGTTGGGTCTTCGGTGAGTGGGCGGTGCACCGAGGCTGGATCGTGCGGGCGCGTCGGCTGCTCGAACAGGCCGACGACGAGCACGGCCGGGGCTGGGTCGTGCTCGATGACGCACTGGGAGGCAGCGATCTCGAGCTCCAGCGATCGCAGTACCTCGAAGCGATCGCTGTGGCACGACGCACCGGCGACGATGATCTCGAGTGTGACGCCACCGCGTCGCTCGGCATGATGCTGGTCTTCTCGGGCCGAATCGACCAAGGCATGGCTTACCTCGACGAGGCGCTGGCTGCTATCTGCGGAGGCGACGTGTCCGAACTCCCCGTCGTCGAGGGTTGCCTGTGCGGTCTGATCACCGCATGCGAACGGACCCGCGACGTCAGCCGAGCCGAGGAGTGGCTGCGCGCCGCCGACCAGGTGATCCGCCGCAACAACCTGCTGGCAGTAGCGGGACACTGCCGGGCGCACTACGCGGGCATCCTCGTCGCCGCCGGACGTTGGGACGACGCCGAGGACGAACTCCTCGCCGCGCTCGACCTGCTCCCCGAGGGAATCGCCATTTGGCAGAGTGCCAGGTGCCGGTTGGCGGACCTTCGGCTGCGACAGGGACGCCTCGAAGAGGCCGAACAGTTGCTGACCGGTCTCGACCACCACGACGATGCCGTAGTACCACTGTCGGTGCTGCATCTCGCGAGGTTGCGCCCCGACCTCGCCGTCGAGCTGCTCGATCGGGCTTTGGATGCAGGAACGCACGAGCACCACGGCCAAGTTCCAATGTTGGCCTTGAGCGTGGATGCGCACCTCGCACGGGGCGATGTCGACTCCGCTCACCGATCGAGTGAACGTCTCGTTGAGATCGCAGCCGATCAGCCATCGACCTACGTGCGAGCGGTCGCCGCAGTCGCTCGCGCCAAACTCTGTACCGCCACTGGTGACGGCGACGCACGGGCAGGCTGGCACCAAGCACTGACGATGTTCATCGAAGCGCGGTTACCGGCCGAGGCGGCATCGGCCCGCGTCGAACTCGCCCGCGTCATCTCAATCGATCGACCCTCAGCAGCAATCGCCGAGCTGGAAGCCGCACACCGAACGTTCGAGGAACTCGGCGCGCGCCGCAGCGCCGATCAGGCGGCGGCCCTGCTCCGCGAACTTGGCGGACCCAATAAGACCGGCCCAAAGCGACGAAGCGAGCTCACACGGCGTGAGGACGAAGTGCTCGAACTCCTCGCACTCGGACTGTCGAACCCCGAGATCGGCACCAGACTCTTCATCAGCACCAAGACCGCAGAGCACCACGTCGGGCGGATCCTGTCGAAACTTGGCCTACGAAACCGAACCGAGGCAGCCGCATACGCAACGCGACACCCCTGATTTCCCGCAACCATCGATGAAGCGGGAGGATCCACACTCCTGCCGGCTCATGTGGATTTCCTCAGAGCTGCTCACCGAAATTCCCCACCCTGTGAGGTCGACTACATGAGGTGGGGCTCCCTCGGGCTGCCTGTCTTCGGCAACAAGCCGGCACGAGAGGAGCCCTGTTTCAGGCTCACACAGGAGGATGATGGGACGATCGCGGTCCTCGGGTTCGCCCTGTCGTATCCGACGGTCACCGGTCGCCGGAGACTCCTGGCGCCCGAACAAGGCAGCGTGCCGATCGAATTGGTACCAGTTGTGGAGGTCTTGGTCATTTGCGAGGGAGCCTGTGGCGGGTCTGGTGCCAGGGACGCTGACTCAGGCGAGCCCAATCTCCCGGGGCCAGCGCGACCTGTCGTTCTAGGGTGCTGTCGGTGAGCGACGATGACGGCCACGATTCGACCGAGGCGACGACCTGGCACCACGGGCTGATGGCCCGCTGGTGGGCCAACTTCAACCTCGATGGACCCGAGATTGCGTTCTTCGGGTCCTACGTCGCATCTGGTCAGCCGGCGCTCGACGTCGGCTGCGGGAGCGGCCGGCTGCTGGTGCCGTGGGTGGCCGACGGACTCGACGTCGACGGCGTCGACGCGTCGGCCGACATGATCGAGGCCTGCCGGGTCGCCGCCCGCGCCGCCGGCTGCGAGCCCGTGTTGTACGTGCAACCAACCCACCGGCTCGATCTACCGCGTCGCTACCGCACGATCATCAACTGCGGCGCGTTCGGGCTCGGTGGCAGCCGAGCCGACGACACCGAAGGCCTGCGCCGCCTCCGCGCCCACCTGCTTCCGGGCGGTGTGCTGGCCCTCGATTACGAGGTCTACGAGTTCGACGACGATCGCTGGCGACGGTGGCAACCCCGGCCGGCCGACGAGACACCACCACCGAGCCAGGCCCGTCGACTCGGGCCCGATGGCTTCGAGTACGCCGTGCGTCATCGGGTCGCCGCCGTCGATGTGGCCGAGCATTCCATGACCCGCGAAATGCAGGCGTGGCAATGGCAGGACGACGAGCTCGTCGCGCACGAGACCCACGCCCTCATCTCGAACCTGTACTCCTCGAACGAGATCGTGTCGCTGCTCAACTCGGTCGGCTTCACCGACGTGCGCGTGCTGGGCGATTACCACGGCGGCGCAGCGACCGAGTTCGACGGGTTCCACGTCTTCATCGCCACCGTCACAGCGTGAGCGCAAACTGCGTGGCACCATCGCCACAAGGCTGCGCGACTTTGGTGAGTGTGGCCAGGGTAGCCCGCTCTTGACTATCGGAAGTCGATATATCATACTTCGAGCATGATTAAATCGTCGAAGCCGCTTCCGGCCGCCTCGCTCCACATCGTGCTCGCCCTGCTCGAAGGTGAGCTCCATGGCTACGCATTGATGCGTCGGGTGGGCGAGCTCAGCGACGGCGCAGTGAAGATGGGCCCGGGCACGCTGTACGGGACGCTGAACCGGCTGGTCGATGACGGCCTCATCATCGAGACGACCGACCGCGCCGCCCACACCGACACCGAGCGACGCCGCTACTACGAACTGACCCCCACCGGCCGAGCCGTGGCACTCTCCGAACTCGCCCGGCTGCAAATGCTGGTGCACCGCGTGGCCGGTCATCTGGCCGGTGGAGCACCGGCATGAAGGGCGACCGGGCGACGGTTCGCGTCTACCGATCGCTCCTGCGTCTCTACCCGCAGGAGTTCCGCGACGAATACGGCGCCGACATGGTGCAGCTCGTCCGCGACCAGTGCAGCGACGAACCAGCATTGCTGGTCGGTGCCCGCTGCGCCCTCGACCTCGCCCTCACGATCCCGACCCAACACTTGGAGGCACACATGAACCGACCCTCGACCCACCTCATCCCGCTGCTGTTCACCGCGCTCGCCTCCGGCGGCCTGCTGTTTGCGATCCTCGGAGGCAGCAACATCGCGATCGTCGTCATCGGCGTGTGTATTGCCGTGGCGGCCGGCACGATCGCTGTCGTTGCCTGGAAACGGTCCGGGCCGATCGGCGCCAAACTCGCCACCGACAGCTGGTGGAAACTTGTGCTGGCCGGCCCGTGCATCATCGTGGCTGTCATCGTCGTCGCCGGCTTCGGAGTCGAGGCATGGGAGCTCATGATGCTTGCCCTCCTGGTCGCCTTCGTGGCCACCGCAACCGGCGTACTGCTCGGCATCGCCCGCCTCGCGCAACGCCACTCGCGAACGATCCCCACATGAGACCGCGCTTGTGTTTCGTCGCCATGTCGGTCGTGCTGTGCGCTACGACTGGCGCCTGTGGCGACAACGAGAATGCCGGTTCCAACACTCCTGCAGCGGCTTCATCGACCGGGATCGCCGGGGATCCCGCCGACGGTGGCTTCTGCGAGGCGATGGCCCATCTGATCGTGCTGCTTTCCCCGACCGACGACTCGAGCCCGACGGAGACCAAGGCCACCTTCACCGAAGCAGCGGCCTGGTTCGAGCAGGCCAACACCGCTGCACCCGATTCCATCGCCGACGACGTCGCGACGTACAAGACCGCCTACGACGAGTACGCCGCCTACCTCGGCACCGTCGACTTCAACCTCAACACGGTGTTCAGCACACCAGAAGGCACGCAGCTCGCGATCGACACGTCGCACACCCTCACGCCCGCCATCGTCCAGTACGCCATCGACGACTGCGGGCTCTCCTTCGGCGACGAACACCAACCGCCGCCGACCACCAAGTAGAGGCTGTCAACCGGCCGACACCTCGACGTGCCGGGCGGTCAACGGTCACCTTGGCCAGCGGTAGCGGCGATCCGGAGCATGTTCTTCGTTGTCGCGACCGTCGGTCAACTCGACCAACACGAACCCGTGCCGCTCATAGAAGTGGTGTGAACCGACGTTCAACTCGAACGTCCACAGATCCAGCCCGCCGGGTGACTGCTCCTTTGCCTGCTCGAGCAGCGCGCTTCCCAGCCCCTGACGCTGATGCGACGGGTCCACGTAGAGCTGAGAGACCCATCCAACGTCGAGGACGAGCAACCCGACAACGCACCCATCCGCCTCGGCCACCCACACCTCCAGCGCGGGCAGGACCTGCTCCACGAACCACCGTCGCACGTCTTCGTCGGAATGAACCGGCGCAGGGATCGCAGGAAACGCCGCCCGCCGGGCAGCGAGCCACACCGAGGCGACTTGCAGTCCCTCATCGAGCCTCACCCGGCGCACCAGCGGATCCGTGAGCATCATCCAGTCTGCACCGCCAAGCCGGCTCCACCTGGAGATCATGCGCCTGACCGCACCCGATCACGCCACTCAGTAGTCCGCTCAACCATGTGGTCACGTCGACCGGATTCCGCTCGACGAGATCGAAATCACCGGGTGGTTCGACCGCCACTTCCTCGCAACGGTGTCGATCCCACGAGACTGGCCTCAGTGTGGGCAGAGCGCGGCGAGGAGTCGTTCGAGGTGGTGCAGTTGGTACACGCTGAACCCCGCAGCCACCGCCAGGCTCGACCACAACCCGACCAGCTGGCCGCGGTGCGGGCGTGGCACGGGGGGCTCGAGCAGGGCGCTCATTCTGGACGCGACGCCGAGCCCGGAGAATCCGGCGACGGTTGGCGGGCTGGTCTGCAGGGCGACTTTGCCGAGTGTGATCGCGACGAGCTGGCGGTCGCCGCACATGGCGGCGGCGGCCTCGTCGGCCCATCGCTCGATCGAGTACGTGACGCGCTTGGTGAGCGTGCGCAGTGGAGGCAGCGCGGCTGCCGCGAGTTCGGCTATCAGGAGATAGCGATCGTGGCGGTAGCGGGCGTGTGCTCGTTCGTGGGCGACAACGATGCGTTGCTCGGCCTCGTCGAGGAGGTCGACCATTGCGGTGGAGATCACGATCTGGCCGGCGCGACCGGGCAATGTGACGGCGTAGGGCGTGGCGCTGTGGGCGATGTGGATCGGGCGGGCCTCGTCGAGCCGCAGCTGCCTGTGCTGGCGGAGCAGTCGGATGGTGCGCAAGGCGCCGACGGCGATCAGGAGGACGGTCGGCACGCCGATCCAGGCGGGCACTGATCCGTGCAGTCCGATCGCTTGGGCGCACCACTCGAAGCTGAACCCGATCACGGGGGCGTGCGCGAGGAACGCGACGGCCACGACGAGTGCTGTGGGGATGGCGGCCATCGTGACGAGCACGAGCGCGATGGTGACGAACCGGGCTGCGAGGCGCGGTGGGAGCCGGCGATGGGCCGACGTGGCCAACGCGGCGATCGCGAGCGTCACCAGCAATGGGAGGGCCATCGAGCCGGCCATCACCGCGTGCTCGTGTCCGATGTCTTGTCGAGGATCGCTCGGATGGCCTTGGCCTCGCGTGGCGACAGCCCATCGATGAAACGGCTCAACACCTTTGCGCGGTCCGATGATGAGTCCAACAGGTCACTGATTCGGCGCACGGCGAGGCCGGCTTCGTCGACGGCGGCCTCATAGGCATACGCGCGTCCGGCTGGGCTGCGCAGGACCAGTCCTTTGGCCTGGAGGCGGGTGAGGATGGTGGCGACGCTCGTGTAGGCGTACCCGGCATCGAGCCGCTCGTTGATCTCGCCGGGAAGCAGTGGTCCGTCTGCGGCCCACAGCACTCTGAGCACGTCGGTCTCGAGCGCGCCATCGGGTCGTCGTGTCATGCACATCCTCCATGGGTGCTGCCCGGAGTCGAGCAGCCCACAGTATATTCCTACATCGTGTAGTTGCTCCGTCGCCGGGGCGCTGCCGCTCCGGACCGCCCATGCCCCGATCGACCTCGCGCCGCTTGTTCCTGTTCATGCTCGTCCTCGGTGGCGCGCTCGCGTCCATGCTCGGTGTGCCGTCGGGAGGTGTACTGGCGCACAACTCGCTGGCGTCGAGCGATCCCGCCGACGGGGCCACGTTGGCCGCCGCTCCGACCCAGATCGTGTGGACCTTCGACAAGTCGGTGCCCCTCGACACGCTCACCGTCACGCTCATCGACGCGTCAGGTGCCCGCAGCGAACTCCCCGGTTCGGTGCATGGAGCCGCAGGCGACACCGAGGTCGTCACCCCGCTGGGGGTCTTGGCGCCAGGGGGTGTGTCGGTCCGTTGGCGCCTCGTCGGCCCCGACGGACATCCGGTCACCGGGCGCGTCGACTTCACCATCACGCAACCTGCAGTGAGCGCTGCGCCGGTGACGACCACACCAGCGGGCGTCATCGCCGCACCCTCGGCCACGACCTCGCCCGCCGTCGACGCGGCCGGTGTCGATGGCGGAGATGACGTCTCCTCCACTCCGTCGTCCATCCGTTGGATGCTTCGCTACAGCTCGTACCTGGCGATCATGGCCGTCGTCGGCATCTTGCTGACGAGTGCCTACGTCTGGGCCGGAGCCGGTACTCACCCGCTGCTGCGCCGGATCCTCAGCGCGTCACTCCTTGCGATCGCTGTGCTCGGATTCCTCCAGCTGCTGGTCATCGGCTCCGACATCAGTGGTGACGCGTGGTGGGCGGCGTTCGGCTCGATCGACGCTGCGTTGTCGATCGACGCCGGAATGGCCCTCGCGATCCGCATCGTGATCGCAATCTCGATGTGGCTGGTGTTGTTCCAGTACCGAATCGAGCACCCCGACCTCTACTGGACGGCCGTGTCGCTGCCCAGCCTCGGACTGCTGGCAACGTGGGCGTTCGCCGGGCACTCGAGTTCGATGCGCTGGCCCGAGATCGGCGTCATCACCGACGTCGCCCACCACGCTGCCGCTGCTGCGTGGATCGCCGGGCTCGCCATCGTCGGATGGATCGTGATCCCGACAACCGCACCCGACGTGCTCGTGGTGGCTGTCCGTCGCTTCTCACGTGTCGCCGCCGTCAGCGTCGCGGTCCTGGTCGTCACCGGACTCATCCAGACCATCCGACTCGTCGGTAACCCGATGGACCTCCTCGACGCCGACCACGGCCGCTACCTGGCGGCCAAGCTGGTCGTGCTCGCCGTCATGCTTGGCATTGCGAACGTCAACCGTCGGCGAATCGACAACCGACTCGACGACACCGCCAAGATCGAGCAACACCTCGGACCGATCCGAAAGGCCGTCGTCGCCGAGTTCGCCATCGGGCTCGCCATCGTCGCCATCACCGCGGCGATGGTCGTGTCACCACCCTCCACCAGTGAATCCGCCACCCGCGCACCGACTGCTCCTGATACCCAGTTAAACTACATCCTGTAGTAGTCCTCGACGAAAGGTTCCCATGAAGCTCCGCCGCATCGCTGTACCCATGATCGCTGTCGCTCTCACCGCGACACTCGCCGCCTGCGGATCCGACGACGCCGCGTCGTCGGACTCGGTCGCCGTTTCCGATGCGTCATCGTCCTTGGTCCCGTACGAGGTGACACTGAACAAAGCGGACATCGAGTTCGCCCAGGGGATGATCGCCCACCACGAGCAAGCCATCGAGATGGCCGAGATCGCCCTCGACCCTGCGACTGGTGCCAGTGCCGAAGTGGTCGACCTCGCCACCCGCATCCAGGCCGCCCAGGACCCCGAAGTCGAACTGATGACCGGTTGGCTGACCGCCGCCGGCGAGTCAGTTGCGATGGACACCTCCGACGGTCACGACATGTCGTCGATGGACGGCATGATGACCGCTGACCAGATGGACGAGATGGCGGCGATGACCGGCGCCGACTTCGACCAGATGTGGTTGGAGATGATGATCGCCCACCACGAGGGGGCGGTCAGTCAATCCGAGACCGTCAAAGCCGATGGATCCAACGCTGACGTGCTGCTGCTTGCCGATCAGATCATCACCGCCCAGCAGGCCGAGAACACCGAGATGCAGGCCCTCCGTCAAAGTTGACGATTCGGGTGGCCGGTCCGACCGGCCACCCGGTTCTACTACATTGTGACGTAGGCCGCTCTGGGTGGCCGCGAGGGGCCCGATGGATCACCACTCAGCTACGGGACAAGGCCACCACGGCCGTGACGAGTCGGCTGTGGGCGGCACCATGGGCTCCGAATCGAACGGCCACGCTGGGCACGACAAGCACGCCGGCCATGACCCGGAGATGTTCCGGCGGCGATTCTGGGTGAGTCTGGCTCTCACGATCCCGCTCGTGGCGACCAGTGAGATGGTCATGGACTGGTTCGGTTACACGCTCGATGTGCCACTGATGGAGTGGTACGGGCCGGTTCTCGGTTCGATCGTGTTCTGTTGGGGTGGATGGCCGTTCCTCACCGGAGGAGTGGGGGAGATTCGCGCCCGCCAACCCGGGATGATGCTGCTCATCACGATGGCGATCAGCGTCGCCTACGTCGCGTCGCTCGCGACGAGCCTCGACCGGCTGGATCTGGAGTTCTGGTGGGAACTCGGCGCGCTGGTCACGATCATGCTGCTCGGTCACTGGCAGGAGATGAAGGCGATCGGTCAAGCCCGCAACGCGCTCGACGCGCTCGCTGCGCTGCTGCCCGACGAAGCCGACCTGATCGAGGGCGACACGACCCGTACGGTCCCGGCCGCAAACCTGAAGGTCGGTGATGTGGTGTTGGTCCGCCCCGGGGGTCGGGTGCCCGCCGACGGATCGATCGTGGACGGCACTGCCGAGTTGGACGAGTCGATGATCACCGGCGAGTCCCGGCCGGTAGCCCGCACGATCGGCGGGCGGGTGGTCGCCGGCACGGTGTCAACCGACAGCTCGATTCGGGTGCGTGTCGACGCTGTCGGTGACGACACCACGCTGGCTGGCATCCAGCTGCTCGTCGCTGACGCGCAAGCGAGCCAGAGTCGCGCTCAGGTGCTCGCTGACCGGTTCGCGGCCTGGTTGTTCTACGTCGCGATCGCCGCGGCGCTCGTGACGTTCATCGTGTGGTGGGCGCTCGGCGACGTCGACGAAGCAATCACCCGTACCGTCACGGTGCTCGTCATTGCCTGCCCGCACGCACTCGGCCTGGCGATCCCGCTCGTGATCGCCATCTCGACGGCGGTCTCCGCAAGCGCAGGCATCCTCGTCAAGGACCGGCTCGCACTCGAACGCATGCGCTCGATCGACACCGTCCTGTTCGACAAGACCGGGACGCTCACCAAAGGCGCCCACGCCGTCACCGGCGTCGCGGGCACCAACGGCTTCGACGAGTCGGCCGTGCTGACAACGGCTGCTGCGATCGAAGCCGACAGCGAACACCCCCTCGCTCGCGCCATCGTCAGCGCTGCCCGCGACCGCGGCGAGATCCCGCGGGCCTCAGGCTTCCGCGCGCTCGCCGGGCGCGGTGTCACCGCCGACATCGAGGGCACGACGTACGCAGTCGGCGGGCCGGCCTTGCTCCGCCAACGCGAACTCGTCGTGCCCGAGTCGTTGCGCGACTTGATCGCCGAATGGGAAGGCCGCGGTGCCGCAGTGCTGTACCTCGCCGGCCCCGACGAGATCGTCGGCGCCATGGCACTCGAGGACGAGATCCGCCCTGAAGCTCGCCAAGCCGTCGCCGACTTGCGCTCGATGGGCGTCGACGTTGCCATGATCACCGGCGATGCTCGACAAGTCGCAGACGCCGTCGCACGAGACCTCGACATCGCCGACGTGTTCGCCGAAGTGCTCCCCGAAGACAAGGACCAAGCCGTCGCGACCCTCCAGCGGCGTGGAACCACCGTTGCCATGGTCGGCGACGGCGTCAACGACGCACCCGCCCTCGCCCGCGCCGATGTCGGACTCGCCATCGGCGCCGGAACCGACGTCGCCATCGAATCAGCCGGCGTCGTCCTCGCCTCCAGCGACCCACGCGGTGTCGCCAGTGTCATCCGGCTCTCACGCGCCAGCTACCGCAAGATGATCCAGAACCTCGCATGGGCCGCCGGCTACAACATCGTCGCGATCCCCCTCGCCGCCGGCGCGTTCGCGTGGGCCGGCATCACACTCTCACCGGCGGTCGGCGCCGCCCTCATGAGCTTGTCGACCATCGTGGTCGCGCTCAATGCACAGTTGCTTCGCCGCGTGGAACTGAGGCCACCATCCGTCGACTGAGGCCACCATCCGTCGATTGAGGCCACCATCCGTCGACTGAGGTCGGACGGGGCCCCAAGCGTGGATCGTCGCTCTGTCGAGGGCATCGGTCCGCCGTAGGATTCAGTACAGAGATTCGAAACGGAGGTCTGCGATGCCCGATGGCTACTGGCACGACGGAATGGGCGACGGCAGCGGTTGGTGGGTCCTGATGGTGATTGTGATGATCGCCTTCTGGGGCGGCCTGATCTGGATCGGTATCAACCTGATGAGGCGCAACCACAACGTGCCGCAGGTGACCCCACCGAACGCCGAGCACACAGGTCAGCGTCCCTCAGCCCAGGAGATCCTCGCCGAACGTCTTGCCCGTGGCGAGATCGACACCGACGACTATCGGCGGCGGCTCGAGGCGCTCCGAGAACCACCCACGAACTGAGTGATCCGACCGAGCGAGCAGACCCTGCGTGGGGGAGTGTCGCTACCTTGGCGGAGATGACTGTGCCGCCCATGCCGAACGTCAAACTGTCAAACGTCGAACTGGCACGCGTCGAACTGCCAAACGTCGAACTGCCGGACCACGTCGTGGAGAACCGGCGGCACTGGGACGACAACGCTGCGAACTGGGTGGCGAGCGGCGAGCGGGCGTGGGCGCAAGATGAACCCACGTGGGGGATCTGGGGGATTCCGAACAGCGAACTCCCGCTGCTGCCCGACGACATGGACGGCCTGCAGGCGATCGAGCTCGGTTGCGGCACCGGCTACGTGTCGGCGTGGATGCGGCGGCGCGGTGCCACGGTGTACGCCATCGACAACTCCGAGCAGCAGCTTGCGACGGCCCGACGCCTGGCGGCCGAGCATGCGCTCGACGGTGTCGAGTGGGTCCACGGCAACGCCGAGACGGTTGATCAGCCCGATGGCAGCTTCGACTTCGCCGTCAGCGAGTACGGAGCGGCGATCTGGTGTGATCCGCAGGTCTGGATCCCGGAGGCCCATCGACTCCTGCGGGCAGGAGGACGCCTCGCGTTCCTCGGGAACCATCCGCTCGGGATGGTGTGTACCTCGCCCGATGGTGACGCGCCGGCCGGCCTCACCCTCGAACGTGACTACTTCGGCCTGGGCCGACTCGACTGGACCGAGGCACTCGACGATCCGGGCGGCATCGAGTTCAACATGGAGATCTCCTCGTGGCTGCGCCTGTTTCGAACCGTCGGCTTCGACGTGGTCGACTACTTCGAGATCCAGGCTCCCGAATCGGCTGCCGGGACTGCGTTCTGGGTGCAGGCCGACTGGGCCAGACGCTTCCCGGCAGAACAGGCGTGGATCCTCGCCAAGCGTTGATCCACCGTGGGCTGGTTGCCTTAGGGGTACATCGTGGCGAGGGCGGCCACGGCTTCGTCGACGATGTACTGGTCGGATCTCGCCATGAGTTCGTCGGCCACCGCTCCGCCGATCCGTGCAATGAGTACCGGCTCGCCGTTGATCGGGACCATGTTGACCCACTCGGTGAATCGCATCGTGCCGACAAGCCCGAGGAACTCGGCACTCCGATCCCAGAATGGCTCGTCGAAGCGGACGACCACCTTCTCCAAGACGCCCATCCCGAGCCGATCGATGGCGCCCCGATTGCCGGCCGGCAATGGCGGATCGAACGTGATGTCGCCGGCCTGGAGTACGCCGAGTGGCACCGTCACCAGGACCCGATCGGCTGAGACCACCTGCCCGTCGTCGAGGTCGACGTCCACCCCATTGGCGGCCAAAGCGATTCGCCGCACGATGGTGCCGGTCGACGTCTCGTAGCCACCGGTCAGCGCATTGAGAATCTGGATCATGCCGCCCGGCACGACGACATCGCCGCCGTCCAATTCGTCGCCTTCGTCGATTGCGGCGATGTCGAGGCGTCGAGGATCGGCACCGAACTCGTGGTCGATCTCGGTCGATCGGACGTACTCGAGAATCAGCCGTTCGGTCGGCGACAGATCAGCGCCGGCCTCATCGACGAGGTCGCTGATGAACTCGCTCGGATCGGCGCCGTCGATCACATCGCTCAGACGGCCTTCGGCGCGTTCCAACGCCTCGTCGTCAACTGTGGTCCCTGTGTCGTTGCGCACAACGACGGAATTGAAGTTGCTCGCCTGACGTCCGATGCCGGCCGCATCGGCGAGTTCGGTCAATGGGTTCCCCGAAACGCCGTGAATCCACGACGCGCCGAGGTCGACGGGCGCGGCACCGATCGTGCGGGTGTGCACCCGACCCCCGATCCGGTCACGGCCTTCGAGCACGAGCACTCGGTGACCGCGGTCGGTCAGCACTCGGGCCGCCGCGAGACCGGCGGCACCAGCTCCGACGATCACCACGCTCTGTGCGGGTCCGCCCTCCCGGTCGATCCGCTCGGCAGCGGACCGTCCCTCGATGACCGCCCCGTGCACGGTGGCCGGAAAGGCACGCGAGGTGGCTTCGCCGGCGAAGAACACCCGTCCGGCGACATCGCGACGCAATTCGTCGCGATCTTCGGGTCGCGACCCGCTCGCCAGGTAGCTGTAGGAACCCCGCGAGAGCGGATCGGTCGACCACCGGGTGATGAGAGCGTTCGTCGGCCGCTCGATTCCTGAGGTGCCGGGCGGACCCGGCGAACCTCGAACCGACGACGACGCGTCATCGCAGGCAACGACAACGAGGCCCGATCCGGCAAGGGTCAAGAACCGGCGTCTATCCATTCCCCACGGTCCATGACGTCGTCAGTCCGCTGCCTGGAGGAACGACACGAATGCCGCCCCGTCGCGATCGCGCAGGGCCGCATTGACCCGTTGGCGCTCGAGGATCTGTTCGAGTGTCTTGGCGCCCTGTTCGATCGGATGCGCAGCGAAGAATGCAGCCGCATCGGCGACGAGATCAGCGGTGTTGAGCGTCTTGACCCCGTCGACCATGCGAACGATGGTGTTGCTCGGGAACCGATCGTTCATCTCGTCCCAATGGTCACGGACGAACGCCCACGCCGCGTTGCCGTGGCGGCGGTTGGCGATCGCCGAGCGCAACACGAACGGCGCGTTCTGGGTCTTGACCGCGGGTGTCATGACGAACTCGCATGTCTTCAGCAGGAGCGCTTCGTCGTCGAACTCGGCGAGGGCGTACAGATGGCGGAGTCTTTCCTGCGGGGTCGCCGCGGTCGAGAACCCGGCACGCAGACGCGCATATGTGTCGGCATCACCGGTGGCGGCGACGACACTCGTAGCGGCGGCGGTGAGCTCAGGATCGACCGATGTGGGATCGGCGCTCGCCGCGTCGAAGAGTTCACGCGATCGAGCCTGGACGCCGACGTCGCCGCCGAGAACACCCAGCGCACCGATGAGCAGGCCGCGCAGTTTGCCGGTCAGGTCTGACTCGCCATCGTGCGGCTCGCCGAGTTCGGCCAGCGCTGGTCCGGCGAGGTCTCGCACGCGTTGCTGGAATGCGTCGTGGGCGGCGCCGTCGTCGAGCAGACGGTTGAGCCCACGCAGCGCGATGACGATCGCCTGCCAAACGGCGTGGTCGCGTTCGTTTCCGAACGCTTCGAGCATGATCAGTAGCTCGGATGCCGCGAGCTGGCCGGCCACCGTTGCCGCCCACGCGTCATCGACCAGGTTGTAGCGCTCGAGGGTGGTGAGATTGGCAAGTGCGTCGACGCCGAGGCGGCTGCGCAGGGTGTCGTCGTAGTCGACCCGATAGAAGCCGCTGCTGCCGGCATTGACGACAACGGGGCCGTCGGGGTCGACGATCGTGACCGTTGTCTCGGGCCGGTCGAGCAGTACGGTCGTCGTCACACCGCCGTTGCGGATCTGGATGGGAATCGCCCAGAGCTGCGCGTCCGACCCGGTGCTTGCTGCGCCGAATTGGAAACGCTGCTGACGCAGTCGGAGCGACCCGTCGATCAGCGAGGCCTGCACGAGCGGATAGCCGGGCTGCCAGATCCAGGTGTCCATGATCCGGCGGACTGGTTCGCCCGAGGTCTCCTCGATCGCGTCCCAGAGATCGTTGGTCTCGGTATTTGCGTAGGCGTGGATGCGCAGGTAGTGGCTGACGCCTTCACGGAAGCGATCCTCGCCGAGGTACTGCTCGAGCATGCGCAGCAGCGCGCCACCCTTCTGATACGTGAGGACATCGAACATGCCGCCGGCGTCGGCCGGTGAGCGCACTTCGAACTCGACGGTTCGAGTGCTGTCGAGCGAGTCGACCTCGAAGGCGCCGCTGCGCTCCACGCCGAACGACGTCCAGCGCTCCCAATCAGGCCGATACGCATCGCACGCTGCGACTCCCATGAACGTGGCGAACGCCTCGTTGAGCCAGATGCCATTCCACCAACGCATCGTCACGAGGTCACCGAACCACATGTGGGCCAGCTCATGGGCGACGACGTCGGCGATCAGCTGCTGTTCGTCCTGGGTGCTGGTGGCGGGCTGGACGAGCAGCATGTTCTCGCGGAACGTGATGCAGCCGAGGTTCTCCATGGCACCGGCGGCGAAGTCGGGAAGTGCGACGAGGTCGACCTTGTCGCTCGGGTAGGCGATTCCGTAGTACTCCTGGAACCACCGCAGGCAGAACGCACCGGAGTCGAGCGCGAAGCCGGTGAGGTGACCCTTGCCAGGGACGTGCACGACGCGGATCGGGGTTCCATCGACATCGATCGGGTCGGTCATCTCCAAGCGTCCGACGACGAAGGCGACCAGGTAGCTGCTCATCACCATGGTGTCGGCGAAGCGAATCACCGTGCGGCCATCCGCGGTGTTTCGCTCGATCTCGGACCCGTTCGAGATCGCCGTCAGGTCGGCGTCGACGTCGAGGGTGATGCCGAACACGGCCTTGAAATCCGGTTCGTCCCAGCAGGGGAAGACCCGACGACAGTCGGTCGCCTGCATCTGGGTGGTGGCGATGACCTGTTCATTGCCATCGTCGTCGTGATAGGTACTGCGATAGAAGCCGCTGAGCTTGTCGTTGAGGATGCCGTCGAAGGTGATGCTCAAGCAGCAGGTGCCGGCAGCGAGCGTGTCCGCGGCGTGGATGACCATCCGCTCGGTCTGCTCGTCGAGTTCCCACGTCGCTGCGTTCCCATTGATCGCACACGTGGTGATCTCGAGCTCGGCGGCGTTCAGCACGATCATGTCGGTGTCGCTGGCGATCGTGAGGCTGATCTCTACCCGACCGGTGAACGTGGCGGTCTCGAGCGCCGGCCGGAGCTGCACGTCGTAGCGGGTGGGCCGGATTCCACCCGGCAGGCGGTACGGGTCGAGCGCATCGGTCGCATTCATCGCCCGGATCGTACCGGTAGCCTCGTCAACCGTGCCTGACCTGACCCGACGGTTTTCGAATCGCTCGACCGACGAGCCGATCCGGCCGAGTCGGTTCGACGTGATCGGCATCGGCAACGCCTTGGTAGACGTCATCGCTCCCGCCGAGGAGACGTTCCTTGCCGAGTATGCGCTGGTCAAGGGTTCGATGACGCTCATCGAAACCGAGCGAGCCGTGGAGTTGTATGCCGCGCTCGACCGTGCCGTCGAGATGAGTGGCGGGTCGGCGGCGAACACCGTCTGCGGCATTGCCAGCCTCGGCGGGCGCGCCGCTTACATCGGCAAGGTCAACGGCGACGACCTCGGCGACGTGTTCGGCCACGACATGCGTGCTGTGGGCGTGACGTTTCATCGTCCGCTCGGCGAGCACGGCACGCCGACGGGTCGGTGCGTGATCGTCGTGACGCCCGACGCCGAGCGCACCATGAACACGTACCTCGGTGTGTCGAGCCTGCTGTGTGTCGATGACCTCGACGAACAGGTGATTGCCGACTCCAAGGTGTTGTACATGGAGGGTTACTTGTTCGACCGCGACGATGCCAAGGCGGCGTTCCGTCGGGCAGCCGAAGTGGCCCACGACAACGATCGTATGGTGTCGTTGACGCTGTCCGACTCCTTCTGCGTCGACCGCCACCGCAACGATTTTCGTGCGTTGGTGCAGGATCGTGTCGACCTGCTTTTCGGTAACCACGACGAACTGCTCTCGCTGTACGAGCTCGACTCGTTCGACGATGCAGTGGCTGCCCTTCGTGACGAGTGCGAGTTCGCTGCGATCACCGTTGGTGCCGAGGGTTGTGTGATCGTGACGCCCGACGAACTGCTGCGGGTACCGGCCGTGCCCGTCGACAAGGTGATCGACACCACGGGAGCCGGTGACCTCTTCGCTGCCGGGTTTCTGTACGGATGGACGCACGGGTTCGATCTCGAGAGGTGCGGACACTTCGGATCGGTCGCAGCGGCCGAAGTGATCAGCCATGTCGGGCCGCGCCCGCTGGTCGAGTTGCGTAGCCTCATCGGTAATGGGTGAACACACTCCTGATGCCGATCACCACTCGTCCGAGCTGCTGACCGTCGCTCGGGCATGGCTCGCTGCCGAGCCCGATGCCGACATACGCGACGAGTTGGGTGCCGTGATCATCGCCGCCGAACGCGGCGACTTGGCCGACCTGGTTGATCGTTTCGACGGACGGTTGCAGTTCGGCACGGCGGGCCTACGCGCAGCGGTCGCCGCCGGGTCGATGCGGATGAACCGGCTCGTCGTGCGACAGGCCGCCGCCGGGCTCGGGCAGTGGTTGCTCGACCGCGAGGCCGACGGGTCGATTCCCGACGCCACGACACGTGGAGTGGTGATTGCCCACGACGCCCGACGCAAGAGCGATCTGTTCGCCGACGACACCGCCCGGGTGCTGGCGGCGATGGGCATCCGCTCGATGTTGCATCCCGGTGTGCAACCGACGCCGGTTCTGGCATGGTCGATCACCGGCCTCGGTGCCGCTGCTGGCGTCGTGGTCACGGCGTCGCACAACCCTCCCGCCGACAACGGCTACAAGGTCTACCTCGACACCGGATCACAGATCGTGTCGCCGATCGACACCGAGATTTCCGAGTGCATCGCCGGCTTCGATCCGTTGACGATCGATCTCGCCGATGGCGACGATCCGCTGATCGACCGGCTCGACGAGACGTGGGTCGATCGGTATGTCGCGTTCGTGCCGTCGGTTCGTCTTCGTCCGGATGTGCCGGGCGTTGCGGTCGCGTACACGGCGATGCATGGCGTCGGAGGTGCGGTCGTGCTTCGGGCGTTCGAGGCAGCGGGGTTCGATCCGCCGTTCGTGGTCGCCGAGCAGCAGGAGCCCGACGGCACGTTCCCGACCGTCTCGTTTCCGAACCCCGAGGAGCCGGGTGCGATGGACCTCCTCCTCGAGACCGCACGATCGGTCGGCGCAGTCGTGGCGCTCGCGAACGATCCCGATGCTGATCGGCTGGGAGCCGCGATTCCGCAGGCCGACGGATCGTGGCGTCGCCTCAGCGGCGATGAGATCGGGTGGCTGTTCGCCGAGTACATCCTCGCGAACACGAGCGGCGACGAACGCCTCGTGGTGACAACGCTCGTGTCATCGTCGCTGCTCGCGCGAATGGCTGAGGCGGCCGGTGTGCACAGCGAGGAGACGTTCACCGGTTTCAAGTGGATCGGCAAGATCGCCACCGATCGGCCCGACCTACGGTTGGTGCTGGGCTACGAACAGGCGCTCGGCTACCTGGTGGCGCAGCGTCCGCTCGACAAGGACGGGATCACGGCGGCGGTGCTGATGGCCGAGATTGCCGCAGTGGCGGCGGCCGACGGCGTGACACTCCAGGATCGTCTTGA
>JANPCI010000379.1:0-6532 GCA_031430875.1 Actinomycetes bacterium | reverse complement strand
GGGACTGGATTCGATGGTGCTCACTGTCACGCTCCTGTCGGTGCGGGTTGGGCGCCGCGGATGAGGCGACCGGGAAGTGCGTCGGTGGCGACGCCGTCGTGGTATGTCTCGTGGCCGCGGACGATCGTGTGGCGCCAGCCGTCAGCGCGTTGCAGTAGTCGACGACCGTTGGCCGGGAGGTCGTGGACGATGGTTGGCTTGTGGAGGCGTAGCCGGTCGAAGTCGACGACGTTGAGATCGGCTCGGTAGCCCGGGGCGATGACGCCGCGATCGAGGAGCCCGACAGTGCGCGCCGTGTCGCGACAGTGCCGCTGTACGAGAAAGGGGAGCGGGATGCGGTCGTGGTCGCGGTCACGGCCCCAGTACGCGAGCAGCGTGGTGGGGAAGCTGCCGTCGCAGATCGTGCCGACGTGGGCGCCGCCATCGCCGAGACCGGGAACCGTGTAGGGGTGCACGAGCATCTCGTGGCACCCATCGAGGCTGCCATCGACGTAGTTGAGGAAGGGGAGGTAGAGCAGGCCGTGGCCGTCATCGGCGAGCATGGCATCGAGGGCGACCTCCTCTGGCGTGACGCCACGGCGATCGGCGGCCGCTTGGAGAGACGTGTCGAGCGAGGGTTCGTAGTCGGGTTCGTCGGCCATCTCGAACAACAGGTCGAACCGTGAGATCAGGTTGCCGCCGAGCTTGTCTCGGGACCGCTCGGGGGCGTCGGCGAGCAGCCGGGCCCTGAAGTCGGAGTGACGCAGGGCGGCGACTTTGTCTGCCAGCGGGCGGTCGGCGATCTCCCGGTACACCGGGTTGGTGAGGAACGGGTTGAGTGTGCACTCCAACCCCAGGATGAGTCCGACCGCCCGCGGCGCAACCTGGCCGGTGATGGTGAGGCCATCAGCGTTGGCCTGCGTGATGCGATCGAGCAGCCCGCGGAACGCGTCGGGGACCATCGGGTTGCGGGCGATCGAGATCGACATCGGGCGACCCGACATCTCCACCATCTTGCGCAACGTGTCGAACTCGGCGTCGGGATCGAGGAAGTCTGACACCACCTGGAGGACTCCGGTGCCGGTGGCCCCGACTCCCTGGGCGATGCCGATCAGCTCGTCGGGGGCTGCGGTCAGCGTGGGCGTGTACGCGCCCGTCGACGTCTTGTGATTGCGGGTGCGGCTCGTGCTGAACCCGAGCGCGCCCGCTTCGATTCCCTCGCGGGCCAACTCGGCCATTGCGGCGATGTCGTCGGGCGTGGCGTCCTCGTGGTTGGCGCCGCGCTCTCCCATCACGTTGAGCCGCACCGCACCGTGCGGTACTTGCATGGCGACGTCGATGTCGTGGGGGAGCTGTTCGACCGCATCGAGGAACTCGCCGAACGAGTTCCAGTTCCAGCGGAGCCCCTCGTGCAGCGCCGCGCCTGGGATGTCCTCGACGCCCTCCATCAACTCGATGAGCTTGTTGTGATCGGCGTCGTGGACGGGGGCGAATCCGACGCCGCAGTTTCCGGTGACGACGGTGGTGACGCCGTGCCACGACGACGGTTGCAGGCGGGTGTCCCATGTGGCCTGGCCGTCGTAGTGCGAATGGATGTCGACGATCCCGGGGATGACGAGTGCGCCGTCGGCGTCGATCTCCCGGGTTGCGCTGCCGGTCACCTCGCCGACGTCGACGATCACTCCGTCGCGTACCGCGACATCGGCCGATCGGGCGTCGCCGCCGGTGCCATCGACAACGGATCCACCCCGGATGATCAGGTCGTACTCAGCCATGGCCAAGTCTCGCGCCGTCGCGCCGACCAGCCCGACCCGGAACCTCAACTCTGCGGCGGGTCAAGTGGTGGTGAGCTCGAGGCCGGCCAGCGCGCCGTCGGCGCGCCACTGTTCGAGCACCTTGATGAACGCGACCGACCCGGCGCCATAGCTGCCGTCTTGGAGGCTGCGGTCAGCGGGCTTGCCCTCATTGTTGTAGTACCCCGGTGTGCACGACTCGAGGAACTGCTGGTTCATCTGCGAGAGGCTGATGATGGTCTCGACCCAGGCCGCTTCTGCGTCGGCTTCCGCCTCGATCACGGTCACACCACGCCCTTGCGCCGTTGCGAGGATGTAGGCGAGGTGCTTGCTCTGTTCGTTGAGCATGTGCGGGAAGTTCACCGTGAAGCCCGATTGGGTGAGGCTGAAGATGAAACAGTTGGGGAAGTCCCGGCTGTGCATCCCGTGGAGCGTCGACGCCCCGTCGTGCCACTTCTCCGTGAGCGTCAGCCCGTCGCGGCCGTAGAGCTCGTATCCCGCTCGTCGGGTGTAGTCGGTGCCGACCTCGAAACCCGTGGCGTAGATGAGGCAGTCGATTTCGAACTCCTCTTCCACCAGGTTGCCATCGGCGTCGCGTTGGTCGACGACGATGCCCGTCGGCGTGATCCGCTTGACGCCGCGACCCTCGGTGTCGATGAGGTGCACGTTCGGCCGGTTGAACGTGTCGAGGTACTGGTCGTGGAAGCACGGCCGTTTGCAGAACTGGCGGTAGTAGGGCTTGAGCGCCTCGGCCGTGCTCGGGTCGTCGACGAGGGCCTCCACCCGCGACCGGATCTGCTCCATCTTTTCGAAGTCGGCGAGCTCCATGGTGGCCATCAAGCCCTCCGGCGTGAGGTCGACCCCTCCCTGTTGAATCCGGATGAGCAGGTTGCCGATGATGTCGGTCCAGCCGTCGTCGACGAGATCCTCCGACTCGGGGATCCCGGACACGAGGTTGTTGAAGTTCTCCATCCGGCGCTCCTGCCAACCGGGCTCCAGGCTCGCTGCCCACTCGGGATCAGTGGGCCGGTTGTTGCGGACATCGATCGACGACGGCGTGCGTTGAAAGACGAACAGTTCCTTTGCCGATGCTCCGAGGTGGGGGACGCATTGCACGGCGGTGGCACCCGTACCGATGATGCCGACTCGCTTGTCGGTGAGGCCGACGAGGCCCCCGTCAGAACCGCCACCGGTGTAGTCGTAGTCCCACCGGCTGGTGTGGAATGTGTGACCTTCGAACGACTCGATGCCTTCGATGCCGGGCAGCTTCGGCCGGTGCAACGGACCGCTCGCCATCACGATGTACCGGGCGTGCATCTCATCGCCGCGGTTCGTCGTCACGGTCCAGCGGCCGGTTGCATCTTCCCAGCGCATCTCGGTGACCTCGGTCTGGAAGCAGGCATTGCGGTAGAGATCGAAGTGGCGGCCGATGGCCTGGCTGTGGGCGAGGATCTCGGCGGCTTGCGAGTACTTCTCCTTCGGGACGTAGCCGATCTCCTCGAGCAGCGGGAGGTAGACGTACGACTCGACGTCGCAGGCAGCTCCCGGGTACCGATTCCAATACCACGTGCCGCCGAAGTCGCCGCCCTTCTCCACCATTCGGATGTCGTCGATGCCGGCTTCGCGGAGTCGAGCTCCGGCGAGCAGGCCGCCGAAGCCGCCGCCGATGATCAACGCCTCGACGTCGTCGTGCAGCGGGCCGCGTTCGAGCGGCGCGACGTACGGATCGTGGAGGTAGCGGGCGTAGTCGCCGGTGATCTCGATGTACTGCTCGTTGCCGTCGGCGCGTACGCGTTTGTCGCGCTCCTCGCGGTACTTCTCACGGAGCGCATCGGGGTCGAACGAGGTCGTGGTCACCTCGATGTTGTAGCTGGCGCGCACTGTGCGCGTCGATCCGGAGTCAGGTTGCCAGGCGAGCGAACTGTTCGATGTCACCGCGGTGGCCCGCGACCACGACCAGATCGTGTTCACCCAGCACGGTGGCGCTCTCGGCGTAGGTGAAGGTCTGGCCCTCCGGCTTGATGCACACGACCGTCACCTTGTAGGTCGCCCGAATGTCGGTGTCTCCGAGGCGCTTGCCGGCAAGGGCCTTCGGGACGACCATCTCGATCAGCACGAAATCGTCGTCGAGCGCGAAGTACTCGATGAGCGCACCCGTGACGAGCCGGGCCACACGGTTGCCCATCTCGGCTTCCGGGAACACCACATGATGTGCACCGACGCGTTGCAGGATGCGACCGTGGGAGTCGGTGAGCGCCTTGGCCCAGATGTTCGGGACGCCGAGGTCGACCAGTGCGCCCGTGGTGAGCACACTCGACTCGACATCGGCACCGATGGCGACGACAGCCGTGACGGCGTCTGCGACCCCGAGTTGCCGAAGTGTGCGTTCGTTGGTGGTGTCGGCCTGGGCCACGTGGGTGAGGACGCCGGCGTGTTGTTGAACGCGCTGCTCGTCGCTGTCGAGTCCGAGGACCTCGTGGCCCATCTCGACCAGTGTCGACGCAAGCGCGGATCCGAATCGTCCGAGCCCGATGACGACGATCTCGCCGCGGTGTTCGACCTGGGGACGAAAGCCGCCCAGCATCGTATGAAGAATCTTGTCAGCCAATGATCGGTTGCTCCTCGGGATAACGGTACGCGCGCGAGTGCTCGCGTAGTGCAAGGGCGGTGACGAACGTGACCGGCCCGACGCGGCCGGCGAACATCACGAGAATCACCACGAACTCGGCGGCCTGGCTGAGCGTCGGCGTGATCCCAGTGGACAGCCCGACGGTGCCGAACGCCGAGGTCACCTCGAACAGCGCCGGGGTGAGGGTCAGGTCGTCCAATCCCATGATCGCGATCGCGGACGCGATCACCAATCCGATCGACAGCAACGCCACCGTCAGCGCCTGGCGGATCACGGCGGGAGGGATTCGGCGTCTGAACGCGTTGACGTCGGTGCTGCCGCGGATCTCGGACCACAGGGCGAACGCGAGCACGGCGAAGGTCGTGACCTTGATGCCGCCGGACGTCGATGCCGGCCCGGCGCCGATGAACATCAAGATGGTCGTCACCACCAGTGTCGACTCGTGCATGGCACCGATGTTGATCGTGTTGAACCCGGCGGTGCGCGGCGTCACTCCTTGGAACCATCCGGCCAGCAACTTGTCGAAGGTGTCGAGCGAACCGAGGGTCGCCGGGTTGGCCCACTCGAAGACGGTCACGAAGACCACGCCGATCACGATCAGCGCCGCCGTCGTGAGCAGCGTGATCCGGGCATGCAGCGACCACGGTGGTCGGCGGTTCGCACCGGCGGCGCGTCGGAGCTGCCGCCGACGCCGGAGTTCGACGATGATCGGAAATCCGAGGCCGCCGATGATGAAGCCGGCAGAGATGGTGAACACGACGATCGGGTCGCCGACGAACTGCGTGAGACCGTCGGAGTACAGCGACAGTCCCGAGTTGTTGAACGCGGCGATCGAGTGGAACACCGCGGAGTACGCCGAACTCGCCGGCCCGTCCTCGTACCCGCCCTGCCAGAACCGCAGGAACAGGATGAGCGCGACGACCCCTTCGACGATCAGCGTGATCTTGGCGATCGCGATCAGGAGCTGTCTCAGGTCACCGAGGTCGACGGCTCCGATCTCGGCCTGGGCCAGCATCCGCTGCCGCAGACCGACCCGGTTCCACACCACGATCACGAGTACCGATCCGATCGTCATGATCCCGAACCCGCCGATCTGCATGAGCAGCATGATGACGGTCTCACCGAAGAGCGAGAAGTCAGCGACGTCGATGCTGGCCAGGCCCGTCACCGTGGCCGCCGAGGTGGCCATGAACAGCGCGTTGTCGAACCCGATCGTTCCGGGTCCGTCGGCGGCGATCGGCAGTGCCAGCAGGATCGTTCCGATGCCGATCAGCGCGACGAACGCCGCGACGACCAATCGGGCCGGATGGTTGATCGCCTCGATCAAGCCGCCTGGTGCCACCGGTGGATCATATGGCGACGAAGCTCGAGCGGCCCACGGCATCCTGTGAGGATGTTCCTCGGGAAAGATCTCCTCGCGTGGCTCACGCTGGCCTTCGGCGGTGCCCTGTTCGTCGGCAACGTGCTGGCGATCGTCAAGCCGCCAGCCAAGCAACTCGACGACACCAACCTCGAGCGGGCGCCGCTGATGCGAAGTATCGGCTTTGCAGCGATCGGCCTTGTCGCCGCTCTCTGGGCGGCTGCGTCACTCGTCAGTTCCTGATCATTCGACGGAGTACACCGAGAGCGTGACCTGATTGCCTGACTCGTCTTCGGCGTAACTGATTGCGACACTCCACGTGCCGCTGGAGTACGAGCGGTTCGCTGTTCCGTCTGCGGAGAACTCGGACACCGAGTCGAGCCCGGCGGCCTCGAGCGCCGACCCGTAGTCGTCGAGGAAGTCCTCGCCGTCGACGGTCCCACTGACCGTAATTGCATCCGAAGCCGCGTCCGACACCACGAACGCTGAGGCGATTTCCAATCCGTCCGGGGCAGGAACGTCACTCGGCCATTCATCGGGAAGCTCTGTCGTAGCGCCGCCGCTGAAGCCGCCGTCCTCGCCTTCGACGGTCATCGACCCGCCGTCGGAGTCGGCGTTGCCCGTGATGGTCTCGCCGTTCTCATCGGTGACGACGAAGTTGCCGTCCTCATCGATGGTCATCGAGCCGTCCTCGGTCTGGACCGAGAGGCCGCCGTCATCGCTGTTGATGTCGACGTCGCCGCCACTCTGCTCTTCGATCAGTTTCTCGAC
>JANPCI010000378.1:0-4289 GCA_031430875.1 Actinomycetes bacterium | reverse complement strand
GACATCGTGGCGATGTTCGCGACGCTGCATCACTTCCCTGAGCCGGAAGTACTCCTGCGGGAATGCCGCCGTCTAGTCCGACCGGAAGGGCTCGTCGCGGTGATGTGCGAACCCGTCGGCGAAACACTCGAGACCACGGAGACGCTCCGTGACTTGAAGAAGGGCGTCAACGAGCAGGTGTTCAGGGTCGCAGAATACGAGGCAATATTCGGTGCAGCTGGCCTGCAGCCAGTCGCCGTCAACCAGGTCGGCGGTTCCCTTCGCGTAGTTCTTAGTCCAAAGGCGGAGTCCGGCGTTTCGTTCACCCGCGTCCCCGCTGTTCCACCGACTCTCCTCAGCCTGATGCGACCCGGTGACGCCATCGTGGAGGCACCGACCACCGCAGGTGGACAAGATTCGGAGTCGGCGCCGTCATGGATCCGACGCGTGCGGGCCGGCCTCGACCGGCGCCGGCGCTGAGCATCTGAGTCCTCTCGGCCCACCGGATAATCCCGTCGAATCGAGCCCACCCGCATCGCCTGATTCGCTTCGGCGTGCCCGGCGCTAAACCGCCGATCATAGGCGATTCGTAAGGGCTCCAAGTGCTACAGCCGCATCGCGTGTCGGACCGACAGACGTTCGCTGTGTCGTAGGCGGGTTCGCCGACGAGTGCGATGTGCCCGAGGTACGCCTTTGTGATCCGCGGGCGGCTTCGGTTCTCGGTGTAGTGCTCGCCGCCGGGGAACGGTGCGAATCCGATTGACGCGTCCAAGATCCCGTCGGCGTAGTAGTTCAACGTCCGCACTCCGGGATCACGGACTCGACCGTCGAGGAAGGACTGACCATTGCTGATCGCTGGGCTCAGCGACCAGGTGTCGTCGTGCACGGAATTGCGCCGGTCGGCAGAGGATTGCTGATCGGTGAGTTCAGTGGAACACATTCCGTGCTCCTGGGCGGGGGCGCAGCAGCATCGTGACGTGCTGCTGACCCCACGTATCAGAGCTGGCTGCGGTGCCAGTCGTAGGCCGACTTCACGATGGAGTCGAGACCGTGCTCGGCCCGCCAACCGAGTGTCGCCTCGGCGAAGGTCGGGTCGGCGTATGTGCTGACCGGATCGCCGGAGCGTCGGGCGACGATGTCGTAGGGCACCGGTGAGCCCGCCGCGGATGCCACTGCTTCGATGACCTCGAGCACCGAGGAACCCACTCCCGTGCCGACGTTCACCTCAATGGATTCACCGCCGTGAGCGAGATGGTCGAGCGCCTTGACATGGGCGTCGGCGAGATCGTCGACATGGATGTAGTCGCGAATGCAGGTGCCGTCGGGCGTGTCGTAGTCGTCGCCGAAGACCCGGAGCCGACGGTCGCCGAGCAGCACAGCTTTGATGGCGAGGGGGATCAGGTTGACGCTGTAGGTCCAGTCTTCGCCGATGCGTGAGTCGAAGCTTGCGCCGGCGGCGTTGAAGTAGCGAAGGCTGGCTGCATGGACGCCGTGGGTGGTGCCGTACCAGCGGAGGATCCGTTCGACCATCGCTTTGGTTTCGGCGTAGACGCTCTCGGGTGCGATGGCAGCGGTCTCCGTGACGGGCACTTGCTCGGGGGTGCCGTACACCGAGCACGAAGATGAGAAGACGATGTCGCGTACGTCGGCGGCCAGGCAGGCTTCGATCAATTCGACCGTGCCTGCCACGTTGTTGCGCCAATAGCGGGCCGGCTTCTCCATGGATTCGCCGACGGACTTGTACGCGGCGAAGTGCACCACCTGGGTGACGCCGTACTCGGCGCACACTGCCGACACGAGGTCGTTGTCGGTGATGTTTCCGACGATGAGCGGGGCGTCGATCACCGAGTCGGCAACGCCAAACTCCAGCGAGTCGAGCACGACCACGTCACGTTCGAGCGCACGCAACGCTCGAACGGTATGCGAGCCGATGTAGCCGGCACCGCCGGTGACGAGAATGGCCACGCTTCGTGGCTCTCAGGCCGGAACTTCGATGCCGGCTTTGGTGGCTTCGCGTTGGAGGTCGTGGTCGACCATCATCTTGACCAGGGTCGGGAAGTCGACTTCGGGCTTCCATCCCAGCTTTTCGCGGGCCTTACTCGGATCACCGATCAACAGATCGACCTCAGCGGGGCGCAGGAACTTGGGGTCCTGGCGCACATAGTCCCGCCAGTTCTCGATGCCCACCTCGGCGAACGCTCGTTGCACCAGGTCCTCGATCGACTGGGTCTGACCGGTGGCGAGCACGTAATCGTCGGGGGTGTCCTGCTGCAGCATCATCCACATCCCCTTCACGTAATCGCCCGCGTATCCCCAGTCACGCTTGGAGTCCAGGTTCCCCAACACCACCTCGTCCTGCAATCCCAACTTGATCCGCGCCGCCGCATTCGTCACCTTGCGCGTCACGAACTCCAGACCCCGCCTGGGCCCCTCATGATTGAACAGAATCCCCGAGCTGGCGTGCAGGCCGTAGGACTCGCGGTAGTTCACCACGATGTCATGACCGAACACCTTCGCACACCCGTACGGCGAGCGCGGATGGAACGGCGTCAACTCGGTCTGCGGTGTTTCGCGCACTTGCCCGAACATCTCCGAACTCGACGCCTGATAGAAGCGGATCGGATTGTTCTGCGACCCGCCCACCATCCGGACCGCTTCCAACATTCGCAGCACACCCAACCCGGTGATGTTCGCCGTCAACTCCGCCTGCGAGAACGACAATGCCACGAAGGAGATCGCGCCAAGGTTGTACACCTCATCGGGCTGACACGCCTCCATCGCCGACACGATCGACGGCAAGTCCGCCAAGTCACCCGACACCAACTCCACGAACGGCATCTCATCGTGCAACGCCTCCACCCGAGGATTGTTCTGACCCTTCACCATCCCGAACACCTCATAGCCCTGACCATGCAGGAACTCCGCCAGATGCTGACCATCCTGGCCAGTGATACCGGTAACAAACGCTCTGGGCATAGTGACTCTCCGTGTGGTTCAGCCCGACGATCGCCTCGACGGGTCGCAAGAGCCTACGCAGATTCCGGTCGTGAGGGACGGGCACGTCACGAAACCAGATCGCCGCGACGCCCTCGTCGAACAGGAGTAGTCGTGGCTCGTTGTGTCAACGGGACGACGGAGAACGGCTGCTGTTGTTCCGTATCGCAATCGCAGTTGTCAGTCTGGCCTCTCCTGCGATCCACGGTCCGACGCTCGCCGGGAGTCTGCGTGCGATGAACGAGATGTAAGGTCTTGGCACCGGAGCGGTCTTCCATGCGCGGAGTCGAGCGAACGCCCCCAGCCGATAGATGTCGTAGCCGAGTCGTCGAAGTGATTCGACTGCGAGATCATCGTCGCCATAGCGATGGTTGACCTCGAGCATTACGCAGTTCGCCCGGTTCCCGAAGAGATCCGGCCCGCCACGGACGACTTCGTTCTCCATCCCCTCGACGTCGAGTTTGACCAGCTGGACCATGTCGCCACCCGATGTCCATTGCGCCACCGCGTCGTCAATGGTGATCAGATCCACCTCGATCTGATTCTCCGACGACGTGATCGAGCGCGCTCCGGAGTTCTGTATTCCGGCCTGAGACTCCGGCATCCCGAGCTCGATCGTGCCACGAGTGGCTCCGATAGCGACGGGCAGCACGGTGATATCACTCCGGGGATTCAGCCGCACGTTCACCCGCAGCCGTGTCAGGTTCTCCGGAGCAGGCTCGATCGCCAGAATCCGACCGCGTTCGCCGACCTGCCTCGCTGCGCAGAGGGAGAGCAGCCCGACGTTGGCGCCGACGTCCACAAACAGGTCGCCGACCGACAGCGCCGATCGGACGAATCGCAGCTCACGGCGCTCGTATGAACGGAAGTAGAATTTGCGTTGCACGAACTCGCTGAGATCAAGCTCGTACCGTGCTCCTGAGGAGAAGACCTGTACGCGGGTCGTACTCCGTCGTGCGAATGGCTCAACGGTCAGCATGTACCAACCTGGCACAACGCCGAACAATCCGCCGAGAACGCGGGCGAGTCGTCGGAGAAGGCCGTTCACGCACGAAAACCTAGTCTGGAAGGTGTCCCCTGGCGGCGACGAATCAAGACATTGAGAAGACGAAATTTGTCGCCATGGTCTCCACCCGGATCCTCGAGGAGCAACATGCCCAGTCACGGCGAATTAGTGGCGCTTCGGATTTCAGCGTGGAGTCGCGGCCAGGAGTGACCAGTCGGGTCGTCCGGCGTAGAGCAAGGCTCGGGTGCGGTAGTTCTGCCAGTTCGTGATCCCGAACGCGACGCGCTTGATGCGTTTGATGAGATTGTTG
>JANPCI010000377.1:0-9296 GCA_031430875.1 Actinomycetes bacterium | reverse complement strand
GCATCGCGCCGAACGTCATCCTTCACACCCCGGTCGGCATCGAAGAAGCGCCTCGCTGCAGTGAACGTGTCGTCGATCACGTGGTCGAGGCCGTGGCCCTGCAGGAGGAAGAAGCCGTGGTGTCGACACGCTCGATCGAGTTCGTCGAGCGATGTGGTACCTGGGTGTGCAATGTCGACGACAGGGACGAGGTCCATGACACCACGGTACGCGCAGCCGAGTCGGTCAACTCGGCTCGGCTGCCTGCGATACCCGCTGGCGTCGCGACGCCGCCTACGGTCGCGGCATGCGAATCTGGCGACTGCGGGAACTCGGAGAACCGGCTGACCAACTCGAACTCGTGGAGCAGGATGCTCCGACGGCCCGCGAGGGTGAGGTGCTTGTCGATGTCGAGGCAGTCGGGTTGGCGTTCCCCGACGTCTTGCAATGTCGGGGCATCTACCAGGTGAAGACCGGCCCAGGTTTCACGCCGGGCGGAGAGTTGGCCGGCACGATCAGCGGACTCGGCGACGGCGTCACCGACTTCGAGGTGGGCCAGCGAGTCGTCTTCCTCGGTGGCGGCGGGCTCGCCGAACAGGTCACCCACCCGGCGCGTGCGGTGTACCGGGTGCCCGACGGCGTGTCGGCCGCGAAGGCGGCAGCCATCCCGATCAACTACTGCACCACGCTCTATGCGCTGCACGACCGCGGCAAGCTCCAGGCGGGCGAATCGGTGCTGATCACCGGTGCCGCCGGTGGAACGGGCACGGCTGCGATCCAGCTGGCCAACGCGGCGGGCGCGCAAACGATCGCGGTCGCTGGCGGTGCAGACAAGGCGGCGCTCGCCCGAGACGTTGGCGCCGACGTGGTGATCGACCACCAGGCCACACCCGACTGGGTCGATCTCGTCCGGGAGGCGAGCGGCGGCGGCGTCGATGTGGCCTACGACCCCGTCGGAGGCGACACGTTCCACCAGGTACGACGCTGTATGGGCTGGGACGGACGGCTCCTGGTGATCGGCTTTGTCGCAGGCATCCCCGAGGTGGCCACCAACCATGCGCTCCTCAAGAGCTACTCGATTGTCGGCGTCCACTGGGGGGCCTCGCTCGGGCGGCGACCCGATTCGCTCGGCGAGCAGATGACGACGCTGCTGGACATGGCGACGACCGGTGCCATTGATCCGCCGCTGTATCCGCCGTACACGTTCGATGATGCGGCCACAGCGCTGCAGGATCTGGCGAACCGGGCCACCTACGGCAAGGTTGTCGTCACGCTGTGACCCTTCCGTCACGACGAAGCTGAAGGATCCCGGATGGCCGAGCGTCTCGTGATCGATCGGCGAGGGTCGCCTTCGCCGGATCGTCTCGTTGTCTTCTTTCATGGGTTCATGACCACGCCGACCGCCTACCGGACGGTCCTCGGCGCGCTCGCCGATGAACGAACGGTCGTGGTTGCGCCGCGCATGTACCGGCCAGGCCCCGCCGCCCTCGCGGGACGACCGACGGCCACGCGGGAGGCTTGCGCCGGCGCGTCGATCGTCGATGAACTCCGTCGTTTCTACAACCCGGCAGCGTTGTGGCTTGCCGGCCACTCCCGTGGTGGCCAGGTGGCCTGGATCGTGGCAGGCGACACGGCGCCGGACGGATTGATCGTGATCGACCCGGTCGACGGCGGTGGCCCGAAGGCGACCCGCTTGAATGCCACGGCCGTGCCGGCGAAATTCCACGCTCGAACCCTCGTCGTCGGCGCAGACCGGGGCGGTCGCTGTGCCCCGGCCGCAGTCAATCACGACCACTTCGCTGCCGCGGCACCACCCGGGGCCGCGCACGTCGTGGTTCGGGAAATGGGCCACGCCGACCTGCTCGACGACAGGCCGCGGCGAGCGGCCCGTCTGCTGTGTCCCGGCCACGACCGCCCTGATCTGGCTCGCCAGACCATCATCGAATTGATGCGTGCGTTCCTCGACGGCGCGCTTGCGCCGAGCGGCACGACGTCGATCGCGTTCGACGTTCGCTGACGCTGCGATCAGTGGCGCTTCGGATCAGCTCGGCGTGACCAGGTCGACGACCACGCCGGCATGGTCACTCGCCCAGACCACTTCGCCATCGACGTCCACCGGTTCGGTGCCGACGAGCCTGGCGGCCGACGGATTGCCGATGGGCTTGGGCCGGGGCCACGAGACCAGTACGTAGTCGAGGCGACGGTTCGGCCAAGCGCTGTCGGTGGCGTGTGGATTCTCGCGGCGCCACGTCCATCCCGGACCGTCGCCCACCTGCTCCCAGACGTCCGACAGCACGATCGACGCGCCGCCGTCTCGCCGACCGGTCAGCAGCCGCACCTCGTCGCTGTCGGCGACGGCGTTCAGATCGGCACCGATCACCACCGGCAGATCGATCGTGGGGTCACCCCGCCACACATCTGCCAGCTCGAGGAGACGTCGCGCCTGGCGTTCGCGGGTCGCGGAGTCATCGAAACGATGATCGAGGTGCGTCGATGCGACCGGCCATCGCCCCCACGGCGACTCGACCTTGCCGGCGACCACACGGCGATGACCGGGTGTGCCCTCACGACCCGGAAGGGCTTCATCGGCGATCAGCTCGATGGGCCATCGCGACACGACAGCGTTGGCGAAGCCGACCCCGTCGCGTCCGATGGGAGCAGTGCGCACCGAGTACATGCCGAGTTCCTCCGCGATGATCGCCGCAAGGTCGTCGCCGGCGTCGACCCACACCTCCTGGAGGCACACGACGTCGGCCTCTGACGAGCCGATGGTGTCGACGATCGCCCGCTGGCGCTTCTCCCATGAGCCGAAACGCCACCAGAGGTTCCACGTCATCACACGCACTGCGCCATCGTGGCCCACAGCGCCCGGTGTGGCCGTGTTGGTCAGCCGTAAATCGACGGACGTCGGTCGGCCCAGGGGCTGGTGACTTCGAGTTGCGAAGCGACCCGCACGAGCAGCGCCTCGTCGTCGATTGGCCCGACGAACTGCACACCGATCGGCAGGCCGCTGCTGCTCCAGTGGAGCGGGAGGGAGATTGCCGGCTGGCCACTCACGTTGAACTGCGCAGTGAACTGCAGAATGCTCGTGAGTCGCTCGGTGCCGAGTGCGGGGTCGCTCAACCACCCGATGGGGGGCGGCGGCACGGCGATCACCGGCGTCACCAGAAGGTCGAAGTCGTCCCACCACGCCTGGAGGCGACGAGACCACGCGTGTACCCAGTTGATCGAGTGGACGTAGTCGGCAGCAGGTATCGCCCGTCCGATCGAGCCCATCAGCCAGTTGCTTGCCTCGACGTCGTGCTCGCCGATCGGGCGTCCGATCGCCTCGCCCATCGTTGTGAAGTCGATGGCCGTGGCCACAGCAACTATGGTCACGAAGTGACGGGAGAACTCGGTGTCGAAGAACGCGTCGGGCTGGGCCACCTCGACCTCGTGGCCGAGCCCTTCCAACAGTGTTCCGGCGCGCTCGACGGCAGCAACACACTCCGAATCGGTAGTGACGCCGGCATGGTTCGGTGCCAGCCCGACCCGGAGCCGACCTGGATCCACGCCGACCTCATCAGCGAACGGCCGTGTCGGCGGTGCGGCGGTGTAGGGATCACCGGTATGGCGGCCGCTCATCACGTCGAGCATCGCTGCGGTGTCGCGAACTGAACGCGACACGACGCCGTCGGTCGTGGCGCCCGCCCACCCTTCGCCCAATGCCGGGCCATGGGTGATCCGACCGCGACTCGGCTTCAGCCCGACCAGGCCGCATTCGCTCGCCGGCACGCGAATCGATCCACCGCCGTCACCTGCATGCGCCATGGGAACCATGCCGGCCGCGACGGCCGCTGCCGAGCCACCGGACGAGCCGCCGGTGGAGTGATCGGTGTTCCACGGGTTGCGCGTGGCCCCGAACGCCAGCGGTTCGGTGGTGATCGTGCCTCCGAGCTCGGGCGTGTTCGTTCGGCCGAGCGTGATGAGGCCCGCAGCGCGAATCGACTCGTAGAGGTACGAGTTCTCGGTCGCCCGCACATCGGCGTTCTTGAGTGCCTGGTTGCCGAGCGTGTGCGGTTCGCCCGCGATCTCACAGCCGAGGTCCTTCACCAGGAAGGGGACACCGCGGAACGGACCGTCGGGGAGGGGTCCGGCGGCCTCGGCGCGCGCTGCCTCGAATCGCTCGTGGATGACGGCATTGATGGTCGGGTCGAGGCGCTGGATGCGCTCGATGGCGTCGTCGACGAGTTCGACAGGCGATGCAGCACCCGATCGGATCAGGGCGGCGAGTTCGGTGGCGTCGGGCAGCGATGCGGCCATCGCTGCTGCCTCAGGTCGTCTGCACGATGAGGACCGAGCACTCGGCGTGATGTGCGCAACGGCTCGACACGCTGCCGAGCAGAAAGCGACGTGCGCCCTGCATTCCGCGGTTGCCGACGACGAGGAGATCAGCGCCGACCTGCTCGCACAGCGACAGCAGTGCGTCGGCGGGATCTCCACCGAGCGCATGAGTCGTCACCTCGGCACCCGCCTCGGCGGCGATGCTCGCAGCCGCTTCAAGCCCGAGTCGCGTCGACTGCTCACTTGCTTCACCCCACTCGTTCGAGGCGACGATCATGTCGGGCGCCACAAGGACCGGGATCCGCGGCGCCACCATGGCCAGATGGAGTTGCGCGCCGGTCAGAGCAGCCAACGTCGCAGCATGGACAACTGCCTTGCTTGCGGTCGGTGATCCATCGGTACCGACCACGATCGATGTGTACATGTAAGCCTCCTGGGAGTGTTGTCCTACCGTAGCAATCGTCAGTGCGTCAGGTTCTGGCGGACTGCATCAGCCACCAGCGCGGCGCCCCTCGAGCTGTTCATCACTGTGTAGTGGTTCAGGCCTGTCGCCTCGACCCAGCGATGCTGCGAAAGACGATCGCGTTCCTCCGGCGTGATGAAGCCTGGTGGCTCACCGAACATGCCGAACTCGGCGCGCACGATGGTTGTTCGCTCGCCGCGCCGGTCGAGCAACGTTCGCACTTCGTCGTCGGCGAGCAGATCCCGACCGTCCTGGCGGACCGCCGCTTCGCTCACGGCGACGCGAAACCCCCCGTCGGCATCGACGAGTTCGGTGAGGAGATTGCGTTCGAGGTCGGGGCTGAT
Organism: Actinomycetes bacterium; assembly: GCA_031430875.1. Classification (GTDB taxonomy): domain Bacteria; phylum Actinomycetota; class Acidimicrobiia; order Acidimicrobiales; family Ilumatobacteraceae; genus Sva-07. Next base: position 4,187 of record JANPCI010000377.1, on the reverse strand, counting down.
CCCATCGACGAACGCCGGATGACTCGCCCACATCGCTTGGTACGACACGCGGTCGGGCCACGTTGTCGTGATCCGTTCGATGCCGGGTCCGAGCGTGGAGTCGAGGACGGCATCGAGGTCGACGTCCGGTCCCGTTGGTCGGGGGAGGGGTGTCCCGCCGTCGACCAACACGACGTCGCTGACGATGTCGGGATGACGCTCGATGGCCATCAGGGCCACGAACGCTCCCATCGAGTGGCCGACGACAAGAGCCGGCGCGCCGAGCTGCGCGATCACTTCAGCGACATCGTCGGCGTGCCGGCGGATCCCGAAGGGCCCCGGAGCGTCGAAGCTACGGCCACGACCGCGCAGGTCGAGCGCGATGAGCTCGGCGCCACCGGCAAGGTGGTGAGCGATTGGATCCCACGCCCAGGCGTTCGACGTGATGCCGTGGACTGCAACGATCGTCGACGTGCCGAGAAGACCGGGCCAGCGCAACGCTCCGATCGTGGCGCCGTCGACGCGAAACTCGAGGAATTCAGGCCGCTGCGCCACAGTGCAACTCTGTCAGATCAGCGTGGTTCGCGGGGGAGTCCGAGGACCCGCTCGCCGAGAATGTTGCGCATGATGTCGGACGTGCCACCCATGATCGTGTAGCCCGGCGCGTACACGAGTCCGCTCGTGACGTCGTCCCACACCAGCGCATCGGCGCCGAAGGTGCGCGCCACGAACTCGGCCACGCGGATCTCATGCTCGGTGCAGAAGCACTTGGTGGCAGCTGAGAACCCGGCCGGGGCCTGGCGCAGCACCTCCCGGGTGACGAGGATTCGTCCGATGCGATAGCCGGTTTCGAGCGCCGCGATCTCCTGACGCACTCGAGGATCGGACCGATCCGCGCGAACGAGAGCGAGCTCGTAGAGCGCCCGGTTCGACACAAGGCGATCGATGCCGCCGCGCTCGTGCTCGAGTTGCACCATGGTCTGCTTGAACGCGTTGCCCTCGACACCGACCAGGTTGGCGACCGGCACGCGCACGTCAGTGAAGAACACCTCGCAGAAGTGGCGATTCGTGGTCATGTCGGTGATTGGTCGCACCTCGATACCGGGCGTGTCCATCGCCACGATGATCTCGCTGATCCCCGTGTGCGCCGGGCCGTCGGTGTCGGTCCTGCAGATGAGGTAGCAGTAGTCGGCGAGTTCGCCGAAGCTGGTCCAGATCTTCTGTCCATTGATGACGAAGTCGTCGTCGACGCGAACCGCGCTGGTGGTGAGCGACGCCAGGTCGGAGCCCGAGTTCGGCTCGGACATGCCAATGCACCATGTCGTGTCGCCCGACAGGATTCCCGGCAGGAACTCGGCCTGTTGATCAGGTGTTCCGTAGTGGATCAGGGTCGGGCCCATCTGGCGGTCGGCGAACCACATCGCCGCGATCGGGGCGCCGGCCGCGATCAGCTCTTCGCCGACGATCAGCCGGTTGATGGCCGGTTGTCCACCTCCGCCGAACTCGACCGGCCACGTCATCCCGATCCATCCGTGCTCGGCCATCTCCTTCGCGAAGCCCTTCGAGAACCCGTTGATCCACGAGTCGTTGTGACGCCCGTAGCGCGCCACTGCCTCGGCGGCGACCTTGCGGGCCTGGTCGCGAAGAGTGGTCTGCTCGGGTGTCCAGTCGAAGTCCATCGGCCGCGAGCGTAGAGGGTGAGGGGGCACGCGTTCCTGTGGAGCATGCTCCCCGCAGTTGCTACAGTGCAGACAAGTTGTAGACAAGTCGACCCGAGCGAGCAGGAACCCCCATGAGCGAGATCACCCCGTCCATCATCACCCCGGCCACCATCATCTACACGTTCACCGACGAGGCGCCCGCGCTGGCGACGTATTCACTGCTGCCGATCGTCGAGGCGTTCGCCGGTGCGGCGGGCATCGACGTTGAAACCCGCGACATTTCGCTCGCCGGTCGGATCCTTGCCAACTTCCCCGAGAACCTGACGCCCGAGCAACGCGTTGGCGATGCGCTGACCGAACTGGGCGAGCTCGCGCTCACCCCGGCGGCCAACATCATCAAGCTCCCCAACGTCAGTGCCTCGGTGCCACAGATGAAGGCGGCGATCGCCGAACTCCAGGCTGAGGGCTACGAGATCCCCGCCTATCCCGACGAGCCGTCGACGCCCGAGGAGATCGAGACCAAGCAGCGCTACGGCAAGGTGATGGGGTCGGCTGTGAACCCGGTGCTACGCCAGGGCAACTCTGACCGACGAGCCCCCAAGGCCGTCAAGGAGTACGCCAAGTCGCACCCCCATTCGATGGGTGCCTGGTCGACCGATTCGAAGACCCACGTCGCCACGATGGCTGCCCACGACTTTCGCTCGAACGAGCAGGCGATCACGTTGGCCTCCGACACGACGCTGCGGATCGAACACGTTGATCCGGACGGAACCGTGACGGTGCTCAAGGACTCCGTTGCGGTGCTCGCCGGTGAAGTCGTCGACTCGACCGTCATGGAGGTCGCCGCGCTGCGGACCTTCCTCGCCGAACAGATCGTCGACGCGCGTGCCCAGGGCGTGCTGTTCTCGATCCACCTCAAGGCCACCATGATGAAGGTCTCCGACCCGATCATCTTCGGTCATGCGGTGGAGGTGTTCTTCGCCGACGTCTTCGCCGAGCACGGCGAAGCAATCGCCGCCGCCGGGGGCGACCCGAACAACGGCTGGGCGAGCGTGCTCGATGCGGTCGAGTCGATGCCGGCCGACCAGCGTGCTGCCATCGAGGCCGACATCGCCGCGGCCTACGAGAACGGCCCGGATCTCGCGATGGTCGACTCCGACAAGGGCATCACCAACCTGCACGTGCCGAGCGACGTGATCGTCGACGCATCGATGCCGGCGATGATTCGCACGTCGGGCCAGATGTGGAACAAGGCCGGAGAGCAGCAGGACACCAAGGCGGTCATTCCTGACAGCTCCTATGCGGGCGTGTACGCGGCTGTGATCGACGATTGTCGGGTCAACGGCGCTTTCGATCCGTCTACCATGGGCACTGTGCCGAACGTTGGCCTGATGGCGCAGAAGGCCGAGGAGTACGGCAGCCACGACAAGACGTTCGAAGCCGCAGCCGCCGGTTCGATTCGTGTGGTCGACGTCGCCACCGGCAACACCCTGATGGAACAGACCGTGGCCGCCGGCGACATCTTCCGCGCCTGCCAGGTGAAGGACGAGCCGATCCGCGACTGGGTGCGCCTCGCAGTCGAGCGTGCACGCGCCATGGGTGCCCCGGCGGTGTTCTGGCTCGATGCCGGCCGCGCCCACGATGCGCAACTCATCGCAAAGGTGAACCGGTACCTCGGCGACCACGACATCAGCGGACTCGAGATCGAGATCATGGCCCCGGAAGCGGCGACCCAGTTCTCGATCGAGCGTATCCGTCGTGGTGAGGACACGATCTCGGTGACCGGCAACGTGTTGCGCGACTACCTGACCGACCTCTTTCCGATCCTCGAGCTCGGCACGAGCGCCAAGATGCTGTCGATCGTTCCACTCCTCAACGGTGGCGGACTCTTCGAGACCGGAGCCGGTGGATCTGCTCCCAAGCACGTGCAGCAGCTGGTGAAGGAGAACTATCTGCGTTGGGATTCGCTCGGCGAGTTCCTGGCGTTGGCCGTGTCATTCGAGCACCTGGCGAATGTGACGGGCAACGAGCGGGCCCGCATCCTCGGCGACACCCTCGACGCCGCAACGGGCCAGCTGCTCGAGAACGGCAAGTCACCGGCGCGGCGCCTCGGCCAGATCGACAACCGCGGGAGCCACTTCTACATCGCGCTGTACTGGTCGCAGGCGCTCGCCGCCCAGACCTCCGACGCGGAGCTGGCAGCGACGTTCGCTCCGATCGCGGCCGAACTGTCGGCCAACGAGCAGACCATCGTCGACGAACTCCTCGCCGTGCAGGGTCAGCCCGCCGACATCGGTGGCTACTACGCGCCCGACGCCGACAAGGCAACGGCGATCATGCGTCCCAGCCCGACCTTCAACGCCGCCATCGACGCCATCGCCTGAACATCACAAAAGGGGTCAGGGCGGGTTCAAGGGGTGACGACTGCAGTTGAGTCGTGGGTTCCACCGGTCAGGTAGCGATACGGGCAAGGATGCCCGCTGTCTACACAACCCGACCGGTGGAGGTTCCAGCATGCCAGCACAACCATTGACGGCGCATGAGCGC
>JANPCI010000376.1:0-37801 GCA_031430875.1 Actinomycetes bacterium | reverse complement strand
CGATTGGCGATGTCGCGCTCGCTGCGCTGTACGCGTCGAGTACCGCGTTGTTGATGCCGTCGATCGGGGAAGGATTCGGCCTCCCGGCACTCGAGTCGCTGGTGGCGGGGACACCGGTCGTGTTCGGCCGACGTGGCGCGCTGCCTGACCTGGTGGGTGAATGGGGGTGGGGAGTCGATCCATTCGATGATGACTCGGTGGCGGCGGGTATCGAGTCGGCGATCAGCGAGCCGATCGAGGTGCCACTGGCCGTGCGCCAGGGGCTGCTCGCGGCGCATCGGTGGGACGATGTCGCGTGCCGTGTGGTCACTGCGATCGAAGAGGTCCTTTGATGCCGGGGCCGTCGGTGTCGGTCGTTGTGACGGTCCTGAACGGCGAGGCGTTCGTGGATCGATGCCTCGATGCGCTCGCCACGCAAACACTTCGCCCTCGCGAGATCGTGGTGATCGATGACGGCTCGACCGACGCAACGTCGTCGAAGCTCGTGGCTGCCCGCGAGCGCCACGGCGACATGGTGCGGCTGCACCGTCACGGGAACCGGGGTGCCGCAGCGTCGCTGAACGTGGCGCACTCGATGTGTTCAGGGAACTACATCGCGAATGCCGACGTCGACGACGATTTTCCACCAGATCGCCTTGCGAAATCGGTGGCGCTGATGGAGGCCAACGACGCGGATCTCGGCGGCGGACAGGTGGACGGCTGGCTCGACGTGGGGTGGCGGCGGCGGCCCTTGCGTTTCGCCGTGTCGCGGTTCGCGACCGACCCGGGTGGCATCGCTGATCGTCTCGTCAAGGGCCTCGACCCCGTGCCGCACGCCACGATGATCGTGCGGCGCGACGCTGTCGCCCGCTTCGGGGGCTATCGGAGGCTGTTCCAAGGGGAAGACCTCGAGTTGATGCTGCGCTGGGCGCGACTCGGCGCCCGAATCGCGGTTTCGCCCGATGTGCTGGCGAGTTATCGGTTCCGACCCGAGTTCTTCGCGGTCGATACCCAGACGCGTTGGATGTTGAACACGCGGTATGCCCGTGAAGTCGCCGCGTGTGACGACAGTGACGTGCCCGACTTCGCGGCGTGGCTGCAGCGGGCGCCGTTGCGAGCGGCCCGTCGGGAAGCGTTCGTACGAGTCGTCCGGCTCGGTGGTCGACTGGCGGTCGGCGAATTGGAGGCCGTCGGTGTTCGGCGACGGGGGGCGTCTCGGTGACGTCGGGGATCACGGTGGTCATGGCGGTCCGTAACGGCGAAGCGACGATCCGTCTGACGCTGGAGTCGCTGCTCGATCAGACGCTGCCACCGGAGCGGATCGTCGTGATCGACGATGGTTCGACCGACGCCACGGTGGAGGTCGCCGAGGCGGTCGGGCAGCGGCGACCGGGCACGATCATGGTGCGCTCCCAACCGAATGCCGGGTTCGCTGCGGCGCTCAGGGGGGCGGTGACGTTCGTCGACACGGAGTTCGTCGCGATTGCCGACGCCGACGACTGGCACGTGCCGCAGCGTCTGGAGCGTTCCTTGTCGTTGATGCTCGAGAGCGGTGCCGACATGGTGGGCGGGCAGGTGACCGGCCGGCTGGGTGGTCGACTCCGCCTCGCCCCGTCCCGGTTCCCGACGGCGCCGTCGGCTATCGCGCGACGCGTGTCAGCCGGGCTCGACCCGTTGCCCCACATCACGATGATGGTCCGGCGAGACGGGTTCGATCGTTTCGGGTCGTATCGCGATCTCCGGCGGTCCGCCGACCTGGAGTTGATGCTGCGGTGGGCGCATCGGGGAGCCCGGCTTGCTGTCTCGCCCGATGTGTTCGCGGTGTACTCGTTCCGTCCGGAGTTCTTCTCGGTCGAGGCTCAGACGCGGTGGATGATCTGCACGCGTTACGCCCGCGCGATCGCGCCGCTGCCGGACGGGGACGTGCAGGACTTCGCGCAGTGGTTCTCGCGTCAGCGACTCGGACCGCCGAGGCGCGAGGCAGTGCAGCGCGTTGCGCGGCTCACGGCTCGTTTGGGAGTGGGGATGCTGCAGCGTTGAGCCGTCGGGGGCCATCTTCGATGCGTTCGACTCGTCCGGCATCGATGTGAACGACGGTGTCGCAGGCCTGCAACGTGGCTGGTCGGTGGGCGATGACGACGATGGTGACCTGTCCGTGGAGTTCGTCGAGGGTCTGGCGGAAGAGTTGCTCGGTGGTGGCGTCGAGTGCGCTGGTCGGCTCGTCGAGCACGAGGAGCTGGGGATGGCCGGCGAGGGCGCGAGCGATGGCGATGCGTTGGCGTTGCCCACCCGACAGCCCCTGGTTCCGGCTGCCGAGGACATAGGCGTAGCCGTCGGGGAGCTCGGTGATTTCGGTGTGGACATGGGCGCGGGTTGCCGCCTCGACGACGTCCTCGTCGGGGATCCAGTCGCGCAGGAAGCGGATGTTGTCGGCGACGCTGACGTTGGCGAGTTGCTGGTGTTGCGGGACGATCGCAGTGAGGCGGGTCCAGTCGGCGCGGCGGACCTCGGCGATCGGTAGGGAACCGACGGTGACCGTTCCCCGGGATGGGACGCGCAGTCCGAGGATGACCTCCGCGAGGGTCGACTTGCCCGCCGCGGACGGCCCGATCAGGCCGACGGTGGTGTTCGGTTCGATGGTCAGGGTCACGCCGTCGAGGGCGGGGCGGTTGTCGTCGTAGGAGTAGTGGACGTCGTCGAGTCGGATCGTGGTGACGATGTCGAGCGGCGCGGCGCCATCGGTCTCGCGGTGGGCGTCGAGTTCGGTGGTGGCATCACGAAGCCCGGAGATGGTCGCAAGGTCCTCGGCCCCTTCCTGGATGAGGCGGAACGCCTGCTGCAGGTAGCCGAGGATCCGGATCACGAGCAATACCGCCGCGGAGAGGGCTGCGGAGGCGAGGTCGGCGACGAGGTAGAGCACGCCGACCACCGCGATCAGGGCAATGAGCGCGCTGTCCTTGAACAGGAACGTCATCGTGAAGCCGGCGCTGCGGGAGCGTAGGACGTCGGCGGAGTGGGCGTCGATGACGGCCAGCAGCCGGTCGGCTTGCTGGCGTTGCGTTCCGGTGGTGCGGTACTCGAGGGCGAGGTTGGCGGTGAGTGCGGTTGCTGCTGCCAGATCCATCGCCCCGCTGACGTTGTCGGTCGAGCGCTGTCGAAGGCGGCGGAGCTGGGGGCGCGCCAGCAGGAAGAGCACGACCGGAATAGCCAGGAGTGTCAGTGTGACCAGTGGGCTGGCAGCGATTGCGGCGATGCCGAGCGCGGCGATGATGACGAACGAACTGATTCCGAGCGCGAGATGGGCGGTGGCCCGTGACGCGTTGCCTGCGAGCACCGACACGGCCTCCTGTAGGCGGCCGTCGCGGTAGCGGGCGACGTAGGCCCATTGGGCGTCGAGGAACCCCTCGACGAGGTGCCGACGACTGTTGACGGCGACCTGTTCGCCGAGCCGTACCGAGGCGCGGGCGAGCACGACGTGAAGTGCCGCAGCGATGGTCGCGAGGACGATGGCGAAGGCGAGCATTGTGCCGGGCGAGGCGTCTATGGAGATGCCCGCAATGTCAGGGTCGGTCTCGGTGCCCTCGGAGGTGATCGTGACGATGGCACGGACGAAGGCGATGAGCGCGCCGGCCTCGACGACGCCGGCCACCGCTCCGGTGATGACGATCAGGGTGAACGGTCGGCGGATGGAACCGTGGATGTCGGCGACGTAGCGCAGTGCGGCTCGCAAGGAGTCGTTCGGCTCTGTTGCGGAGACGTCGACGGTGGAGTTCTCGGACGTCATGGTGCACCAGTGTGCCATCTCCCGCGAGGGCCAAGCAGTGAGCAGCCGAGCAGGGAGCTGTGCCAGCGTTCGGGGACCTGTGGCAGCATGCAGAGTCATGGGAGGTGAGCGGGACGTGTCGGGTCGAAGGCTGGTGCTCGCTCGCGGGCGGCTGAGATCGTGGTGGACATCGTGGTGGATGCGGTGGTGGTGGCCGACGGTTGATCCCAGCTCGTTCGTCGGTGCGACGGTGGTTGCCCACGAGTGGATGACGGCGGCGACTGGGTCGGACAAGGTTGCCGCCCAGCTCGTCCACGTGGCTGATGCGTCGGCGGTCTTCACCCTGTGGGCCGCTCCCGGGGTGACCGACGCGCTCGGGATCTCGGTGCCGGTGCACGAGAGCCGGGTGGCGCGGTGGGCACGGTCCGGCGATCGCGGGCATCTGGTGTTGCCGTTGATGCCGATCATCTGGGGGAGCCTGCGCTTGGCGGGTGTGGACACGCTCGTGACGAGTTCCCATGCGCTCGTCAATTCGCTCCCGGCACAGGGCCGCCGGTTGTGTTACTGCCACACGCCGGTGCGCTACGGGTGGGAGTGGCGTCTGGAACGGGGACGGCTGCCGGTCGTTCTGCGACCGACGTTGCGGCCGGGGGCTGCAGTGCTGCGATCGTGGGATCGCCGCATGTCGGCACGAGTCGATGTGTACGTCGCCAACTCCTGGTTTGTTGCGGGCCGGATCGAGCGGGCCTATGGGCGGGCGGCGACGGTCGTTCACCCGCCGATTCAGCTCGAACGATTCAGTCTGTCGGAGGCGCCCCGCACGAACGAGTTCCTGGTGGCGGGACGGATGGTGGCCTACAAGCGAGCCGACGTTGCGGTGCGGGCGGCCACTCTGGCCGACGTTCCCCTCGTTGTTGCAGGTCGGGGGCCGGAGTTCGCTCGATTGACGTCGTTGGCCGGGCCGAGTGTGCGATTCGTCGAGTCGCCGTCCGACGAGGAGTTGGTGGCGATGATGCAGCAGGCGCGGGCGGTGCTTCACGTCGGAGTCGAGGACTTCGGAATGATGCTGGTGGAGGCTCAGGCGTGTGGCACACCGGTGATCGCCCAGGCCGCCGGCGGGGCGATGGAGACTGTCGACCCAGCGATGTCCGGAGTGTTGGTCGAGTCAGTCGGCGTCGAAGAGTGGGCGGCAGCCCTTACGGGGTTCCGTGATCCGGGGTCAGCGTCGGCTCGCCGGGCGTGGGCGTCGACGTTTGCGACGGAGGTGTTTCATCGTCGGATGCGCGATGTGTTGGGTTCGAGTAGCCGGTGAGCGCGACGTAGCAGGCCAGCAGCAGCCATGGTTCGGTGTCCCAGAAGTTGCTCACGGTGAGACCGGCAGCGAACACGAGGCTTGCCCACGCGGCAAACACGGCGGCCGCTTCGACGCTCAGGTCTCGTCGGGTGCGGGCACCGATGGCGATGAGGAACGAAATCTGCAGGACGAGCGCGATGATGCCTCCGTCGATGAGCGTCTGGGTCCAGATGTTGTTGGTGACGAACTTCGCTTCGTCCAGTGCATCGATGGGCTTCCTGAGATACCCGCGTGCATCGAACGCCGCGCCGAGTTGGCCGGGGCCGACGCCGAAGATCGGGTGTGACCTGATGACCTTTGCGACCATCTGGTTCTGCTCGAGTCGCGGTGAGTTCGATGTCGCCTCGTCGGGGTCGAAGATGGATCCGATGCGCTCGCCGACCCGTGCGACGGTGTTGGGTGCGACCGCCGAAGCGAGGGCGACGACGGCGATGCCGACGACCGTCATGACGGCCAGTGATCGGAGCATTCTGGCGCGATGGGCACCCCGCATGACGAGCGCGAGCACCGCGAGGACCACGATGGCGACGACGACCTGGACGGCGACGATTCGGGCGTCGGCGAGCGCGATCCCGACACCGAGCAACGCGATGAGGATGGCTTGAACGGTCCCTCGTCGCCACCAGAAGATCGCGATGATCAGCGCCGCCACGGCTGGGGCTGCGAAGTAGGCGGCTTCGAAGGCGAAGCTCGCCGATCGAGGCCTGTCGCCGATGCTGCCGTCGTAGTCGGTGAACCAGAACCAGCCGCTGCGCCGGGCGACGAATTCGTACACGGCGAGCACGCTGCTGGCAGCCATGCCGTATACGAACGTTCGCACGATGACGCCGGTGTGCCTGTGATGCCAGATGACAGCGATGAACGGTGCGGCGGCGGGGGTCAACTGGGACGCGAACCCGCCGAACGATCCGACGATGCCGGGTGTGAACAACGAACGCACCAGCATCCACATCAGCAGCGCCGCAGCGAGTGCGATCGCGACGCGGTAGCGCGGCGGCGTGCTCGACCAGCGCAGCACCGAGCGATCGTCGAGGATCCGGAGCACTGCTCCGATGAGGAACGCGAGGGTGGTGAGCTTGAGTGTGCGTCCTGCGATGTCGACGCCGACCACGTCCCAGCTGGCGGTGGCTGCGCCGAGGAGCACGAACAGCAGGCTGATGGGGCGGTCGGCGGTCAACCTGCCGAGGGCGGCGCGGGCGGAGGCGATGGATGGACAGTACCTGTATGGGGACTGCGCTTCGCGAACGTCGTCGGAGTCAGAGCGTGTCGTCGACTTCGATAGTGTCGGCGCCCATGCAGGCCCAGAGTGCTTCGATGCCGCCTGCGGCGGCGGATGTCGACGAGGTATCGGTGCATTGGTCGTCGGTGGAATCGGTGGTCAGTCGGATGCTCGACCTGGTCGCTGCGCTGACGCTTGCCGTGGTTGCCTTCCCGGTGGTGTTGGTCGTGGCGGTCCTGGTGAAGGGCGCGAGTCGGGGGCCGGTGCTGTACGAGCAGGAGCGTGTGGGTGCCGGAGGTGTTCCGTTCACGATGTACAAGTTCCGGACGATGCGCGTGGGCACCGACGTCGAGATCAGGTCGGATCCGCAACAGTGGGCCGCCTTTGAGGCGGGTGCGTTCAAGCTGCCTGCCGACGACCCTCGCATCACGCGGGTGGGCCGTTGGCTGCGGGCGTCGAGCCTCGACGAGTTGCCGCAGTTGTTGAACGTGCTCGAAGGGAACATGAGCGCGGTCGGGATCCGGCCGGTCGAGCCGGAGCAGTTGCGCACACGACCCGCCGACTACCGAGCTGTGTACGGCTCAAGGCGACCGGGCATCACCGGGCTCTGGCAGGTGGAAGGCCGCTCGTCGGGCGACGAGGAACGTCGGCTGGAGTTCGATCGGCGATACGTCGACAACTGGTCGATTCGAGGCGACCTCGCACTCCTCGCCCGAACCCCGCTCGCCGTGCTGCGCGTGCGGCGACCTGCGTAGACGTTGCTGCGCCCGAGTGACGAGTGGCTCTACTAGCGAAGGCGGCCGGTGAGGTCGTCGGGCTTGAGGGGGTGCACGTCCGAAGACGTTCCCCCGGTGACGAAGACGGTCCGCAGGTCAATCATGAAACTACGCCTCGTGCACGTACGCGCTGTCGAGTTCCGGGTGGTCGTGAAGCGGCGGAGCACCGTTGGTGCTTCGCTTGTCTGGGAGCTGACTGTCGAGGTCCTCGAAGAAGGACTCGGTGAACCGTACGACGCGGTCAGCCACGTGCGTTGACCTCGTCGGCGAGTTGCTGAGCGCAACCGCGTGTGGCCCTGCTCAAGGTTTGGCCGCAACAGGCAGTGGCTGAGGGGCTCCCTCGAACGTCGGTGGACGTTTGTGAACGTCTATGGATGCACCGACGCCCATGGCGTGGAAGAGGTCAGGAGTTCGATTCTCCTTAGCTCCACGGAAAACCCCAGGTCACAGGCCTGGGGTTCATTCATTTTTCAGGATATTGCAGGGCCGAGTGAGCAACGGCCGTGAGGGAGCCAAGCGCCACGAAAGAACTCGGTCACGCCGATTGCCAAACTGGTGTGGGTCGGTCGGTCGCATTCTCGGTACAGGATCGATCCGGTGTCGTAAGCTCGGCCCATGCGATTCGAGCGAATCAGCGTTGACCACCGTGTGATGGGTGGCGTGCCGTGCATCGATGGCACGCGAATCCCGGTTGCGACGATCGTCTCGCTCGTCGCCGAGGGGTCGACTGCGACCGACATTGTCAGCAGCTACCCGCAACTCGTTGTCGCGGACATCCGCGCTGCGCTGGAGTATGCCGCTGCGACGGTTCGGGAGCGCGAACTCCCGTTGCGCACCGGCGCGTGAAATTCCTGGTCGACGAATGCCTGCGACCCATCGTCGCCAACGGGCTTGCGGAGGCTGGACACGATGCGATTCACGTTGGCGATGTCGGATTGCTGGGCGCCACGGATGAGCAAGTCATGTCGTTGGCGTTGGAGCAGTCACGAATCGTCGTGTCCGCGGACACCGACTTCGGTGAGCTTCTCGCTCGCGATCGACTCGGCTTGCCGAGTGTGATCCTGTTGCGGCGGAATCATGATCCCGTCGATCAGGTTCGAACGATTCTCGCCGCTCTCGCCGATGTCGCCGACGATCTACACGCTGGTGCCATCGTCGTGATCGTCGAGGACCGTCTGCGTGTCAGGCGACTTCCGATCCGCTGACGGAGATCACGCCGTGCGGGGCAGCGACCGCGCTCGCTCGAAACTCCGGCCAGGGTTGTGTGGTGGATCTGCTGGTCGTGCCGAAACAGAGCATCGGGACCCACCTTGATTCGGGATCGCTGCGGACCCGACCCGCAACACCGACATCCTGGCTGGGATAGGCGCGATCCCGGCGACTCAAAACCGTTCAGGTCGCCGAGACCAAGGATCGAACGGCGTCCTCTGAGTTTGTTCTTCTGGGCGCGTGCGAGGTCATCGCAGTGGAGCGACGCGATGTGTGAGGCGTCGAAGAACCAAACGTTGAGTCGCCCGGCCGTGCCGATGTGAATCGTCGGAGCACTGTGGTGCGCTCCCGGCATCGATGGCGCGGGGTCAGGGCCGGCGCAGTCGCGAGGAGTCCCGTTCGGCGTTGGAGCGGGCGGCAAAGGCAGCGCTGATCCGGTCGAGGTGGGCGAGGTCGGTACCGCAACATCCGCCGGTGACGGCGAGGTTGGGGAGCTGTTCAGCGATCTTCAGGTATCCGTCGACGAGCATCGCCTCGTCGCCTCGGTCGAGATCGGTTGCGTTGTCGAGTTCCGCGTGGCTCATCGTCGACGCGTTGGCACGGATGCCCTGCAGACGGTCCCACGGCCCCGGTGCGTCGAGCACGTGTACGAAGTGGGTCGGGTGTGCGCAGTTCACCATGAAGTAGGCAGCGACCCCGTCGGTTGTGGCGTCGACCTGCGCGATCGCCGATGCCAGGGTCTGTCCGGACGGGAGCCGACCGTCGGTCTCGACCGTGAACGAAATCACGACCGGGATCCCCTCGCGGACGGCCGCCAGCACGATGCCCGTCGCCTCGTCGGCATAGGTCAAGGTGAGCGCCGACACCAGGTCTGCGCCTGCATGTGCGAGCGATCGCACCTGGGGATGATGGTAGGCGGCTGCTTCGGCTACGCTCATCGTGTCGGCGATCGTGTATCCGTCGCCACGCGGTCCCAAGTCGCCGCTGATGACAACCGGGACGTCGGGGTTGGCGTTGCGGAGTTCGATGAAGAAGTCGACGGCGTCGTGGTTCACACGGTCCAGCGCGGCGGCGTCGTAACCGAGCAGCGCTCCCCAGTCGGAGTTGGCGCGCCAGGTTGCGGTCTCGATGACGACACCCGTGTCGTCACGGCGGGCGAGATCGATCACCGACTGGAAGTAGGTACGGATGGTCTCTCGGTGGTCGGCGGACTCGAGCAGCCCGAACGTCGCGAAGTGCGGAAGGTCGATGCCGTGGTTGAAGAGTAGGTCGGTCTCGAAGCCGGCCTCGCTGATGAAGGTGCGTCCTGCAAGCTGCGGCAGTTGGCCGGTCTCAGTGCGGTGGTTCGTGTTCGTGGTCATGTTGGTGTCCTTTCGCCGAAGCGGGCTCCGGTGGGTTGGGGCTTGAGGTGGTCGAGACGGTTGTTGGCCCCGGCGGGGGTGAACAGGTGGGCGGGGTCCTCGAAGTCGACGAGCCACAAACGACCCCCACCGTGCGGCGCCGGGTTGTACTCGGCGAAGCCGAGCAACTCTTTGGCTCGGCGTGGCAGTGCGGCTCCGATGCACGCCGGAATGGAGAAGGCGTGTGCCTCTTCGGGGCGTAACCAGCCGAGGAGGTAGCCGACGTGTAGGGCTTGGCGCCACTGGTCGGCAGTGTGGTTGGCGCCGCCGCCGTGGATCGTCTTGCCAGAGAAGAGCAGCACCGACCCCGCAGCCATCTCGGCGGGGATTGACCGGGCGGGGACGAAGAGTTGGTCGCTGTCGGCGAGGAGATGGCTTCCCGGCACGATCCGGGTGGCACCGTTGTCGGCGGTGCAGTCGGTGACCGCCAGCATCGCGATCACGGTGATCTCGGGACCGTCGGGGAGGTACTGGTTGAACCACGGCCACCCGGTCTGGTCGCGGTGCAGGTACTGGGCGGGTTCGCCTGGGCCGATGGCGATCAGCTGGGTGTCACTGATCTGGGTCGCACCGCCGCCGGGAATCAGGCGCTGGTCGGCGACCCCGAGGATCGTGTCGTTCAAGCAGATGTCGGTGAAGGCCGACGTCTTGGCGGCGATGCCGTTGACCCGTACCGTGTTGCGACCGTGGAAGTCCTCCCACTCCGGGTCGCCACTGCGGCTTCCGACCGGCGCGCCGTCGACCCACGGGGTCAGGTCGTTGCGTAGCCGATCGAGAATCGTCGCGTCGACGAGTCCGTCGACGATCACTGCACCGACCTCGCCGATGGCTGCGTTCACCTCACTGACGCATGCGGTTGGCGCCAGGGTGGGGAGAGCGTGCATAGTGAGTTGCTCCTTTCGATGGGCGTCGTCCACGGGAAGCGGGAACAGGTGTCATCTTCGAGAGACGGAGGCTGAGGAGCTTGGGGATGCCCTCCGGATCGTCTGAGGATTTCCGGTTGGACCCCTGGGACGTGAGCCACAATGGTCGCCATGGTCCGATTTGGTCGTTGCTCGGTCGACGTCGCACGGCGCACGGTCGAACTCGACGGTGAGGAGCGACATCTCGAACCACAGGCCTTCGATCTACTCGCTTACCTGCTGGCGCACCGCGACCGGGTGATCACGAAGGTGGAGCTGCTCGAAGGGGTCTGGGGTGATCAGTTCGTGTCGGAATCGGCGCTGACGACGAGGATCAAGGAGATACGCCAGGCGCTCGGCGACGACGGAACACGCCAGATGATCGTCAAGAACTTCCGAGGACGCGGCTACCGATTCGTGGCGGTGCCCGACGAGCAACCGGGGGCGCTTCGCCTGCCGGAGCGCTCATCCGACCGTCTGGTCGGTCGCGACGTTGACATCACAGGGGGTTTCGCGATGCTCATGACTTCGCGGCTCGTCACTCTGGTCGGGCCGGGCGGCGTCGGCAAGACGACGCTTGCGGACGAACTGGCGCGCCGATCACGCGATCGCTTTCCCGACGGTGTCTCGGTCGTGCGGCTGGCAGAAGTCAGCGATCCGGCCAGCGTGATCCACGTCCTGCGCAGCGACACCGACCTGGTCGAAGCGGGCTCCGGTGACGATGCGCTCATGGCGGCACTCGCTGCTCGGAACGCTCTGGTGCTCGTCGACAACTGTGAGCACGTGCTCGACGAGGTCAGCCGAATCGTTGCCGACGTGCTCACCCGAGAGGGCAACGTGACGTTCCTGGCCACCAGCCGAGAGCGGCTCGGCGTGGTCGGCGAACAGGTGTGGCCGGTTGCTCCACTCGACGGCGAGGCGGCGCGTCACCTCCTCCTCGACCGTGCACGTCGCGTCCAGCCGGGCTTCGCCTGGGGGGACGGCGACGAGCCCGGTGTGGATCGGATTCTCCATGCGGTCGACCGGTTGCCGCTTGCGATCGAGATGGCCGCTGCACGTCTACCCACGATCGGTGTGAGCGAACTCGCCGACGTGTTGACGAGTCGACTCGATCTGCTTCGAAGTGCGGATCGAAGTGCGGTGGAACGCCACCGCACCATCGATGCGTTGATCGGCTGGTCGGAAAGTCTCCTCAGCGGCGGCGAGCAGGCCCTGCTGGCGACGATGTCGGTCTTCGCCGGCCCGGTTCCGGCAACCGACATCGCCTCGATAGCTGGTGCTGACGCCGCTGAGCTGGCGACCGGACCCCTGGCCGATCTGGTCGACAAGTCGCTCGTGGTGGCCGACGTAACGCAGAGCCCGACCTGCTACCGGCTTCTCGAAACGGTTCGAGCGCGCGCATCGCATCGCCGTCCGCCGAGCGTCGACGCGGCGCACGCTCGCCACATCACCGACATTGCCGTGACGGGTGACCGTCTGCTCCGCACGCCCGATGAGCCTGCGGCGGCCGCCCGGTTCGATGCGCTCGTCGCGGAGATCCGTGCCGCCCACGCCTGGGCTCGGACGAACGATCACGCAATCGCGGGCGAGCTCACTGCTGCGCTGCTCCGGTACGCCCACGAGCGCCAATGGACCGAACCGGCACTGTGGGCACGGACCCTGGAGCCGGAACTCATCGGCGACGGCGATGCGGCGCTCGCTGTTGCGGCGTCGCTGGCCGCTGACGCTTCGAACCGGGGCGACTACCGCGAGGCGGAACGCCTCGCTTTCCGGGCAGCCACGAGCGGCGATCCGCGTGTCGCCGGTTCCGCGCTCGAAACACTCAGCGACGTCGGTCTCTACACAGGAGCTCTCGACAGTGCACGCGTCCATGCCCGGGCCCTCCTTGACTTGGGGATGAGTTCGGGCGATCGAGCGCTGCAGACCTTCGGTGTCATCGGAGAGGTGCTTGCATCCGTCTACGGCGGTCGACCGGCCGACGGACAGGCGGTACTCGACCGTCACGGCACCACTGTCGGGCTCGGTCCGACCTGCGCTGCTTGGATCGCCTACGCCGAGGGCGAACTGCTCTCGGCGCTCAGTCGTCACGACGAGGCGATCGAACGGTTCGATACGGCGATCCGACTTGCGAGTTCCGTCGGCAGCCACTTCGTTGCGAGCGTGGCCGAAGTGTCATCACTGGCGGCCTCAGCCAGAACCGGCGATGTCAACACAGCGCTCGCCGCGTTTCGACCTCGCCTCGTCGAATACCGCGAGATGCGCAGCGACAGCCATGGCATCACGACGATTCGCAACCTCATCGAAGCCCTCGTGCGGGCGAATCGGTACCAACCAGCGATGGAGCTCCTTGGTGCGGTCTCGAGACCGGAGGTGAAATTGACGTATGGAGCCGAGTCCGACCACCTTCACGAAGCCCGCTCGATCGCCATCGACCAGGCAGGAGCCGACCTGGTCGAGAGATGGATCGCGCGTGGTGCCGTGCACGACCTATCGTGGGCGCTCGATCACGCCATCAACGTTCTCGACGCAATCGACTTGCGGACGTGACCGTCGATCCGCGACATGGCATGGAAGAGGTCAGGAGTTCGATTCTTCTTAGCTCCACGGTAAAAGCCCAGGTCACAGACCTGGGCTTCTTTCGTTTTCGGGCTCTTGTTGTGCCAAGTGAGCAACGAGGTGAGTGCCGACCTCGTGGTAGGAGGGCCCACACACCGTCGGTCGGCGTGTGGCTCGGGTCTAACGAGCCGTCCAGCCGCCGTCGACGATCAGGCTGTGGCCGGTCATGAACGACCCGGCGTCGCTCGCGAGCAGCAGCAGCGGCCCATCGAGTTCGTTGAGTTCGCCCATTCGGGGGATCGGTGTGTTCGTCGTGATGAAGCGTTGACTACCGGGGTCGGTTTCCATCCCGTCTGTCATCTCCGACGGGAACCAGCCGGGACACAGTGCGTTCACCCGGACGCCCTTTCGTGCCCACTGCAGCGCCAATTCGCGGGTCAAGTTGACCACCGCCCCCTTGCTGGCGCAGTAGTGCGACTGCTTGATCGGTGTCGATCCGACGAAGCCGAGAATCGAAGCGATGTTCACGATCGATCCTCTTCCGGAGCTGATCATGCTCGGCGCACACAGCTTGGCCATGTGCCAGACGGCGGTGATGTTGACCTCCATCGCCTGTCGGAACTGTTCGGTGGTCTCGTCCTCGACAGCCACACCGGTGCCGATGCCGGCGTTGTTGACGAGGACGTCGACGCGCCCGTGGTGGTCGATCGTTTCACGGACGATGCGTTCGCGATCGGACTCCGAGGACATGTCGGCGGCGATCACGAGTGACCCCGGGAGGCGCTCGGCGACCTGGCGGAGACGGTCCTCGCGTCGGGCAGTAATCACGACAGATGCACCCGCCCGCGTCAGCACGGATGCGAAGTGGGCGCCGAGTCCCGACGACGCACCGGTCACCACGGCGACCCGCCCGCGAAGCCCGAAGGCCCCGCGAGCGATGTCGTCGTGGTCCGGCGGCCCGTCGAGCGGCGCAGAGCTGGACGATGGTGCCGACAAGCCGCTCAGACTAGGGCTGGTACAGCTCAAACGATCCCGAACCTGCCACGAAACCCGAGGCCGGAACGTTCTGCTGAGTCACCAGCGGGCTATCCATCCAGTAGGTCGTCGCGGCCGGCGTCTCGCCAGCGAGCAATTGAGCGAAGAGGTCACAAGCGATGGTCGCAGTTCCCTCGAGATCGTTGGCTGCGGTCGCCGCGAAGCTCCCGCCCGCTCGCATCATGTCGAGGGCAGCTGAGTCGCCGTTGAACGACACAACGAACTGGTTACCGCCGCCGGCGTCGACAGCCGTGGCGGCGCCCTGACCGATCGTGTCGAAGGATGCGTACACGGCGTCGATGTCGGGGTCGGCCTGGATCGCTTGTTCAACCTTCGCCTGGGCATCGGACAGCGCATTTGCGACGTCGACCTCGATCTCTTGAACCTCGATGTCCGGGAACTCGGTGTCGGGGCCGACCATCGCCGTGAAGGCATCGGCCCGCTGACGCAGGCTCGGCGTCACGCGGGCGTTGACCACGAGCACCTTGCCGGTAGCGACACCGTCGTTTTCAGCTGCGAGACGGTCGATCACGTACTGGCCCACGCGTGCCGAACTCTGGAACTCGAGTCCCGTGACGGCGTAGGTGCCGGCGCGCTGGCCGCCCCAGGCGGTGACGACCGGTCGGCCGGCGTCGCCCGCAGCGACGAGAACGGTGTCGAGTCCACCGCCACTCACGTCATTGGCGACGTTGTAGATCGCGTCGACGCCTGCAGCGTTCGCCTGCTCGAAGGCGATCACGGCTTCGGTGCCGCCCTTGGCGTCGAAGACCTGGACCGAGCCGCCGTTTGAGGACACGCACTCCTCGACGCCTCCCTGGATGCGATCGACCGGTTCGAGACCTGGAGCGAGCGACACGATGCCGACCGTCTTCCCATCGAACACGCTGTAATCGGCCGTGCTGGTGTTTGCGTCCGGCGTCGACGCGTCCGGCGTGGACGAGCCGGCGCCGGCGGCGGGGGCGTCGGTGGCCGGCGAACTGCTGTCGCCGTCGCTCGCACAAGCTGTGAGTGCCAAGACCCCGCACGCGCCGAGAATCCCCATGTTCCTGATGTGTGTCTTCATTGTCCCCCCTCTAGTGCATCGGCGCCCAGGATGGGCAACCGTCTTGCAGTGTCGGCACGTCGTGCCGATCCCTGCCGCAGCGAGCTACGGCAGCGAGCTGTGGTCGAGCGCCGGATTGTGGCCCTCGGACTGCGCGTCGAGCCAGCGCTCGATGCGCTCCTTGGAGTCGTCGGTGCCGACGACGGCGAGAAAGGCACGACCTTCGACGCGGAATCCGTTGTCGCTGCGGACGCGCCCCGCAGCGATGGCCCCCTTCGCCGCGCGCAACACGGTCGGACCGATGGTGGCGAGGTGCTCGGCGAGCGTGATCGAGCGGGCGACCGGATCGTCGTCGAGGAGCTGCACGAGTCCCATCCGGTGGGCCTCGTGACCGGAGACCGGCTCGCCGGTGAGCACGAGCAGCGACGTGTTGCCGAAGCCGATCAACTCCGGGAGCCGCTGAGTCCCGCCGGCGCCGGGCAGGATTCCCATCCGCGTTTCCAGCACGCCCAGCCGGGCGTTGGGTGCGGCGACCCTGATGTCGGCGGCGAGCGACAGCTCCAGGCCGCCGCACGTCGCCTGACGCTCGACGGCGACGATGGTGGCGCTCGGGTAGCTCTCCAGCCCGGAAATCGCACCCACCCACGGTGCCCAGTCGGCGATCGGGCGACCGTCGGACATCTGACGGACTTCTTCGAGCTCGGCGTGCAACACCTCGACGACGACGACGAGCACGGGCGGCTCATCACGCGCCGCGCGTTCGGCGACGAGCGACTCGAACTGCGCCGCTCCCGGAATCGCGAGGGTGCCACGCTCGCCGCCGTGATAGCGCAGGACGCACACCGCGTCGTCGCGATCGACCGTCCAGTGGGGGCCGTCGGTTGGTTCGGTCATCACAATGCTCCCGGAGTCGATGTGGCAGCGGCGGTCTCGTAACAGAGGTGGAGGATGTCGGCCTCGCTCACCGGCCGATCGAGGTTGCCGGCGATGCGGCCCTCGCGCAGGACCACGACGCGGTGGGCGATAGCGGCGACCTCCTCGAGGTCGGAGGAGGCGATGATGACAGCGGTCCCGCCGGCGGCGAGTCCGCTCACGAGCCGGAGGATCTCGGTCTTGGCGCCGACGTCGACGCCCTTGGTGGGCTCGTCGAGCAGCAGGACCCGCGTTGTTCGGCCGACGAGCCAGCGCGACAGCAGCGCCTTCTGCTGGTTGCCGCCCGACAACGTCGCGATCACCTGCGACGGCCCGGTGGTGGCGATGCGGAGTCGATCGATCTCCTGCAGCGTTCGCTCGGTCTCGCGGCCGCGGTGCGGTGTCGGGAGTGATGGAACACGGCGGAAGTCGCTGAGGTGCGTGAGCACGACGTTCTCGCGCACGCTGCGCCGCGGGATGAGGCCCTGCGATCGCCGGTCCTCCGGGATGAGCGCGAGACCCGCCTTGATGGCGTCGGCCGGCGACTTGAAGCGCACCGCCTTGCCGTCGACGAGCAGTTCGCCGCCAGTCGGGCGGTATTGGCCGAACAGGGTCATCAGCAGCGACGTGCGACCCGACCCGACGAGACCGCCGATCCCGAGGATCTCGCCGGCACGTAGTTGCAGATCGATGTCGTGGAGTGGGCCACCGCTGAGCCCTCGAGCTTCGAGCACCACGTTGTCGTGCGGCGCCGCAGGTTCGTCGAGCGGATCGATCTCGCCAGCTTCGCGACCGATGATCGCCGAGACGAGCGATGATCGGTCGAGGGTGGAGATCTCGTGGCGGGCGACCGTGCAGCCGTCCTTCATGACGGTCACGTTCTCGGCGATTTGCAAGATCTCGCCGAGGCGGTGGGAGACGAACAGCACGGCGATGCCTCGCGAACGCAGCCGTTCGACGGCTTCGAAGACGCGCTCGACCTCGGCGTCGGACAGCGCGACGGTCGGTTCGTCCATCACGACGAGGCGAGCATCGCCAGAGCAGGCCCGAGCGATGCCGACCATCCAGCGGTCCGCGACGCTCAGCGACGACAGCATCGCGCCGGGGTCGACGTCGACGAACTCGTGGAGCACGTCGGTGGCCATCGCCTGCGCCTTGCGCATCGACACGAACGGTCCGTTGCGGGGCAGGCGCTTGCCGAGGAAGACGTTCTCGGCGACCGTGAGCCGTGGGACGAGCGCGACGTCCTGGTGGATGAAGTGGAGTCCGAGTTCGTCGGCCTCGGCTTCGTTGGCGAGCGCCACCTCGCGCCCGTCGACCTTGATGGTGCCCGAGTCCCGCGACTGGGCGCCGGCGATGATCTTGATGAGCGTCGACTTGCCTGCGCCGTTCTCGCCCACGAGCCCATGCACTTCGCCGGCGCGAACCACGAGCGAGGCGTTGTCGAGCGCACGCACGCCTGGGAACTGCTTGCAGAGGTCGGACACCTCGATCACGTTGTGTTGCACAGTGGCCCCCACTCATCGTCCCCGGCGGTGGACTCTACGTCACGTTCCGCTCGAAAGAAAGAGATAACCGACCAACTGTTCGGTTGACAAATTGGAGGCCGTTTCCGACATGAGGCGTACATGGTTGGCTTTTCGTGCTCTGATCTGCCACACTGCGAATCATCAGCGACCGGGGTAGTCGCAGCAACGTTTGGTTTGGGGGAGGAACGATGAGCGACACGCTCGAAACTGCAGTGCACGACGACGCAACGACGACGCCGTCCGCACGTCGGGAGGCCGACGCGCCCGATCGCAATCGTCGTCTGCTGCTGTTCGCCTCGACCTACGGCACCCTCGTGTTCCTCGGCGCCCTCATGGTGCTGTTCACCGTGCTGTCGGAGATCATCCTCGGCGACCAACGTTTCCTGACCGGCGCCAACCTCTCGCTGGTGTTGCGCCAATCGGCGGTGCTGGCCATCCTCGCCGGTGGCCTCACAGTGATTCTCCTGCTCGGCGAGTTCGACCTGTCGATCGCCGCGAGCATGACCCTCGGTGGTGCGATGTTCGCTCAGTTCGCCCAGGGGAGTTACGTCTTCACGTGGCCGTCCATTCCCTTCACCGACATCGGCGGAGGTGCCATCCTCGGCACCTCGTGGCAGGCCAACGCCATGTTCGCACTGTTCGCCGCGCTGCTGTTCGGCCTGATCGTCGGCGCCCTCAACGGCCTGATCGTGGCGCAGTTCGGCGTCACCGCCTTCATCGCCACGCTCGGTATGGCGGGGATCATCGACGGCTATCTCGTCAAGCTCACTGATGGTCGCTCCGTACCGCTGCCCACCGGTGTCACCGATGCCGCGCAGGGCACCGTGCTCGGCTGGAAGGCGCCGGATTCGTGGAACTGGGTCGTCGAACCCTTCGGAAAGACGTTCGAGTTCAACCTCGTCGGCCTCAGCATCCCGTCGATCGCACTAGCTGCAGCCGCCGTGCTCTTCGTGCTGTGGGTCTTCTTGAACCACACCGAAGCCGGACGCCGGATGGATGCGGTCGGCGGCAACGCCGAAGCGTCACGGCTCGCCGGCATCAACGTCCGCCGCTACCGCATGGCCGCCTTCGTCATCTGCGCGGTCGTCGCTGCGTTGGCCGGCATCGTCTTGGCCGCCGGTCGGACGGGGTCGGCGGTCACGCTCGTCGGCAACCAGTCCTCGTATCTGCTCCAGGCATTCACGGCGTGCTTCCTCGGCGCTGTCTCACTGCGCGAGGGCGAGTTCCACATTGTCGGCACCGTCATCGGCGTAGCGCTTATGACGGTCACGTTCTCGGGGCTCATCATCCTTGGTGTCCCCGGCTACGCGCAGACCATCGCCAACGGCGTGATCCTCATCGCTGCGCTCACCTTCGCCGGTATCGCCCGGCGCGCCGCCGCTGCGACCTAGTGGCAACCGATCTCATGTCACGGTCACGAAACCAAGCAACAACCAGCTACACCATCAACAACCACCAACAGGGGGACACCATGAAGACACAAGCCCGAAGCCGAATCGGCGCTGGCGCACTCGCGCTGGCGCTCGTCGTCGCAGCCTGCGGCAGCGACGACAGCAGTTCGTCGGAGCCAGCCGGCACCGACGCCGGTGCGACCGCGACCGACGCGCCAGTGGCCACCGACGCGCCAGTGGCCACCGACGCCCCATCGGCCACCGACGCCCCATCGGCGGGTGGCGACACCGCGAGCGGCGGTGTGCCCGAGGGTGCCACGATTGTCGAGATCAGCGGTGACCTCGCGAATCTCGACGGCGTCGAGGTGGGTATCGCCAACCTCGCACCGGTTCCCGGTGCCGAGCGCTGGTCGCGTCCGCTCGAGGAGTGCCTGGTCGCCAACGGCGCCACGGTCGACTTCCAGGACGTCGGCGGTGACCCGACCAAGCTGCCGGCGATCCTCGACGGCTGGGAGGCCTCGGGCAAGCAGGCAGTCTTCAACATCGGCATCGACATGAGCGGCCAGGACTCGACGATCGCACGATTCGTCGACGCCGGCGTGCCGTTCATCACCTGGGGTGCAGGCAACCCGACCGGCGTCGTCGCACTCGACGCCAACCAGGTCGAGGACGGCCGGATCATCGGCGCGTACGTCGCCGAGCAGATCGGCGGTGAGGGCTCGGTAGTCCTCGTCAACGCGAACAACCCTGCGCTGCAGAGCCGTGAAGAGGGCATCCAGGAAGTCTTCGCCGACTTCCCGGATATCGAGCTCACCATCGTCGGTGAGGCGCTCGGCTTCTCCGCCGAGTCTGCGCAGACGTCAACCGAAGCGGCGCTCCAAGCCGATCCGGATGTCGTGGCTGTCATCGGCGGCTTCGGCTCGCTCGGTGTCGGCGCGGCAACCGCCGTCGAAGCTGCGGGTAGTGACGCCATCGTGGTGTCGATGAACGGTGACCCCGAGGAGTACGCCGCCATCAGCGCTGGCGGCCCGTTCGTCGCCACCGTCGCCGACGGCCACGAGTACGGCGGCGAAGCAGCCTGCCAGATCGCCGCAGCCATGCTCGGTGGCGAGCCTGCCCCGGGTGGTGGCGCGCCGATCTTCGCGACGTCGGTGTTGGTCACAGCCGACAACGTGCCTGCCGAGGGCGAGATCGAGCCCACTGCGCGCCAGTTCTACCAACTCGGTTGAGCGACAACGTCGAAGGGCACCCCACCACCTGGTGGGGTGCCCTCCGGCGCGACGACGAGTAACAGAAAGAAGACGAGTGACAACCGGAGCGAGCAACGTGGTGGCAGGTAGCGCAGCGAGCAGCGACGAGATGTCCGACAGCCGCATCCCCACGCCTGTCGCAGTGGTTACGGGCGCCGGTCGAGCGCGCGGGATCGGTCGCGCGATCTGCCGACGGCTCGCTGCCATGGGTTACGCAGTCGTCGTGCACGAACGCGACGCCGACAGCTCCGCACGACTCGAGCAGGAAACGCTCGACGGGTGGCGTGGAGCACACTCCGTCGTCGACGAGATCATCGCCGCCGGTGGTCGGGCCGTCAGCGTTGCCGGTGACGTCTGCGACCCGCAGACGGCCGTGGCCCTCCTCCGCGCGGCCGACACACTCGGCGCGCTGGCGGCCCTGATCAACAACCACGGCTCCGCCGGCGAGGCGAACACCTACCTCGCACACGAGACACCGGCATCGCTATGGGAGGACACGTTCGCGGTGAACGTCACGTCGCTGCAGCGCCTCGGCGCCGTCCTCGTGCCAGCGCTCATCCACAGCCCGGCACGGCAACGAAGCATCGTGTACCTCTCGTCGACCGCGGGCCACCGGGCGCTGCGACGCTACGGCGCGTACTGCGCATCGAAGGCGGCCGTCGAGCGCCTGACCGAGCAGCAGGCGATCGAACTCGCACGGTACGGGATCCGTGTGAACTGCGTCGCTCCCGGTCTGACACCCACCGACATGATCGACGGCACGCTCGGACGGGCTGCCTCGACGGCGGGCGTTCCTGTCGAGCAGGTGATGGAGTCGGCTGTGCGCTCCATCCCCCTGCGTCGAACGGCGACGACAGACGACATCGCTGGAGCGGTTGCGTTCCTCGCAGGCAACGACGCGACCTACATCACCGGCCAGATCCTCACCGTCGATGGCGGGATGACCCTCGTATGAACCAAGGAGCCCCTATGGAGCCGGACACCGAGATCGATCAGAACCTGGTCTGCGAGGACGCCGTCCGCGATCCGCACACCTACTTCGCCGCGCTCCGCGAACACGATCCTGTCTTCTGGAACGAACGGCATCGAGCATGGGTCCTCACGCGCCACAGCGACATCGGCACCGCACTGAGGAGCACCCTGCTGACCGCCGAACGGATCACGCCATTCGCGTCGGCGGTCAAGCTGGCCGCCGAATCCGACAACGTTGATGTGACCTTCCAGGTGCTGAAGGACTGGCTTGTCTTCAAGGATCCCCCGGAGCACACACGCCTGCGCCGACTGGTCGCGCGAGCGTTCACGCCAACGGTCGTGCGGGCACGCATGGAGGAGATCAGCCAAACGATCGACGAGCTGGTGTCCGATCTCGACGGTGACACCGATCTCATCCAACAGTTCGCGTATCCCCTCCCGGCCGTCGTGATCGCGCAGATGCTCGGCGTACCGCCGGAGGAGCGGGATCTCTTCAAGGAGTGGTCCGACAAGATCACCTCGTTGGTGTTCGGCGCGTACGGTGAGGACGATCGGTTCGAGACCGCTGCGCGAGGAATGATCGAACTTCGGGACTACCTCGTCGACCTCATCGGCCAGTACGAGCGGCATCCCGCCGACAACTTGATCAGCGTGCTGCTCGAGCACGAGGACGGTGACGCGCTGTCGCGTGAGGAGCTGGTGGCCACCTGCACACTGTTGCTGTTCGGTGGCCACGAGACCACGACGAATCTCATCGGCAACGGGATGCTGGCGCTACTGAGCAACCCCGACCAGTTCGCCCGCCTGCGCGACCACCCGGACCTCATCGGTCCGGCCATCGACGAGCTCCTGCGCTACGACGGCCCGGCCCGGGCCACGGTCCGACTGGTGAAGGAGGAGCACACCATCGACGGCCGCACGCTCAGCCCCGGTGAGCGGGTCTTCCTCGTCAATCTCGCGGCGAACCGTGATCCGGAGATGTACAACGACCCCCACGCGCTCGACGTCGGTCGCCGACCGACGAACCATCTCGGCTTCGGTGTCGGGATCCACTACTGCCTCGGTGCTCCACTCGCACGGCTCGAGGGCCAGTTGGCCATCACGTCGCTCGTGCAGAGCTTCCCCGACATGCAGCTCGCCGTCGACCCCGACGAGTTGGAGTGGCACGCCACAATGCTCTCGCGTGGCCTCATCGGCCTGCCCGTTTCACTCGGTGGCTGACCGACATTGCGTCGGGGCCCGAACCCAATCGGAACCACAAGGAGAACGACATGGACGTCACCGGATTGATGAGGCAGTCGGCGCGGTTCAATGCCCGCCGGACGGCAGTCGTCCACGGCAACCGACGGTTGACCTATGCCGAGGCATGGGATCGCGCAGTGCGCGTCGCGAACGGTCTGCTCGCGCTCGGACTCGATCCCGGCGATCGCGTCGGCGTCCTCGAGGACAACTCGATCGAAGCCCAGGACCTCTTCGCGGGCGCCGGCATCGCCGGACTCGTGCGGGTGCCACTGTACGCCCGGAACTCCTACGAGAGCCACGAGCACATGCTCGGACACACGTCGTGTCGGGCACTCGTGGTGTCGGAGAACTATGCCGCCGATGTCGCCGGGCTGATCGACACGTTGCCCGACCTGGAGCACGTGGTCGTTCGCGATGGCGGCTACGAGCAGTGGCTCTCCGATCAATCGAACGTCGACCCGTGCGTTCCCATCGCGCCGGACGACTGGTACATCATCCGACACACCGGCGGCACGACTGGCCAGCCGAAAGGCGTCGCGTACACCCATCGGTCGTGGCTTGCGGCCGGGCGCGACTGGTTCTACAACTTCCCGCCGATGCAGGTGGGTGATCCCTGCTTGCACGTGGGTCCGATCTCGCACGGGTCGGGCTATCTGTACACGCCGACCTGGTTGTCGGGCGGCGTGAACATCCTGCTCGATCATTTCGATCCCGACGAGACGCTCGACATCATGGAGGCCGAAGGTGTCTCCTACATGTTCCTCGTCCCGGCGATGCTCAGTTCCCTGGCGCGGCACCCGAACGCCGCAGGGCGTGACTGGTCGAAGCTGAAGGTCATCCAGATCGGCGGTGCCCCCATCAACGACGAGACGGCACTGCTCGGACGCGATGCCTTCGGCATGGTGCTGTACCAGGGGTACGGCCAGACCGAGGCGCTGCCGGTGTGCATGATGGGCCCCACCGAATGGTTCTCCGAGGTCGAAGGGTCCAACCCACTTCGGTCGGCGGGCCGAGCGCTTCCGTTCGCCTACCTCCAGATCCGTGACCCGGAGAACCCGATGCAGGAGCTGGCATTAGGTGAGGAGGGCGAAATCGCAATCCGCTGCGACGGCCAGATGTTCGGCTTCTGGGAGAACGAGGAGGCAACGGCAGACCGGATCACCGACGACGGATTCGTATTGACCGGCGACATCGGTCGTCTCGACGAGAACGCCTATCTCTACGTCGTCGACCGCAAGGACGACATGATCATCTCGGGCGGGTTCAACATCTGGCCGGCCGAGCTCGAGAACGTGATCCAGGACCATCCCGCTGTCATCGAGGTAGCGGTGATCTCGGCGCCCGACGACCGCTGGGGTGAGACGCCGATGGCGCTGTGCGTGATCGGCGAGGGCTCCTCGGTGACCGAGGCGGAGATCGTGCAACTCTGCGTGGACCGGTTGGGTTCGTACAAGAAGCCGACTCGCGTCGAGTTTCGCACCGAGCCCTTGCCGAAGAGTCCCGTCGGCAAGTTGCAGCGCAAGGTCTTGCGCGAGCCGTACTGGGCAGGCCACGAGCGGCGCGTGTCGGGCAACTGACGCTCGAGGGCGTCGGTTGCCCGACGAGTCAGCTCCGGGTCACTTGATCGACCAACCGCCACAGACGGGATAGAGCTGTCCGGTCAGGAAGTCGCCGTCGTCGGAGAAGAAGTGCACCATCATCGCCGCGACCTCCTCGGGTCGGCCGAGACGATTGATCGCGTGAGCGGCGGCGAAATCGGCGAGATGCTCGGGCTGCACGCCGGCCAGGATCGGCGTGTCGATCGTGCCTGGTGCGACGGCATTGACGAGCACGTTGTGCTCGGCGTACTCGATCGCCGCCTGACGAGTCAGCGCTGCGACGCCGCCCTTGGCCGCAGAGTACGCAGCCAGGTTGGGCAGACCGCGCAGCGCCGCCATGGAAGCGACGTTGCAGATGCGCCCGCCGCCCTGCTCGATCATCACTGGAATCACTTCGCGCATGCCGAGCCACACCCCCTTGAGATCGACACCTACGACGTGGTCCCACCGCTCTTCGGTGAGTCCGACGATCGTGTCGGGTCCGTCGAGCGCGACGACGCCAGCGATGTTGGCGAGCAGGTCGATGCGACCGAACTCGTCCATCGCTGCACGTACCGTGCGAGTCCAGTCGTCGGCCTTGGTGGTGTCCATCACGACGGCGATTGCGGTGCCGCCCTCGGCGATGATCTTGTCGACGGTGGTCTGGACGCTGGTCTGGATGTCGGCGCAGACGACGACGGCTCCCTCACGTGCGAAGCGCTTCGCCGCTGCTTCGCCGATGCCCTGAGCGGCGCCGGTCACCACGGCGATCCTGTCGGTCAGCCTTATGTCGTTCCCCTAATCTCGTTGGTGGATGGTCGCCGATTACCGAACGTGGGGCATCGAGACTGGTGCGCCGCCCCCGCAGCGATAACCAAACGAACGGTTGGTATTCAAGTCCCCGGTTTGGTCCCTGTCAACGAAAAAGGTCGAACTAGGGTAGTGACACCGACCGAACGGTTGGTTACGATGGTGCCTTCAGTCACATCATCGACACATCACCACATGGGGGGTTACAACATGCCACTAGGTCTCGAACAACTCGAGCGGGTTACAGCGGACATCCAGGCGAACGATCTCGAATGGTTCGAGGTCGCCGAAGGCTCCTACTTCAAGGTGTTGACGGTCCATCAGCCGACCAACACCGTTGCGTTCGCGTTCAAGATGGACGCAGGCGCCCCTGACTTCCCCTCGCACTTCCACATCTGCCGCGCCATGGCGTACACCACCCACGGATGGTTCGGCTACCGCGAGGGGACCAACCGAGTGGAGAACGGCATGTTCTCGTACGAAGCTGCAGGTTCGTTCCACACGCCATTCAGTGACTGCCCCGAGGGCTTCGAGTCAAGGGGCATCTTCGAGTCCGACTCGAACATCCTGCTGCAGAACCATGAGGCGCCAGACCCGAAGAGTGAGATCATCAGCTACCTCACGGTCGAGGACTTCATCGGTTTCGCTGCACCGGAGACCCACATCGTGCTGAACGACGGCACCATCACCGGGGAGCCGCACTTCAAGTACGACTTCACGAGCGGCGCCGACGCCTTCGCGTAATCCGACTACGTTCCGGCGCTGACCACCAGGTCGCTCGGCCGGATCTTCCTTCACTCCAAGGGGCTCGTCGCGATGCGGCGGGCCCCTTGGCCGTTGGAACTACACTCTGGCGGTGCTACCTCACGCCTCGTGATGGCTGCCCCCTACTTCGGAGTTCGCTCCCACCTCAAGAGACAAAAGGAACGATGCCCCGACCGAGCCGCTGGAACGAGATCGTCGATGCCGCCGCCAAGCTCTTCCAGGAGAAGGGGTACGCCTCCACGTCGCTGGAAGACATCGCCGGGGCCGTCGGCATCTGGAAAGGGAGCCTGTACCACTACATCGACTCGAAGGAAGAACTCCTCTTCGCTGTGGTGCGAGAGCCAGCGGCGCACATCCTCGACCAGATCCGAGAAATTGCGACGCTCGACCTTCCTGCGGCGGAGAAGATCCGGCGTGTCGCACATGCCCATGCGCACACGCTCGACGAGACGTTTGTGTATGCGTCGGTGTACCTGCAGGAGATCGCCGGGCGCCATCACTCAGCGGAGTGGTCGGCGATGGATCGTGAATACTTGTCGACGATCGTGCGGATCGTCGAGAAAGGCGTGGCCGACGGCGACTTCGCCCCATACGTCGACCCCCGGATCGCCACGCTGACACTCATTGGATCGCTCAACTGGATGACGCACTGGTACCGCCCCGAGGGGCCGTTGCCGGCGACCGCCATCGCCGAACAGATCTGCACTGTGTTCCTCCAGGGTGCAGTCCGTCGATCGACGAGCTGATCGTTCGGCGGGTCAGGTGCGCTCGAGCAGCGCAACCACGCAGGCGTTGCCGTCGATGCCCGCCACGCCGCCGCCCATCGTCTCGACCAGTCCGATTCGAGCGTTGTCGACCTGTCGGGCGCCGGCATCGCCGCGCAACTGCCACACGATCTCGGCCACCTGTGCCAGGCCCGTGGCGCCCAGCGGATGCCCGCGTGAGAGCAGTCCACCCGACGGGTTGACCGGCTGCGGCCCACCAACGGTGGTGTGGCCGGTGCGCAGCAGCAGGGCGCCCTCGCCTTCGTGGGCGAGCCCGAGTGCTTCGGTGGTGACGATCTCGCCGATCGTGAACGCGTCGTGGCACTCGACGACGTCGACATCGGTGGGCCCGATCCCTGCCGCCTCGTAGGCCGCTCGGGCGGTGGCGCTCACCAGCTCGAAGCCCCACACGTGCTCGCTGCGGTAGTCCCAGAGGCCGCCGGAACTCAGTACCGAGGAGCGCACGACGATCTCGTCGGTGGTTCCCTTCGGCACCGACAGCACCGCGGCCGCGGCGCCGTCGGCGATCGGACAGCACTGGAGCAGTGTGAGCGGATCGGCGATCATCCGCGAGGCCAACACCTCATCGACGGTGTGTGGCGTCCGGTGCTGGGCGCGGTCGTTGTGCACGGCGTGGCCATGGTTCTTCACCGAGACGAGCGCCAGATCTTCGTCGGTGAGGCCGTAGAGCGCCTGGTACCGGGTCGCGGCGAGCGCGTACAGGCTGGGCAGGGCGAGCCCCGACCGGCCCTCGGGGTCGGTCGACTCGGGATGGATCGCCCCGGAGAAGTTGTCGGTCATCTTCTCCACACCGACAGCCAACACGTTCTCGAACCGGCCGAGCTCGACCATCTTGGCTGCTTCGTGGAACGCCGTCGTCCCGCTCGCGCAGGCGTTCTCGACCGTGATGATCGGGATGCCGGTGAGGCCCATGTGGTGCAGTGCACGCTGGGCCACTCCTGGAGAGCCGAAGACCGTTCCGAGGTAGATGGCGTCGATGGTCGGATCGTCGGCCTCGGCGAGCGCCTCCGCCACGGCCCGCCACACCAACTCGTTGGGGTGCAGATCGGGCTGCTTGCCGAAGAACGAGGTGCCGACCCCGGTGACCGCGGCGTTCATGACGTGAGCTCCACGAGGACGTCACCGTCCGCGGTCGAACCGCAGATGGCGACGCGCGCACCGACTGGTGGTCGCGTCTCAACGGCGTCGAGGTGGCACAGCACGCGGGGACCATCGTCGAAATCGACGTAGCCGACGGCATAGGGCGGCACTCGGCCCGGGACGGGCACGCGTACGACCGTCGAAGACCACACGGTTCCCGCCGGCCCGAACTTGGTTGCGACCATCGGTGTTCCGCACTGTGCGCAGTGGCCGACGCTGGAGAACGTCCTCCACCCGCACGACGGGCAGGACTGGCCCTCGATGGTCCGGTGATCGGCTCGCACTCGCGGGCGCGGATCGGGCATCGTGCTCATGTCTGTCCTTGCTGTGGAACGGGTGAAAACGTAACCTACCATGCGTTTGGTTACGATGGCCGAGACGACTCAAGGGGTGGTTGAGGGGGCGACAATGCAGATCGACGGAACGGTTGCGATGGTCACGGGAGGCACGTCAGGACTGGGTTCTGCGACGGTCGACGCACTCGTCGATCGAGGCGGGACGGTGGTCGTGCTCGACCTCCACGAGGGCGACCGGCCCGCTGGCAGCGGCATTCACTACGTCGTCGGCGACGTGTCGTCGGTCGACGATGTCCGGCGTGCGGTGGAGGCGGCGAGTGAACTCGGCGAGTTGCGCATCCTCGTCAACTGTGCGGGCATCGGCAGCAACGAGCGAGTGGCCACGCGGCGCCGCGACGGTGCGGTCCACCCCGGCGACATCGACGCCTTTCGACGAGTGATCGAGATCAACCTGGTCGGGACGTTCAACTGCATGAGCCAATTCGCGGCCGCCGTGCCGACGAGGACTCCCCACGACGAGTCTGCCGGCGTCGTGATCAACACCTCGTCGCTCGCTGCGTACGAAGGTCAGGTGGGGCAGGCCGCCTACTCGGCGTCGAAGTCCGGCGTGGGAGCGATGACGTTCGTCGCGGCCCGCGATCTCGGCGAACTCGGGATCCGAGTGAACGCCATCGCCCCCGGCCTGATGGAGACGCCGCTGTTCGGCACGATTCGGGAGGACATTCGCGATGGTCTCATTGCATCGGTCGTGCATCCGGCACGGGTCGGACACCCGAGCGAATTCGCGTCGCTCGTGTGCGTGCTGGTGGAACAGGAGTACCTGAACGGCGAGACGATCCGTCTGGATGCCGCAGCGCGCATGCCACACCAACCTCGGCGCCCGAGCTGACCCCCGCTCAACGCGCTGCGGGGCGCGACGAATCGAGCAGATGCTTGGCGATCACGATCCGTTGGATCTGGTTGGTGCCTTCGTAGATCTGGGTGATCTTGGCGTCACGCATCATCCGTTCGACCGGGAAGTCGTTCGTGTAGCCGTACCCGCCGAGGAACTGGACGCAGTCGGTGGTGACCTTCATGGCGACGTCGGACGCAAAGCACTTTGCCATCGCTCCGATCATCGACAACTGGCCGTCGCGGTCGCCTTCGTCGGCCATGGCGCACGCCTTGTAGACCAGTCCCCGCGCTGCCTCGACCTGCATGGCTGCATCGGCAACCATCCACTGCAGTCCCTGGTTGGTCGACAGCGGTCGTCCGAACGTGGTGCGCTCGTCGAGGTATCCGATTGCGAAATCGAGTGCGCCTTGCGCGATCCCCACGGCTTGCGCGCCCACCGTTGGCCGGCTGCGATCGAGTGTGTGCATTGCGATTGCGAAGCCTTGGCCGACCTCGCCGAGACGATGCGAATCGGGCACGCGGACGCCGTCGAGTCGGATCACGCCAGTCGGTGAGCTCCGGATGCCGAGCTTGTGTTCGAGTTTCTCCACTTGGATTCCCCAGTCGGCCTCGACGAGGAAGGCGGTGATCCCGGTGTGGCGGTCGGCGGAGGTGCGGGCGAACACGGTGTAGAGGTCGGAGATGCCAGCGTTGGTGATCCATGCCTTGGCACCGTCGATGATCCAGTCGTCGCCGTCACGTCTCGCACGCATCGTCATGGCCGCGACGTCGGAGCCGGCGTCTGCCTCCGAGAGTCCGTGGCTCGCCTGCGACTCCCCGGCCGCGACCCTGGTGACGTACTGCTGTTTCAACTCCTCGGATCCAAAATTGAGGACCGGCAGCATGCCGAGCTTGGAGATCATGAACATCAAGCTCGCCGAGGCGTCGACACGGGCCAACTCCTCGGCCACGATCGCCTGCTCGACGAGTGAGGCGTCGCTGCCGCCGTACTCGATCGGGTACGACAGCGTTGTCAGCTCCATCGATTTGAGCGCGTCAAATGCTGGCCATGAGAACTCGGCCGTACGGTCGGATTCGGCCACGAGCGGCGCGATCTTGTCGACCGCGAACTGACGCACGGAGGCGCGGAACAGTTGCTGCTCGTCGCTGAGGTTGATCGTCTGCATCATGGGCGGGCGTACTCGTCGAGGGTTCTGCGAATGACGCTGGCGACCTCGTCGGCGGATGCTCCCGGCGTGATCACGGCGGCGACGCCTGCGTCGTTGAGTTGCTGGACGTCGGCGTTGGGCACGATGCCGCCGACCACGACCGGGATGTCCGCGCCGCGTTCGCGCACCCGTTGCACCACGAGTGGTGCGAGCGTCATGTGTGCTCCTGAGAGCATCGACAATCCAATGAGGTCGACGTCTTCGTCGACCGCAGCGGCTGCAACCGTGTCGGGTGTCTGGAACAACCCGGTGTAGATCACCTCGAAGCCCGCGTCGCGCAGGATCCGCGCCACGACTTTTACTCCGCGGTCGTGTCCGTCGAGCCCGACTTTGGCGACCAGGATTCGTTCACCAGCCATGTGGTCTCGTCCTCACCGCCGTGCGTACTCGTAGAAGCCACGTCCGGTCTTGCGGCCGAGCAGGCCTGCTTCGACCATTCGGGACAGCAGCGGTGGGGGAGCGTGCAGGGGTTCCTTGAACTCGGCGTACAGGCTCTCGGCCACCGCCAGCGTCGTGTCGAGGCCGATGAGGTCTGTCAGGTGCAGCGGGCCCATTGGGTGGTTGCAGCCCTCGACCATCCCGGTGTCGATGTCCTCGGCAGTCGCGAAGCCGGACTCCATCATCCGGATGGCCGAGAGCAGGTACGGGATGAGCAGCGCGTTGACGACGAAGCCCGCCCGATCCTTGCTGTGGATCACCCGCTTGTGCAGCGTCTCCTCGGCGAAGCGCTTGGCCGTGTCCACCGTCTCGGGCGCGGTCATCAGGCTGGTGACGAGTTCGACCAGCTTGAGCACCGGGACCGGGTTGAAGAAGTGGATGCCCACGACCTGTTCGGGCCGCTGCGTGGCGATACCGAGCTTCATGATCGGAATCGACGAGGTGTTGCTCGCGAGGATTGCATGCTCATCTTCGACGACCCTGTCGAGCATCGAGAAGACATCGGTCTTGGTCTGCTCGTCTTCGACTACTGCCTCCACGACGAGTTGGCGGTCGGCGAAGTCGCCGAGGTCGGTGGTGAACGTCAGCTTCGCGATGGCGCTGTCGCGCTCGGCCTCGCTGAGCTTTCCAGAGGCCAGTCCTCGATCCAGCGACGTGACCAGACGAGCCCGTCCAGCTTCGGCCGCAGCCTCGTCCATCTCGCGGACGAGGACGTCGAGTCCGGCACGGGCGCAGACCTCGGCGATGCCGGTGCCCATGAGGCCGGCGCCGACGACGCCGACCCGCTCGATCGCGAGCGGTGATTCGATACTTGAATTCGACATGGTGCTCATTGCTCAGATCACGGGGACTTCGGTGTGGCGGCCGAACACGTCGGCCATGGTGCCCATCATTTCACCGAGCGTGGCGTAGGCCTGGGAGGCTTCGATGAGGGTGGGCATCAAGTTGATCTCGGGGTCGGCCGCTTCGGTGCGCAGCTTGGCGAGCGCCGCGTCGACGGCCGCCTGGTTGCGGTCGTGACGGATGGCGTCGAGGCGTTTGCGTTGGCGGGTCTCGTCCTCGTTGGAGATGCGCAGGATGTCGAGGTCGTCGTCGTCGTCGTTGCCTTCTTTGAAGCCCGACACCCTGACGATCACTCGCTCGCCGGAGTTGAACGTCCGCTCGAGTTCGGATGCAGAGTCGGCGATGGCACCTTGGAACCAGTTCTCGTCGATGCCCTTGATGACGCCGTCGAGCATCGAGCCGTCGCCGAACTCGTCGAGTGTCGCAATGTCGGCCAACGAGTCGATGGCGACACCCCAGCGTCCCACCTCGCCCAACGACATCGGGTCGTCGGAGTCGAGACCGGGCAGCGTCGGCATGTCGAACGCCGTCGACAGATCATCGCCACCGGACTTGATGATCTCCTTGAACCGCCAGTTCGTGTCCTCGGCAGTGCCGAAGCCGGCGAACCTGCGCATGGTCCACAGCCGTGAGCGGTACATCGACGCGTACGGGCCGCGGGTGTATGGGTAGACCCCGGGAACTCGCCGTCGTCGGGGCCGTAGACGGGTTCGAGCGGCACCCCGGACATCGTGGCGAAACGGGCATTGCGGGTGCAAGAGACAGCGACTGCTGCCTCCCAGTCTTCAAGTGGCATGACCCGAACTTAGTTGGACGTCAAACTAAATGCAACGATCTCGGTCAGGCGAAATCTCCAGCGGCGTGACGGATCCTGCCTAGCAGACCGAACGCATCGCGTTGCTCGGCTGCGGTGAGCGACAGAGCGCCGAACACGCTGTCGTTGAGGGCTGCCGAGGCAGACGCAGCCAATTCCCGGCCGGCGCCGGTGATGCTTGCTAGCGTGCCGCGTCCATCGTGGGGGTTCGGCGTCCGGGTCACGAGTCCGTCGGATTCGAGGCGATCCACCGCGTTGGTCACGCTTGCGGGATGTACCTGGAGACGCTCGCCGATCTTGCCCAGCGGTAACTGTCCGGCGCGACTGAAGTCGAGCAGCATCAGCAACTCGTAGCGGGCAAAAGTCAACCCGATCGGTTTCAGGACCGCTTCGACCTCGCTGGAGAAGATCTGCTGGACCCGCATGACCGACGTGACGATGGCCATGCCGCCCCCGGCCCCATCCCAGCCTCTTTCGTTCCAGTTGCGGTGGGCGAGCTCGATCGGATCGGCGCGGAGTTTCCTGCCCATCTGGAGGACGTTAGCTCTGGCCAACCCATCGCAGGCTAGTGACCGAACGGTTTGGTGCCAGGGACCCGGCTCCCGATTGATACCGGGCGAGGTCACGGCCAAGCGAGGCCGTGCGATCGGCGTCAACCGACCTCGGCTTGCCGGCGGTTCACATACTCTTCGAGTTGGTCCACCGCGAAGCGAACGCTGCGGCCGATTCGAATGGGTACGAGTTCGGCGTTCCAGATCAACTGGTAGATCGTCGGACGACCAATCGTCAGGATCTCAGCGGCTTGTGCGATGGTGACGAGAAGCGGCGTCGGTGTGGTGTCGGGCTGCTCTCGCGCGACCTCGCCATCGTCCATTCTTTCCAAGTGGCGTTGCGACGACTTCGTCGTCCTGCTTCACGTTTGACCAACGGAGCCGACAGAGCCGAACTGGTGAATATTCACCGACTTGTTGGTCTCAACTTCGTTGGTGGGGTGTGTTCGGCCTTGACGACCGTGGATCTTCACGTACCATGGAACCGGTTTGTCGACTTCCCGTTCCGGGAACACCCGACGAGACTTCTTTCCGGCCATCGCGCTTGTGCCGGATCAGGTTGGCACCCTGGTTTCGACCCTGTACGACCCAAGGTCTGAGCGAACCAGTGCGAACATGGACGCACTGAAGGTCCGTTGCTGCACGGTGTTTGGTGAACGTCGACGAACGTCAGCGGACATCCCACAGGCATATGGCATGGAAGAGGTCAGGAGTTCGATTCTCCATAGCTCCACGGAAGACCCCAGCATGAGGCCACAGACCTCGTCGCTGGGGTTTTGTCGTTCCCAGGCCGCCACGGAGCCGACGCGCGGTCTGGGGTTCGTAGCCGGTCCCGAACACGTGACGGCTCAATCGTCACCGATTCACCCACCACGACTGCACGAGCCCGGCGACGCGAGCGGGATCACGGGCGTCGATGCGGCTGAGGGTCGCGTCGGCGAAGTGATCGACGATGCTGTCGGTGTCGGGTGTCGGCGACGACGGCGTCTCGATCACCAGGACGGGCACGGGCACGGCCTGGGCTTGGCGGACGGCGAATCCCCGGTCGGCCGCGCCGACGACCATCGTCGCCCGCAGGTCGTCGGCGCCTGGCGCCGGCATGGCGATCGCAGCCGGCGTCGTCAGGATCCGTCGGCGCATCTCGCGCTGTTGCGCGTCGATCTCGACGGGTCCGAGCCACGGGCCACCCAACCCGTCGACCAGCACCAGTCCCGCAGCCCGACCACCGAGTGCGAACACCTGGGCGGCTGTGCCGTTGTGCCCGACACCGACGACGACGAGCTCATTGGGAACGCTGGCACGCAAGAGATCGAGTGCGATGAACACGGCGTCGCCGGCCGTGTGCTGCCCACCGACAGGAGGCGGGGTCCCGTTGTGGCCGGGCAGGTCGGGCGCAAGGACGCGCCCGGACCAGCCGGCGAACGCTGTGGCCCACTCGCCGCCACCCGGAGCACCGAGGTCGTGCAGGATCAAC
This sequence comes from Actinomycetes bacterium, assembly GCA_031430875.1. Classification (GTDB taxonomy): domain Bacteria; phylum Actinomycetota; class Acidimicrobiia; order Acidimicrobiales; family Ilumatobacteraceae; genus Sva-07. Next base: position 3,675 of record JANPCI010000376.1, on the reverse strand, counting down.
AGATCGGTCATGGACGCGCACCGATCTCGTCGAGGAACCGGATGATCCGATCGAGGACGAAATCAGGTTGTTCGACATGGACGTAGTGCCCGGCGCCGGGCACCGATTCCAGACGCCCGTCCGCGAACATCGCCACTCGCCGCTCCGCCTCCTCGTCATCCACCTCGGTCCACGCATCCTCCTCCGAGCTCACCAGCGCGAGCGTGGGCGCGGCGACGTGGTGGTACTGCGCAAGGATCAGCTCGAGCGAGAACCCGTCGGGGATCCCGGTGCGGAATGCGGGATCCCACTTCCACACGAACCCGCCCTCCACCTCGCGGGTGCCGAACTCGACGAGGTGCGCCAGGAACGAGCGAGGCAGACGGATGTTGATCGCCCCGCGTCGCTCGGCGAGCAGCTCGCGAGACGCCCACGGACGTGGCGGGCTGCTGCGAAACTTGTCGATCTCGTCGAGGCTCCGAGTGGCGACCTCGACGAGGTCCTCCTCGACGAATCCCTCGGCCGGCGGACCCAACCCGTCGAGGTTGACCAACCAGGCGAAGCGCTCTGGCATCGTGGCTGCAGCGGTCAGGATCTGGCCGCCACCCATCGAGTGCCCGATCATGCCGATCGGCGTGTCGGGCGCCAACACGCGGGCCAGTTCGCAGAGGTCGATCGTGCTCGCGTTCCATATCATCCCCGACGACAGCCGCCCGGAGTCGCCGTGACCGCGCACGTCGATCGCGACGACGTGGAACCCGCGCTGCGCGAGTCGCGGAGCGAAGTCGTCCCAGGTGCGGCCATGGTCGTAGGCGCCGTGCACCAGCACGACGGGCGTCGCCATCGGATCGCCCCAGCACCACGCCCGCAGCCGCGTCCGGTTGACCTCGAAGAAGGTCGCCCGATCGGGCGTGGCGAACTCGTCTCCCACGGCGGTCATCCTCGCAGTCGGCGCCACGCCGAGACCAGACGGTTTCGAGCACCGGCTCAGACGAGCACGGTGGCGTCGCGTCAGGAAGTGCCGGAGACGTCGACGAGCAGTTTGCCCCGATGGCCGCCGGTCAGGAGCATGTCGAGCGCGTGCGGGAACTGCTCGATGCCACGTTCGACGTGGTTGTGCTCCACGAGCGACCCATCGGCGAGCCACCCCTCGATGTCGGCGCGGGCCTCCGCGAATCGATCGGCGAAGTGCAGCACGGTGAACCCCTGCATGGTGGCGTAGCGTTCGGCGAGCTTGAGGTAGTTGGTCGGCCCTGTCACGTTGTTCATGTCGGCGTACTGCGAGATTGCCCCACAGATCACGATGCGCGAACCCTCGTGGATCTGCAACAGCACCGAGTCGAGGATGTCGCCGCCGACGTTGTCGAAGAACACGTCAACGCCGTCGGGTGCGAGTTCGGCGAGTCGGGCGTCGACGTCGTCGCCGCGATAGTCGATCGACGCGTCGTAGCCGAGTTCGTCGACGAGGTAGCGGCCCTTCTCGGGACCGCCGGCGATCCCGATCACGCGCTTCGCGCCGAGCAGCCTTGCGATCTGGCCGGCGAACGTGCCGACGGCGCCGGCGGCACCGGACACGACGACGGTGTCGGTCTCCGTGACGTGACCGACGTACTTCATGCCGACGTAGGCGGTCAGCCCGGTGGTGAGCCCCAACGCCCCGAGCTGCGTGGCCGGCCCGAACCGGGAGGTGTCGATCTTCTCGAGGAACATCGTTGGGACCGTTGCGTGCGTTTGCGCGCCGAGGCCTCCTGCGACGGCGTCGCCTGGATGGAAGCGGTCGTCAGCGCTCTCGATCACGGTGCCGACCCCGAGCGCGCCGATCGTCGAACCGATCGGTGCCGAGCCGTGAAGGCTGTCATCGCGGTCGTCGAGCGTCGTACGGATGAACGCGTCGATCGACAGCACGTCCACGGCGACCAGGACCTGCCCGGCCTCCGGGGAGACGGCCGGAACCGACTCGAGTGCGAAGTTGTCAGGAGTGGGATCTCCATTGGGCCGCGAGGCCAGCACGACTCTGGTGTTGACAGCCTGACCGCTCACTGGGCACCGCCACGGAGGAGGCAACGCGTGGCCGCGGCTCGCGGGCCCCGAAGGAAGGTGTGGCGTGTGGTCATCACTTGAAGCTACTGGCAGTAAATAGCTCTGGCGAATCGAGGACCTCGCCGACGCACGAGCTCGCCGGTCAGAGCGCCCCGTTGCGCTGGGATCCGAGTTGGCGACGCATCTCGGTGTCGCGCCAGAACGTCGCCGTCTTCGAGCCGAACGGCTCCCAGCGGGGGAGCGGGACCGCGGGTTGGGGATCGTCCCCCATCACGGTGACCCGTTGGATCACCCGTTCGCCCTCGAAGTCGTTCAGCACGTGGTGCTGGGTGCAGCGGTTGTCCCACATGGCAATCGTGCCGGCGCTCCAGCGGTAGCGAACGGTGAAGCGGGGTTGTTGCACCCACCGGGTCAGGTGTCCGAGCAGCAACGATGACTCGGCGTCGCTGAGTTCCACGATCCGGCGGGTGAAGTGTTCGTTGACGAACAGTGATCGATGGCCCGTCTCGGGATGGACCCGCACCACGGGGTGGATGTAGCCCTTGTCGGGCACCAGGTGCGGGCTGGCGTCGTGATACGCCGTGAGACCGTCGCAGAGTTCGCGAAGCGGCGCCGACAGTTCGTCGTAGGCCTTGCACGCATTCGACCACAACGTGTCGCCGCCCACTTCCGGCACGACCTTGGCCTGCAGGATGGCGAACTTCGACGGATGGCGCGCAAAGGTGATGTCGCTGTGCCACTCGTCGGCAACTCCGCCAGTGCCGTCGGCGGCGCGCAGCTCGAAGAACTCGGGGCGCTCGCGCTCGAGGTCCAGGTTCGGGTGCGCTTCGAGCTCGCCGAAGTGGCGGCCGAACGCGAGGTGCTCGTCGGCGCTCAGATGTTGGCCGGGGAAGAACAGCACCATGTGCTCGAGCAGCAACTCGTGGATGAGCCTCGCACTGTGCCCGGTCGCCTGGCCGAGCGCCACACCACGGATCTCTGCACCCAGCGAGCCCGAGAGCCGCCGCACGTCGAGGTCGGTGATGGCGGTCGCTGCGTCCACGGGTCCAGAGCCTATGCATTCGGGCGTCACTCAGGATCGAGCCAGCCGGCGAGCGAGGCTGTCGGTGGCCAGAGCCTCGAAGCCGCCTGCACCCACCGGGAACGAGATCCGGTCGCACCGGGTTCTCTGACAGTGTGGTCCGCACTGGCCGCCAACGACGCCACATCGATCCTCGAACGGAGACCTCATGCGACCACTCCCCATCGCCCGCTGGAGCGAGGTGCCCGACCGCGAACCCGTTGGCGCCCTGGTCGGCAACGTCGACCTCGTGATCGTCCGCTTCGGCGACGAGCACTCGGTGCTGTACGGACGCTGCGATCATCGCGGTGCGCTGCTCGCCGACGGCACCGTGCGCGGTGACGACCTCGTATGCGGCGTCCACGGTTGGGACTACGGCTTTCGCACCGGGATCAGCTCGTACAACAACGACGAACGCCTGGCGAAGTTCAGTTCGTGGGTCGATGACGATCAGCTGATGGTCGACGCCGACGAGATCGGCGAGTGGGAACGTGAACATCCCCAGCCCTACGACCGCGACGCCTATCAGGGCGCCTTCCAGGATGTCCACGGCACCCCCGACGAGCCCCACGTCGCGGCGATCCGCGAACTGTCGA
>JANPCI010000375.1:0-8305 GCA_031430875.1 Actinomycetes bacterium | reverse complement strand
GGCGATCGAGATCGCCCGACGGTCGCCACCCGAGATCCTCGCCGGTGACGCAGTTGCGTCGTTGGCACCTGCCATCGAGCGGATCGGTTCAGCGGCCCATCCCGTCGTCACGAATTCGTGGGTCCTCAACTACCTCACGCCGGATGCCCGCATCGGCTACCTGGCGGAACTGGAGCGCATCGGCGCCGAACGTGATCTCTCCTGGGTGTACGCCGAAGCGCCTGCACTGATCCCCGAGCTCCCCACCGGACCCGACCACGCGGACCCGCACCGCACGGTGCTGTCCATGGCGCGCTGGCGCAACGGTGAGCGCACCGTCGACCACCTGGCGACCTGTCACCCCCACGGCTTCTGGATCCACTGGCGCTGACGGACACCCCGACGCCGGTTCAAGTGATGGGGGTACGGAAGCGCCATGGAGTGTCGACACCTTTGGTGATGCCGATCCGGCGGCCGATGATCGGGTCGGGCGGCGGCGTGCCGTCGTCGAGGACACGGATCGGCAATGAGGCGTCGTCGTCGCAGAGGGGGACGCCGTTGTCCGAGAGGGTGATGCCGAAGGCCGCGCAGAGTTTGCCCGGGCCGTTGGCGAGGTCACGGTCGAGTCGTCCGGAGCGTCGCGAACGGATCACGTCGATCCCGGAGACCGGCTCCACGGCCCGCAGCAGCACGGCCTGGCCGTCGCCGTCGTCTCCGGTGACGACGTTGGCGCACGAGTGCACGCCGTAGCTGAGGTAGACGTACAGGCGGCCGGGCGGGCCGAACATCACCGCATTGCGAGCCGTCGAACCGTTGAACGAATGACTCGCCGGGTCGTCGCGCAGGTAGGCCTCGGTCTCGACGATCCGACCGCTCACGCGCACACCGCCCCGATCGACCACGAGCAGTTTGCCGAGAAGATCCCGGGCGACGTCAGGGGCGTCGCGGGCGAACCACTCCGCAGATAGCAGCGCGGGACTCAGAGACCCAGCCGCTGCGAATCACGGGCCATCATCGCCCGGTACGACTCGATCTGAAGCGGCAACGCCTCCGGGCCGCCGGCACCTCGTGACGTACGCATCCGGACCCCGACGCCGGGCCCGACCAGGATCGCGGCGTCCGGGCCGAGCAACGGATCGGCGGCAACAAGTTCGCGCAGCGACCCCTCCCCCGCCAGCGTTGCTCTCACGTGCGCACCGACGATCGCGTGGGCGTCACGGAACGGCGTACCGGAGCGAACCAGGTACTCCGCGAGATCTGTCGCCGCCATGGTTTCTTCATCGGCGGCGGCCTGCATGCGCTCAGCAACGAACGTCGCGGTGGCGATCATGCCGGTGAGTGCGGCAACCGCCAGGGTCACCTGCTCGACCGAGTCGAACAGCGGCTCCTTGTCCTCCTGGAGGTCACGGTTGTACGCCAGGGGGAGACCCTTGAGTGTTGCCAGGAGCCCGGTCAGGTTGCCGATGAGGCGGCCGCTCTTGCCCCGGGCGAGTTCGGCGATGTCGGGGTTCTTCTTCTGCGGCAGCATCGACGAGCCGGTGGCGTACCCGTCGTCGAGTTTGGCGAACCCGAACTCACCCGAGGTCCACAGCACCCATTCCTCGCCGATGCGCGAGAGGTGGATGCCGACGAGCGCAAGGTCGAAGACTGCCTCGGCGACGAAGTCGCGGTCACTGACGGCATCGAGGCTGTTGTCGAACACGCCGGCGAATCCCAGGTCGGCGGCATTTCCGACGGGATCGATCGGCAGCGACGACCCGGCCAGTGCGCCGGCGCCGAGCGGTGACACGTCGAGCCGCTCGCGGGTGGCCAACAGGCGGTCGACGTCGCGCGCCAGGGCCCAGCCGTGGGCGAGGAGGTGATGCGCGAGCAGCACCGGTTGCGCCCGCTGCAGGTGTGTATAGCCCGGCAGGTAGACGTGGCCGGCCGCCTCGGCGCGCTGCAACAGCACGGTCTGTAGGTCGTGGATCGATCGGGCGACAGCGAGTAATTCCCGCTTGCACCAGAGGCGCAAATCGGTGGCCACCTGGTCGTTGCGGCTGCGAGCGGTGTGGAGCTTGCCGCCCGCCGGCCCGGCAATCTCGGTGACGCGGCGCTCGACAGCGGTGTGGATGTCCTCGTCACTCGCCGTGTACACGAAGGTGTCGGACTCCATCTCGCCAGCGACCTGATCGAGCGCACCCAGGATGGCGTCACGCTCGGCCGCCGTGAGCAGTCCGACACGCTCGAGCCCGCGCACGTGAGCTGCGGACCCCGCAATGTCGTCGCGCCACATCGTGCGATCGAACGGCAGGCTCACGGTGTAGGCCATCAAGGCCTCGGCCGGCCCCCCAGCGAAGCGGCCGTGCCAGAGGGTCTTGCCGCCATCTTGCGGATCCTGCGGTTCTTGCTGATCGTTCGACTGCTCGGTCATGTCAATCCAGTCCTGCGAGATCGCGGAGATGCGAGGCGAGCGTGGCGCCATCGGTCGATGCCGACACGCACAGCAACGTGTCGTCGCCGGCGACCGTCCCGAGCAGGCCATCGACCCGGCTCCGATCGAGTGCCGAGGCCACCACATGGGCGCAGCCGGGTGGCGTCCGCAGGATCACGAGGTTGCCCGAACACGCGACGTCGGCCACCCACTCGCCCATCACCCGGCGCAGCTGGTCGACGGGAGCGAGCCGATCAGGCGCGAACTCGGGGATCGCATAGACGGTGTTACCACTCGGGATACGAACCTTGATCGCTCCGATGTCGTCGAGGTCACGCGACACCGTGGCCTGGGTCGCGTCGATGCCGTGCTCGGCCAGCAACTCGATCAGCTGCGGTTGGCTCATGACCTCGTGGTCGCCGATCAGTCGGCTGATCGTGGCCTGTCGCTGCACTTTGCTCATCGGGGTCGCCTCACTCCGGATCCTGTGGCGTTGGGTGGGCCCGCACCCCGAACAGGAACGCCATGGCGCCCCGAGCTGCATGCAGGCGGTTGTGGCCCTGCTGGAAGACGACCGACTGGGGGCCGTCGATGACGTCGGCTGCCACCTCGATACCGCGATAGGCGGGCAGGCAGTGCATGAACACCGCCTGAGAGTCGGCCAGGGCCATCATCGCGGTGTCGACCATGAAGCCCTCGAACTGTTGGATGCGTTGCTGCTTCTCGGATTCCTGGCCCATCGACACCCATGTATCGGTGTGCACCGCATGGGCGCCCTCGACTGCCTCGGCTGGGCGGGTCGACTGCTCGACCGATGCTGCCCCGAGCAGACTGAAGCGCTCCAGCTCGACGAGTGGCGCGTCGAAACCGTGCGGACACGCGAACCGCAGGTGCATGCCGAGCAGTGCGGAGATCTCTCCGAGCGAACGCGCAACGTTGTTGAAGTCGCCCACGTAGGCAACGGTCTTGCCCGCCAGCTCACCCAGGCTCTGTTGCATCGTGAGCGCATCGGCGAAGGCCTGCAGTGGGTGTGAGTGATCCGACAGCATGTTGACGACCGGCACGTCGACGACCGCCGCCATCCGGGTGACGGTCAGGTGATCGAAGACGCGGGCGGCGATGAGCGCGTGGTAGCCCTCCATGATCCGTGCGATGTCCTCCACCGGTTCACGGGTATCGAATCCGACCTCCTCACCGCGGGTGTAGACGGGATGGCCACCGAGCTGCGTCACCGCGATCTCCATCGAGTGCCGAGTTCGGTTCGAGGGCTTCTCGAAGATCAGCGCTGCGCCCTGACCTGCCAACGGCCGGTCGAGCGAGTCGACCGGTTGTTGCGCAAGCGCGAGGATCTCGCGAACCTCACGCGCGGTGAAATCGGTGACATCGAGCAGGTGACGGGTCACGACATCGCACCGTTCGCAGCGAGCGAGATGGCGATCAGAGCGACCGCTTCGTCGATCTCGGCGTCGGTGACCGTGATCGGTGGCACGAGTCGCAGCGTGGTTGCCGTGACGGCGTTGACGATCAGACCTCGGTCGAGCAGGTCGGTGTACACCGCCTTGGCGTCGATCCCCTCTGCCAGCTCCACACCGAGCATCAGGCCGCGCCCCCTGACATCGACGACACCGGGAACGACTCGCAGTGCATCGACGATCCGTTGGCCCTGCCGGCGAGCGACAGCGGGTGCGTCGATGCGCTGCATCTCGTCGATCACCGCGTTGACCGCCGCCGTGGCGATGGCCGTGCCCGAGTAGGTGCTCCCGTGGTCGCCCGGCTGGAAGACTGCTGCAACGTCGGCGCGGGCCCAGCAGGCGCCCACCGGCATACCGTTGCCCATCGCCTTCGCAAGCGTCACCACGTCGGGGCTCACGCCGGCGTGCTCGAAGCCGAACCATCGGCCGGTGCGGGCGAACCCGGTCTGGATCTCGTCGATCATCATCAGTGCGCCGGTCTCGTCGCAGATCTGACGAATACCCGCCAGATACTCGGTCGTTGCCGGGTGGACGCCGCCCTCGCCGAGGAGCGGTTCGATCAACACCGCAGCGACCGAGCCATCGACTGCCTGGCGCATCGCGTCGAGGTCGCCCCATGCGACGTGTCGGAAGCCCTCGGGCATCGGCGCAAACGGCTCGTGCTTGGCCGGCTGGCCCGTGGCGGCGAGCGTCGCAAGCGTGCGGCCGTGGAAGCTGCCGAGTGCGCTCACGATCGTGTGACGTCCGCGCCCGCCATGCTTGCGGGCCAGCTTGATGGCACATTCGTTCGACTCGGCACCGGAGTTCGTGAAAAAGATCTGGCCCCGGTGACCGGTCGCCGCGAGCAGGAGGTCGTTGATCTTCACCGCTGCCTCGGTGGCAACCGGATTGGCGAAGAAGTTCGACACGTGCAGCAGTTGGTCGAGTTGATCGCCGACGGCCTCCGCAACGGCGGGGTTGCAGTGCCCGAGCGACACAACGGCGATCCCAGCGAGGAAATCGAGGTACCGCTTGCCCTCCGAGTCCCACAGCTCGGTGCCGCGCCCGCGCTCGAACATGATCGCTGGCGGACCGAAGACCGGCATGAACGGGCAGTTCGCCATCGGCGCGTGGTCGAATGCGTGCGACTCCATCAGGGTGTCTCCCGTTCGTTCATGATCATGGTGCCGATGCCGGCATCGGTGAAGATCTCGAGCAGCAACACATGGGCGATGCGGCCGTCGAGGATGTGAGCACGGTGCACGCCGTTGCGTACGGCATGGGTGCAGCTCGCGACCTTCGGAATCATCCCGCCGGCGATGACGCCGTCGACCACGAGTTCGTCGAGTTCGGCGGCGGTCACCTGACGGATCAAGCTGGCAGCATCGGCCACATCACGCCGGAGGCCCTCGATGTCGGTGAGATAGACGAGCTTCTCCGCGCCGAGTGCCTCGGCGATGGCGCCGGCAGCCGTGTCGGCGTTGATGTTGTAGGCCTGGCCGGTCTCGTCGCTACCGATGGTGGCGATCACGGGGATGAACTCATCGTCGAGGAGGCCGTGGATCACCTCGGGGTTGATCTCGGTGACGTCACCGACGAAGCCGAGCTTGGGGTCGCGTGCAGTCGCACGGATGAGTCCGGCATCCACCCCACTGATACCAACTGCGAAATGCCCGTGGACGTTGATGGCGGCAACGAGCTGTGGATTCACCTGGCCGGTGAGGACCATGCGAGCGATGTCGACGGTTTCGGCATCGGTCACGCGGAGACCGTCGACGAATTCGGGCTGCTTGCCGAGCCGTTCCATCAGCGCCGAGATCTGCGGACCGCCACCGTGGACGACGACGGGACGCATGCCGACCAATCGCATCAAGACGATGTCTTCGGCGAACAGGCTCAACGCGTCGTGGTCAGAGGTGCCGGCAAGCGCGTTGCCTCCGTACTTCACGACAACGGTCTTGCCGACGAATCGGCGGATGTACGGCAACGCCTCGACGAGGACGGAGGCCTTCAGCGAGGCAGCTTCGGTCATGGTGTCCCCGTCATGGTGCGAGTCCGATCGTGGAGAGCCCGGCCGCCTCGTCGATGCCGAGGGCGACGTTGGCGGCCTGCACGGCGCCACCGGAGGCGCCCTTGGTGAGGTTGTCGATGGCGCACATGGCGAGCACTGTGTTGGTCCGTTCGTCCCAGCGGACTGACACGTGCGCTGCATTCGAGCCGAGCACCGATTTGGTTGCGGGCGCATCGTCGAGGACGGCAACGAAGGGCTCGTCGGCGTAGAAAGCCCGCAGCGCATCGCTCACGGCAGCGTCGCTGCACCCGGGTGCGCCGGTCGCCGCACACGTCGCGAGCAGACCACGGCTCATGGGGACGAGGTGCGGCGTGAAGATCACTTGGGCACCGATCTGCTCTTCCATCTCGGGCGTGTGTCGGTGCGACAGGAGGCCGTACGCGGCGGCATTGGAGTCGATGTTGGTGAAGACGTTCGTGTCGCTCGGCGCACGGCCGGCGCCGGTGATGCCCGTCAGGGTGTTGACCACGACGCCTGTTGTCTCGATCAGACCGGCTTCGACGAGCGGCCGCAATGCGAGCGTGGCAGCAGTGACGTGGCAGCCGGGTGTGGCAATGAGTCGGGCGCCCTTCAGATCTGCGCGATGCAGCTCCGGCAGACCGAACACGGCCTCGGCCAACAGGTCGAGTTGCGTGTGTTCAAACCCGTAGAACGTCGGATACGCGGCCGGATCCTTCAGCCGGAACGCCGCCGAGAGGTCGACGACACAACCCACGTGACCAACCAGTGATGGCGCGAGATCCATGGACGCGCCATGCGGCAGGCCGAGGAAGACCAGATCGAGCCCCGCCACATCAGCGGGATCGAACTCGCTGAACACGAGGTCCGGGTAGGCGACTTCGAGCGACGGGTACAGATCGGCGGCTCGTCGTCCAGCCATCGAATCGCCGGTCGCCACCCGGATGTCGAAGTCGGGGTGCTGGGCCGCCAGCCTCAACAGCTCGGCGCCGGTGAACCCCGATGCCCCGACGATCCCCACGGCGATACCGGCTCCCGACATCTGCATGAACATACACTATGTCGCATGATCATGCAACTGTTCACACCGGACTGGCTTGGAGTGAGGGAGGTGACAGACTGAAGGGATGTTCCCGGGCGCATCACCGATGAAGGGTCGACTGCTTGTCGCCACCCCACCATTGGAAGACGAGAACTTCGATCGAACCGTGATTTTCATGCTCGAGCATCACGACGAGGGTGCCATCGGAGTCGTGATCAACCGGCCGAGCTATGAGGCGCTCGACGAACCACTCGACCGGTGGATCGATCTGCAATCCGCTCCATCGTCGGTGTTCAGCGGCGGCCCGGTCGAGGAATCGGCACTGATTGCGCTCGCGGAAACCACGTCGGTACTCTCCGACGGCGGCGAGTACCTCTCCCCCATCGTCGGCACCATTGCGTCGGCCGATCTCACCGCCGATCCGGCCCTGGTGGCCGCCGAGGTGAAGGGTGTGCGGGTGTTCCGGGGGTATGCGGGCTGGGGACCCGGCCAACTGGAGGGCGAGATCGAAGCGGGCGCCTGGCTCGTGCTCGATTCCGAGCCGGGTGACGTGTTCTCCGACGACCCCGACGAGCTGTGGCGAACGGTCCTGCGCCGCCAACCCGGCCGCCTCGCCTGGCTCGCCGATGCCCCGGACGACCTCAGTTCCAACTGAACATGACGACGGCATCGGACCCACAACCCGACTGGGTGCGCCCGATCGTGCACTTCGAGATCCTCGCCCGGGATCCCGGGGTGCAACGCACGTTCTACGGCGAACTGTTCAACTGGCCGATCGGCGATGGCCCGATCATGAACATCCCGAGCGGCTTGGGCGGACCGGAGCCGGGCCCCGCCGGACACATGCGCCAGAGCGATCGAGGCGGCTTCGCCCTCTACATCCAGGTACGCGACATCGTCGAATCATTGGATCGGGTGCCGGGCCTCGGCGGCACGGTCGTGTCGCAGCCGTTCGACGTTCCCGGCGGGCCGACGATCGCCGCGATCGACGATCCCGAGGGCAACCCGCTCGTCCTCGTCCAGCAGTAGTTCAGTCGACGCCCTCGTACCGTTCGACGGTGAGGCTGTCCCGATCGATGAGCACCATGAACTCGGCGCCGAGCGGGGACGCGTCGAACGCTGTCTGCGCGGCGTCGGCCGCCTCGACGTTCGCCCAGACCGTCAGTACGAGCCACCGATCGCCGCGGCGACCGAGCGTGCGCCGAATGAACCCTGCCTGTTGGTACGAGAACTGAACCTGCACGCGTTCATCGACGGCGCGAAAGGCTGACTCGTCGACTCCGTCCGCAAACCGAAACGTCATGATCTCGATCACGACAGCCACGCTACGGTCCGACCATGGACGACTGGTGGATCGAGCCGATGCGACGGGCCTTCGGTGGCCACGCTGT
>JANPCI010000374.1:0-1832 GCA_031430875.1 Actinomycetes bacterium | reverse complement strand
CACCCTGTCGCAGTTCCTCACCGACTGGTTGGAGTCGATCAAACCGCGGGTCCGGGAGACCACGTGGGTGAGCTACCGGATGGCCGTCGAGCGCATCACCCGCCAGATCGGCGCGGTGCAACTCCAGTCGCTCACACCGCTGCAGGTGGAGGGGCTGTACGCCACACTGCTCGAGCGAGGGGGAGCCGGTGGCCGACCGTTGGCACCGAAGACCGTCCGGAACTGCCACATCGTCCTCAGGCGGGCTCTGGCCGATGCCGAGCGCCTCGGCCTTGTCACTCGCAATCCGGCAGCGGCGGCGAAGGCGGTGTCGGCGCCACGAGTGGAGCAGAAGACGTGGTCGTCGGAGGAGATCCAGCGGTTCTTCGAGGCCGTGGCGGGTGACCGGCTATCGATGGCGTTCGTGCTGCTGGCCACCACGGGCATGCGCCGCGGTGAGGTACTCGGGCTGCGGTGGGAGGACGTCGACCTCGATGGGCGGGCACTGTCGATCGTGCAGACCCTGACGACGGTCAGCGGCCGCGTCCACATCGGGCCACCGAAGACCGACAAAAGCCGTCGCCGCGTCTCGCTCGACACCGTGACGTTCGACGCGCTCAAGGCACACCGCACGCGCCAACTCGAAGAACGCCTTGCCGCAGGTGACGCGTGGTCGAACGACGGGGATCTCGTGTTCACCGACGAGCTCGGTGGCCCCGTCCATCCCGACCGTTTCTCGAAGTCGTTCGACCGGATCGTGCGTGACGCCGAGTTGCCCCGCATCCGCCTCCACGATCTCCGCCACAGCTACGCCACGTTGGCACTGAAGGCCGGTGTGCATCCCAAGGTCGTGTCGGAGCGACTCGGCCACTCGACGATCGCGATCACCCTCGATCTGTACTCTCACGTCGCCCAGGGCCTCGACGCCGACGCCGCCGAGCTCGTCGCCGCCCGCATCTACGGGTCAACCACCTGACGTCGGGGGTGTAGGTATGGCCTCTGAACCGTGGTTGATCCACTTCTTCCAGCGACATCCCACTGACGATCCGGGTCGCTCCGTCCCGGCGCGGGACTTCTTGGACGGACTCTCGACGAAGGTGCTCGCCGAGATGGTCGCCGTACTCGACGCGGTGGCCGAGGCGCCGCCTCCGGCGTTCTCGGGCGGCGGCAAGTGGGAGGCCATGCACGGCAAGATGTCGGGCCTCTACGAGGTCCGGGTGCAGGGCGGCGGCATGAACCATCGTCTCTTCTGCATCCTCGAACGCGACGCCGCGGATCTCGGTGGCTCGTCGATCGTGGTGATCGATGGGCTGTCGAAGCCGAAGCGGTCGGCGGCCAAGCCGAAGGACTATCGACGGGTACTCCGGATGAAGGCCGAGTTCTCGCGCCGGCGGACGGTGCTCGAGTAGGCGGTCAGCTCGCGCTGCGTTCCCTCGGCACGAGTTCGAGGCCCAGGCTGTCAGCGAGGGCGGTGAGCGTTCCGATGGTCGGATTCGGGCTGTCGGCGCTGAACAAGCGTCGTACCGCCTCGGGTGCGAGGTCGGCCCGCCGCGCCAGCTCAGCCTTGGTCATCCCGAGCGCCTCGCGGCGATCGTCGAGTTCGTGCACCAATCGGTCGACCTGGTCGATCCGTCGCCGTGCCGCCTCATACTCCTCGGCGAACCCGGGCTCGGCGGCGCGCTGTGAGAAGTAGCGCTCCGCTCCTGTTCGTGTCGTTCTCGCCATGAACGTAAGCGTAACACAGAAGTTACGGTTATCGACCACCTCCGCCGCTTCAAGCAGTTGGGGCCGCCTGGGTCTGGCCGGCTCACAGTTCATCGTTCCCGACATCGTCGTTGTCATCCGGCGGTGGA
>JANPCI010000373.1:0-7771 GCA_031430875.1 Actinomycetes bacterium | reverse complement strand
CGTGCCCGCGTCGAGGTCGATCGTCCAACGTGTGAGCCGCCCGACCTCGGCATAGTCGTCGTGGCTCGATCCGAAGGCTTCCTTCTGGCGCGACACACTGAGCACGAGCGTGTTGCCGGCCTCGTGGGCGTTGACGGGGTGGAAGACGTAGCACGGGTCGATCTCGAACCAGCGGACATCGGCGTTGGTGCCGTTGCGTGGCATCACGCCGAGGCGAGCGCCGGCGTCGCGATTGAACTGGAACGGCATCCCGGTTGCCGCTGCGTCGAGGTTGAAGCACACCGGCAGGTCCATGAACACGACGTAGTTCTGCGTGACGTTGAAGTCGTGCATCATCACCATGTTGGGGATGTCGATGCCCTCGAGTTGCTTGACCTGGCCGTCGGCGCTGATGCGGATGTAGTGCAGGTACGGCGGCTCGGGGCTCATGTAGCTGAAAGCGATCAGTTCGCCCGTGACCGGGCACACCTTCGGGTGTGCCGTCATCGAACACGTCAGTGCACCTCCGAAGTTCTCGTAGCCGATGGTGTTGAGCTCCTTGTCGACAACCCAGGGCCAGTGGCCCTCCTCGAGACACAGCAACTTGTTGTTGTGGACCTGGATGTGCGTGTTCGCCGTGCCGCGAGTGAGGTCGCCCATGTTCGCCATCATGTCGTCGGACGGATCCGTGATGTTCGGGGTCTGGACGAACCGGTTGCGGTACCACTCGGCCTTGCCGCCGGCGATCCGTACGCCGTGGATCATGCCGTCGCCGAAGAACCAGTGATCGGACCTGCCCGAATACGGGTTGGGCCCGGTGCGGACGTAGGTGCCCTGCAGCTCGGTCGGGATGATGCCGTCGACGCGCAGATCGAAGTCGGTTCGTTCGTCGAGCACGGGCCCCCAGTTGTCGCGCAGGTGCCAGGGGAGATCCGTGCGAACGGTCTCGTCGATGCTCATGTGACGAAGGTAACACGGACGACCCAGCTGAATTTACTTGGAGTACGAAAAGTTTACGACAGGGTAAGTGCCGCAACTCTGGCTTGGTACTGTCAAGCGATGACGTCGAGCACTGCCGCCTCCGTTCCGGCGCGGCGCGGTCCGGGACGGCCCCGCGCCGGAGAGGTGGTGACGGATCGCGAGCAACTCCTCGCCGCCGCCCTGCGAGTGATCCGAGCCGAAGGACCGGACGTCACCATGGACGACATCGCCGCAGCGGCCGGGGTGAGTAAACCCATCGTGTACCGCAACATCGGTGACAAGGACGCACTGGTCGAGGCCCTCTCGGAGATGTTCGTCGATCGGCTCAACGAAGCAGTCGAGCGCGCCACCACTCGCGGCACGGGCGGGCGTGCAACCTTCGCGGCCTCGATGCGCGCCACGTTCGAGGTCATCGACGATGAACGGAACCTCTTCCTGTTCGTCACCGCCGGAGGTCCGGGAACCGAGTCGGTCCGTCTTCTCGTTGCTCGATCCTCGATCCGGATAATCGAGCAGTTCACCGCGCTGCGAACCGGTACCGGACTCGATCCGCTCCCGGTGCGCACGTGGGCGTACGCCACCGTCGGAGCGATCCAGGTGGCCGCGGCGATGTGGCTGCGCGACGGCTACCGCGACCGCGACAGTGTCGCCGACGACATCACACAGCTGATGTGGCCCGGCCTCACCACCTCGTCGGGATGAGGGCGCGAGGCCGGCGTCAGCGGGGGATCGAGCTCCAGGCGCCGGTGTCGGCGCGTGGTTCGCGGGGCAGGCCGAGGACACGTTCGCCGAGGATGTTGCGCTGCACTTCGTCGGAACCGCCGGCGATGCGATAGCCCGGGGCGCCGAGGAGATGCTCGTTCCACGCGTAGGTGCCCCACTCCCCCGTGTCGGCAAGCAGGCGGGCACCGAGGATGTCGCCAATCACCGAGCTGACCTCGGTCATGCCCTCGGTCCACAGCAGCTTGCCGAGCGATCCTTCGGGGCCGGGTGTGCCCGAGCGGGCCAGGTCGGCAGCTCGACGGTTCGTGTACGACTCGACGCGACTGTGGATGTAGACCTTGGCGAGTTTGTCGCGCAGCACCGGATCATCGGTCAACCCCATCATCCGGGCGGTCGCCAGGAGCTTGCCGAACGAGCCGCCCGACGCACCACCACTCCCGCCCGACTCGGAGTGATCGCGCTCGAAGCTGAGTGTCGTTGTCGCGACCTTCCAGCCGTCGCCGACATCACCGATACGCAGGTCGTCGGAGACGCGCACATCGTTGAAGAACACCTCACAGAACGACGAACCACCGCTCATCTGCTTGATCGGGCGCACATCGACTCCGGGCGCGTCGAGCGGGAGCATGAACGCGGTGAGGCCCTGGTGCTTGATCACGTCGGGGTCGGTGCGGGCGATGAGTTCGCCCCACTGGCTGAACTGGGCGCCGGAACTCCACACCTTCTGGCCATTGACGACCCACTCGTCACCGTCGCGGACGGCCCGACACGACAGCCCCGCCAGGTCGGAGCCGGCGCCGGGCTCACTGAACAACTGGCAGGCGAGGACTTCGGCGGCGAGCAACGACTTCACGAACCGTTGCTTCATTTCATCGCCGCCGAGGGCTCGCAGCGTGGAGGCGATCAGCCCGACCGTCACACCGATCAACTCGTGGCTGCCCGGCGTCTCGTACTCGCGCTCCAGGTGACCGAGCGCGCGGGCGTGCGCCCGGCTCAGACCGAGTCCGCCGTACTCCTGCGGCCAGGACACGGCGTGGTAACCGCGCGTGGCCTTGGTCTGGATCCACTTGGCGATCCCCAGGATGTGGTCGCGCTCGTCCTCGAACGACATGTCGCTGAACACCGACACGTCGAACTCGCCTTCGCCCCACTGACGTTCGGCTTCGCTGGTGGGTCGCCGTACAGCGTGTTCGTCGAACCACACTCTCGCCTGGGCGACGAAGTCGTCGACGGAGATGTTCGGATCGACCAGCGCTTCCTCGGCGGAACGTTCCTGGGTGTCGGTCATGGTGTGCCTCTCGAAGGGGTTTCGGTCAAAGGGGTTTCGGTCATCCGCTCAGCCGACGGTGATCTCGTCGAGATCGCCGTCGAGCCAGGCGTCGCGCAGGCGCCGCTTGTTGATCTTGCCCATCGTGGTGCGCTGCAAGTCGCGCACCACGTGGTACTCACGGGGACATTTGTAGTGGCTCAGCCGCTCGCGTAGCCACGCGGACAGCTCATTGGGTTCGGGTGGCGCAGCCTCGTCGGTCGGGATCACGAGCGCCACGAGCATCTCGCCCATCTCCGGATGCGGAACGCCGATACAGCCCACGTCGGCCACGTCGGGATGGTCGATCAGCAGTTGCTCTGCCTCGGCCGGATAGAGGTTGACCCCGCCGGAGACGACCATGTCGCTGAAGCGGTCGGTGATGAACACGTAACCATCGTCGTCGATGTAGCCGATCTCGCCGAGCGTGAACAGGCCCGGTTCGGGATTCGAGGCCGCTGTCTTCTCCGCATCATTCGGGTAGACGATGCCCCGGCCTGTGGCATCGCGGAAGTACAACCGCCCCTCGGTGTTGGCGGACAACTCGCTGAGGTCGTCATCGAGGATGACGGCGCTGAACGGCGGGACGGAACGGCCGACAGAGCCCTTGTGGGCGACCCACTCCTCGCTGGTGATCGTGCAGACCGTTCCAACTTCGGTGGCTCCGTATGCGTCGCGGAACACCGGCCCGAACCATTCGATCATCGCCGCTTTCACGTCGATCGGGCACTTGGCCCCCGTGTGGGCGATCAGCTTCATCGAGCTGACGTCGTACTTGGCCTTGACATCATCGGGGAGCGCAAGCAGGCGAACGAAGTGAGTCGGCACCATCACGCTCGTTTCGGTCCGGTACGTGTCGATCGCGGCCAGCGTTGCCTCGGCATCGAACTTGGGGATGATGACCGAGGGCACCCCGGCACACAGCAGACGCATGCCCGACAGCGGGCCGGTGTGATACATCGGCCCGACGACGAGATGGGTGCCGAAGCCGGAGAAACCGCCTTGCGCCAACTGCTCGAGATGCTCGGCCATGTTGGTGCCGCCGGCGAACATCGTCGGAGGAAGTTCGGTTCCCTTGGGAAGTCCCGTGGTCCCCGAGGTGTACAGCAGGTTCGGGCGCGGCGTGACGTCATCGGGCGGATCGGTCGTCGCTCCTCCGGCGAGCCACGCATCCCAATCAATGACACCCTCGACATCTGCGCACTTCCAGCCGACGATCTTCGTGACGCCAGCGGTCCTCGCCGCTTCGACGCCGCGCTCGGCAGTTTCAGGCCCAACGAAGAGGATGCTGGTGTTCGAATCGTCGAGGATGTACGCGGCCTCCGCGGCCGTGAGGTGGAAGTTGACGGGAACCGACGAGGCTCCGGCCAACAGCCCGCCGAGGTGAGCGAGCGCCGTTTCGGACGCGTTCTCGGCGTAGACGGCGATCCGGTGATCGGGCCCGAGGTCGCCTGCCCGATCGGCGCTGAGTAACAGGTTCGCGCAACGATTCAGGGCGTCGTCGACTTCGGCCCAAGTCATCTCCCGGTCGCCGTCGACGAGGGCGAATCCGGTGGGGTCGAGTGCGGCGCACTCCTTCGCAAAACGTGGCATCAGGGTCCGATCGGTCGGCCGTTGGCTGGCCGGTCGAACCCGGCCTGACGGAATTTGGATGCGTCGATCCCCATCGAGTCGGGGGCGAGCTCGGTGGTGTCGAGATGGTGGACGCAGACGCGGTGCATGATGCGCCATTCGTCGCCGCGTCGTTCGTAGGTGTCGAGGTACCGCCCGTACCACGTTGACAGCCTGCGTTCGTCGGCGTGCGACAGGTAGGCGATGTTCAATGCCTCGCCGCGGGCATGCTCGCCGTCGGGGTCGATCTCGACGCGATGGTTGAAGATCGTGTGCATCGTCCACGCCCACACGCCATGGCTCGACACGACCCGGTCGCAGAACTCCCAGGCATTGCCGACGAACACGCCGTGGTCGTCGGTGCCGTCGGGCCAGTACGCCGACTTCATCACGTCACCGTCGAGGCGGTCGAGCCCGTACGAGTAGCGGCGCGCCGCCTCACGGCACGCTTCGATCGCCAGCAGCTGCTCGATGGTCGGGGTGGGGTTGGTGATGTCGCTCATGTGGGTGGAATGGCTCGTGGCTCGTTACGCCTGTCCGGGCCGGGACATTACCGAACGATCATTAAGGTTCTCGCACCATGGACTTCGACCTCGAACAGACCGATCACCTCCTGACCACCACCCGAGCCGTCCGCAAGCGCCTCGACCTCACACGATCGGTGCCACGCGAGCTGATCCTCGACTGTGTCCGCATCTCCACGCAGGGGCCCGCCGGCGGCAACCACCAGCGTTGGCGCTGGGTGATGGTCGACGACCCCGACCTCAAGGCAGTGATCGCCGACGCCTACCGGCGCACGTACGCGCCGTACATCGCGTCGCAGCAGGAAGCCGTCGCCAAGGCGGGCAACGCGTCGGCCAAGAATGCGATCATCGACTCGAGCATGTACCTGGCCGACGTGCTCGAACAGGTCCCGGTGCTGGCAATCCCGTGTGCGCTGGGTGCGCCTCCGCGTGACAACGACAACGGCGAGGCGCAGGGCTGGTGGGGCTCGCTCATCCCGACGGTGTGGAGCTACTGCCTGGCCGCCCGCTCGCGAGGGCTCGGAACCGTCTGGACGACGCTGCATCTCGGCTCTGGCGACGACGTGGCCAACGCGTTGGGCATTCCCGACACCGTGACGCAGTTGGCCTGTATCCCCACCGCGTTCTACACAGGCGACGACTTCAAGCCGGCCAGCCGCAAGCCGGCCGAGGAGGTCACCTACTGGAACGGCTGGAAGAATCAGCTCTGAGCTCGTCGTCGGCCATCGGGCCACGTCCGAAGACCACTGCGGCGATCGCCACCGCAGCGATGACGGCGCCGACCACGATCCACAGCGCTGTGAACGATCGCCACAAGTCCGAGCCGGGCAGCGTCCGCAGCACCATCGGCGCGAGCCGACCCTCGTCGCGGGGACGGCTGCTCTGCGACGGATCGATTCCGACCGGCAACTGGACGAGTGTCCACGTGGCCATCCCGACGAGGACAACCACGGGCAGGATGCGTGGTGCGATCCGATCGAAGCCGATGACGAACAGGGTCGCCACCGAGCCCAACACCGGGAACACGTAGCGCGGGTGGAGGTAACCGCCGCCACTCACGTGCTCGGCGATGTACCAGACAGTCACTCCGACGCCGATGACGAGCAACAGGATCGAGCGCCTCGCGATGCGGTAGCGCTCGCCCGACTGGTCACGATCGCCGGTTCGCCGGGCGATGATGGCGGCGACGAGGCCGGCCACGGCGATCGCGGCAATCACCAGCATTCCCGTCGGACGACCGCCGCCGTAGGTGAGTGGGCTCATCGAACGCCCATACAGCGACCGCCACATCCCATCTCGGAGCAGCGTCGACACGATGCTGCCGCTCGGCTCACGATCGAACCGTTCGAGCAGGTAGCTCGACGCACCGATATCGCCGTAGAGCACGATGTTGCGCAGATAGAACCACCCGAAGAGCAGTACGGCCGGAAGGACGCCGATGAAACCGACACGCAAGGCGGCCCGTCGGCGATCACTCGTTGCAGCAACAGGCTTCGCGAACTCGAACGCGGCGACCGTGGCCACGACGGCGAATGCAACGAGCATCGTCGCCGCCCGAGTGCCCGTCGCGATTGCGGTGGTCAGCGCGAGCAGCCAGAGGTTACGCGACGTCGATCCACGCTGGAGACATCGCAGGCCAGCCCATGTGACCGCAGCACCCGCGGCAAACGTCATCCCATCGCTCATCCCGAGCGACAGCGACGCGTACAGCTGGGTGACCATCGCCGCGACGCCGGTCGACACGAGTGCGATTCGCGGTGATTTCGAAAGCTCGCGTGCGATCAAGTAGGTGAATGCGAGCCCGACCGCGCCCCACGCGACGTTGGCCAAGCGCATCAGGAGCAGACCGCCATCAGGGCGCTGCGTCAGCTCGGAGTACCAGATCAATGGAGCTACCGAGACGTAGTACAGCGGCGGATGATTGGCGACCCAGATCGATCGGTTGGCGAAGGGCGTCGTGGAAACCCATTCACCCATCCACTGGCCGGCCCAGATCGGGACCGGCTGGAGTTGGTCGATCGTCGGAAGCGAGCCGTCGGCCACGACGTGGGCATAGCCGAGGTGCGCCTTCTCGTCGGCGCCGACGAACGGCGGCTGTTCGAGGGCGAACAGCGACCCGATGGCGAGGTACATGATGATGATGCCGACGACACCGACGATCGAGACGCGGCCGATCGTCGAAACCCTGCGGACGTCGACAGGCGCGAAGAGCTGGTCGGACGCGTCCGACGTGATGACACTGTTTTCGTTGACACTGCTGTTGTTGTTCACGCTGCTCGCAACTTCGAGGTAGCGAAATCCTACGGCAGACGAGCGACGGTCGCGGCGCGCGTCCGATCCCGGGTCAGCAGTACGGTCAGCGCGTGACGATCAGCGGTACGTGAGGTCGAGCTCGAGATGTTCGAGCCCTCGCAGAATGAAGCTGCTGCCGTAGCGGAGCGCATCATGATCAACGACCGAGATGGTGTCGATGTGGGTCGCCAGGACTCGCAGCGCCGTGACGGCCTCGAGTCGTGCCAGGGCGGCGCCCAGACAGAAGTGGATGCCGTGGCCGAACGCGATGTGGTTGCTCAGCCCCGGCCGGTCGGGACGGAAGGCCTCCGGGTCGTCGAAGAGACGGTCGTCGTGGTCGGCCGAGCCATACATG
>JANPCI010000372.1:0-3953 GCA_031430875.1 Actinomycetes bacterium | reverse complement strand
GTGCACGGCGTCGACGATGTAGTCGAACGTCGCATCATCGATGAAGTAGTTGAAGTTGACGCGCACCCACCCTGGCTTGATGCCCTCGCAGCCGCGATTGATCTCGCGCTGGAACTCGTGGGAACGGTCGAGGTCGATACCGAGCAGGCGGTGGCCGTACGGGCCGGCGCACGAACATCCGCCGCGCGATTGGATGCCGAACACATCGTTGAGCAGGGCGACGACGAAGTTGTGATGGAGGAACCTGTCGCCGTGGCGGATCACGAATGACACGATCGACAGCCGGTCGGCCTCGTGGCTCCCCAACACGTTGATGCTCGCGTTCTTCGACCAGGACGCAATTGCACGTCGAACGAAGTCGGACTCTCGGGCCTCGATCACAGCCGGGCCGACGGCGTCCTTGAGCTGGAAGACGAGCCCGGCGCGGATCGACTCGACGATCGCTGGAGTCCCCGCCTCCTCGCGATGCTCGATCTCGGGGAGGTAGTCGTGCTCGGTGGTGCTCACGTACCGCACGGTGCCACCACCCGACACATCGGGAACCCTGTTGGTGAACAGCTCGCGTCGCGCTACGAGCACGCCGGGTGTTCCCGGACCCCCGATCAGCTTGTGCGGTGAGATGAAGACTGCGTCGTAGTAGGCGAGGTTGCCGTCGGCGTTCGATCCCATCTCGATCGGCACATACGGCGCGGCAGCGGCGTAGTCCCAGAGCGACAGCGCCCCGTGCTCGTGGAGCAGCGTCGACACCGCAACAGTGTCGGTGATGATGCCGGTGACGTTCGATGCGGCTGAGAACGATCCGATCAGCGTCGTACGGTCGGCGTGACGGATCAATTCGCGTTCGAGGTGCTGGAGGCTGACGTGTCCGTCGACGTCCTCGTCGATGATCACGAGGTCAGCGATCGACTCGCGCCACGGCAACTCGTTGGAGTGATGTTCGTAGGGGCCGATGAACACCACCGGCCGTTCCTCGGCTGGGATCGACGCACCGAACCCGTATCGGTCGTCGAGCGCGGACGGAATCCTCAATCCCATGACGCCGAGGAGTTTGTCGATCGCATGGGTGGCGCCGCTCCCACAGAAGACGACGGCATGCTCGTCGTGGTTCGCGCCGACGCACCGGGCGATGATGTCGCGGGCCTCCTCGCGCATTCGCGTCGTCTGCAATCCGGTGCCCGACGATTCGGTGTGCGTGTTGGCGTACAGCGGGAGGACGACGGCGCGGATGTAGTCCTCGATGAACGTGAGTGAACGCCCCGATGCGGTGTAGTCCGCGTAGATGATCGGTCGGGGCCCGTACGGGCCGTCGATCACGTCGTCGCGTCCGATGACCGAGTCGCGCACGTAGGCGATCAATGCGTCGTTGCCGTTCGCGCGAGACATCCTCCCAGTGAACCAGGTCGCGTCGGATACCCTGCGGCGCCACATGCAGACGTCGCCCATCAACCCGTTGATCGGCCTCACCGACGCCAAGGTGGCGACACGCATTGCTGCCGGCCGGGTGAACGTGGTGCCCGCCCCGCCGGATCGGTCGTTCGGCCAGATCGTGGTCGCGAACACGTTCAACATGGTCAATGCCATCATCGTCACGTTGTTCGTCTTGGTGGTGATCTCGGGGAACCCGCAGGACGGGCTGTTCGTCGGTGTGGTGGTCGCCAACTCGGCGATCGGGGTTGTGCAGGAGACGAGATCGCGCCGTGAACTGCACCGCTTGGAGGTGATCACCGAACCGCGGGCGACTGTCGTGCGATCCGGGGAATCGGTGGAGATCGCGACCGAGGAGATCGTGATCGACGACGTCGTGGAACTCCGGCTGGGCGGCCAGGTGGCCGTCGACGGGCTGGTGTTGGAGTCGATCGCGTTGCGCCTCGACGAATCGATGCTGACCGGCGAGTCACTCCCCGTGGAAAAAGAAGTCGGTGACGAAGTTCGTTCGGGCAGTTTCGTCGTGGGCGGCAACGGCAGCATCACCGCCACGGGGATCGGCGCCGACAGCTATGCGAGTCGCCTCGCCAACGAAGCAAAGCAGTTCGTACCTGCGCAGTCGCAACTCCGCGCTGGCATCGATCGGATCCTGCGTTGGCTCACGTGGGTGATCCCGGTGGCCACGGTCGTTCTGTTCATCAACTTGCTCGCCGAAGAGGAGGGCTGGCAGGACGCGCTGCTCGGTACGGTCGCCGCGGCGGTGGCCATGGTGCCGGACGGGCTCGTGTTGCTGACGAGCCTCGCGTTCATGGCTGGAGCGATTGCGTTGGCTCGACGCAACGCGCTCGCCAAACAGCTCTCCACGGTCGAGGTGTTGGCACGCGTGGATGTGCTGTGTCTCGACAAGACCGGAACGATCACGACCGGCAACATCCGGTTCGCTGCGCTGCATCCGTCACCCCATCGTTCCGAGGCGGAGGCGACCGAGGCGCTCCGAGCGCTGGCGGCGGCTGATCGGGCCCCGAACGCGACGATGGCCGCGATTGCCGAGCAGGTCGGAACAGACCTCGTGTGGGAGGTCGATCGCGTCGAGCCGTTCGACAGCGAACGGAAGTGGTCGGGCGCGTCGTTCGTCGGCCACGGCTGGTTCTACCTCGGCGCCCCGGACTTCCTGCTGCGTCCCGACGACGCTCAGCAGCCGCTGGTCGAGTCGCTCAGCTCGGCGGGCCAGCGACTGTTGGCTGTGGTGACATCGGATCACGGGCCCGACGATGGAGGGCTTCCCGCGGATGCGGCGACGTTGGCGATCGTGGAACTCGAAGACGAGATCCGGCCCGACGCGGCCGAGATCCTGGCCTACTTCGCCGATCAACAGGTGACGCTCAAGGTGATCTCCGGCGACAACCCGGACACCGTTGCGTCGATTGCCCGACGAGCGGGGCTGGTCGTCGTGGGCGACCCGGTCGACGCTCGGGGGCTCCCCGAGGAGATCGACGATCTGGCCGACGCGCTCGAAGAAGCGACGGTATTCGGAAGGGTCGCCCCGCAGCAGAAACAGGCGATGGTGAACGCGCTGCAGTCACGCGGTCATGTCGTTGCAATGACCGGCGACGGCGTGAACGACGTGCTCGCGCTGAAGGATGCCGATCTCGGTATCTCGATGGGCTCGGGCAGCGAGGCGACCAAGGCGGTCGCGGATCTGGTCCTCACCGACAATGCCTTCTCGAGCCTCCCGGCGGTGGTCAACGAGGGTCGCAAGGTGATCAACAACGTCGAGCGGGTCTCGAAGTTGTTCCTCACCAAGACGGCCTACGCGGTTCTGCTGACGTTCGCCGTGGGAATCCTCGACAGCCCCTTTCCGTTCATCCCGCGGCAGCTGACACTGATCGGTACGTTCAGTATCGGCGTCCCCGGCTTCTTCCTGGCACTGGCTCCGGAGGCTGATCTCATCCGGCCGGGATTCCTACGACGGGTGCTCTGGTTCACGATTCCGGCCGGGATCGCCATTGGGTCGGCCACGCTCGCGGCGTACGAGGCGTCACTCGAGATCACCGGACTCTCGGTAGAGCAGGCACGTACGCTCGCGACGGTGACCTTGTTGGCGCTCGGCCTCGTGGTGCTGGCAGTCACGAGTCGGCCTCTGCGCCCGTGGAAGGTGGGCCTTGTCGGGCTCATGGGGCTCAGTTACGCGGTGGTCTTTGCGGTGCCGTTCCTTCGGGACTTCTTCAAGTTGGAGCTGTTCTGGAGCGGGGCGTGGTGGTACTCGGTCGCGGCGGTGCTCGGTGCCGGCGCAGTGATCGTCGCCATCCCCCGGCTCACCCGTCCCATGCTCCAGCGATGAGTCTCAGCGCGAGGTGTCCGCGCCCAGACTCATTGCTGGAGCATGCTTAGCGGTTGAGGAAGACGGGGAGGTTGCGGGGGCCGCGCACCTGGCCGTTGGCCCAGGTGGTCTCGATGGAGGTGTCGAGTGAGTAGTTCGGAAACGCCCTCAGCCATTCCTGCAGGGCGACCACCATCTCGAGCCGGGC
>JANPCI010000371.1:0-16459 GCA_031430875.1 Actinomycetes bacterium | reverse complement strand
GGTCGACGAGCTTGAAGCCGTCGCCGGCTTGGAGTGCGTTCCACTGCTGGACGTCGCCGTGCACGAGCACCGCCCGCTCGTCGTCGTGGGCATCGAGGCGACGCTGCGCGCAGGCGAGCGCGTGGGCGATCGTCCGCTCCTGGCAGGGCTCGTCGAGCTCCCTCCACACTTCCGTGATGAACTCCATCAGCCACGCAGCCTTCTCGGCGCCGGTCGGCAGTCCGCTGTCGGCGGCCGGTCGCCAGATCTTCGACGCTGCGTCGCACAGGATCGGCAGGCGCTGCTCGTACGGGAGGCCGAGCCGGAACAGCGACGGCCCGAGCCGCTCCATCAGCAGTGCACCACGATCGGGGTCATCGCGATAGAGGAGCGGGCATCCCGTGCCGGCGGCGATCCGCAGAACGGTCGTCTCGTGGTCGGTGACTCCCGCGCCGCGGGGGACCAAGACCTTCAAGATCGCCGGTGTTCCATCGGCCATCATCGCCTCGGTCACGAGGGCCTCTGTGCCCTCGTGGAACAGCGCGCCGATCTCGATCTTCCAGTCGGTCGCCAGCCCGGCAACGAGGTCGGGGAGTTCGTTGATCCAGCGCGCAGCCCCGGCGGCCATCGCCCGATTCCGCACCACGGTGGGCAGCTCGATCATGTCGGAGTGACCACCTCGACGCCGTTGCTCATCGCGGCGGCAGCGAGTCGTTCGTCGTAGGTCAGGATCGCCTCGAGCTCATCGCCGAGGTCGAGCGCTGCCGCGAGATGCAGCGCGTCGAGGCTCCTCAGACTTGCCGGCTCGAGCGTTCCTGCGGCTTCGAAGGTTGTCGTCGTGACCGGCAACACGATGATGCCGGCCAGGATCGCATCTGCCCGGTTCGTGGCGTCGCCCAGCCGCAGTGCCACCCGCGACAGCTCGGTTCGCAGGAGGTCAGACGACACGAGGTCCCGCTCCCCTTCGCGCAGCCAGTGCCGAAGTGCGGAGGTCTCGGACTCACGAACGAGCAACTTCACCGCAGCAGAGGTATCGACGTAGATCGCCATGCGTTCTCGGCTGGTCCTGGTTCAGTACCGCTCGGTGTCGCGCAGCTGCCGCAGTACCTCCGACGCCGTGGGTTCGCCTCGTCGAGGCGCCCGGGGCAAGGGAAGATCGGCAAGAGATGACGTGCGCGCCGTTCCGATTCCAGCATCGAGCAGTTCCTGGATCCTCGACGTCCGGATCGGCACGATCCTTGCGACCGGCCGCCCTCGATCGGTCACGGTGATCACGTCACCAGCAGCGGCGCGGGCAACGACCTGCGACGCGTTCTGCTTCAACGCTCTGATCCCGACCTCACCCATGTTCTACATCGTAGCACATCATGTTACACCTGGGGTCAGACCCCAGGTGTAACAGTCAGACGTTGGAGGTGCGGCCGGCCCAGTAGGGCTGGCGGAGTTCCCGCTTGAGGATCTTGCCCGAGCCGGTCTTGGGGAGTTCGTCGAGCCACGAGATCGAGCGCGGGATCTTGTAGCTGGCGAGGTGCACGCGGGCGAACTCCTTCACCCCATCGTCGTCGAGATCCGAGCCCTCCCGCTTCACGACGACGGCGTGTACGAGTTCGCCCCAGTCGTCGCTCGGGATCCCGAACACTGCCGCCTCGTAGATGTCGGGGTGGGCCTCCAACGCCGCTTCGATCTCGGCGGGGTAGATGTTCATCCCGCCGGAGATGATCATGTCCTTCTTGCGATCGCAGATGTAGATGAAGCCCTCGTCGTCGCGGTAGGCGATGTCGCCCACCGTCTGGAAGCCGTCGCGGTGGTCTTCCTCGAACTTGTCGTGCTGCTTGTAGTAGTCGGCGAACACCGCCGGCGACCGGACGTACACCTCGCCGGTCGCATCCGGCCCGGTGCCCTCGACGATGCCCCCGAGTTCGTCGTACAGGCGGATCTCGACCATTGGCGCCTCCTTGCCGCAGGAACCGGGCTTGCGCAGCTGATCCTCCGGCCGTAGCACCGTGTTCACGCCGAGCTCGGTCGATCCGTAGATCTCGAACAGCGACTCGGCCGGGAAGTCGGTGAGGTACTGCTGCTTGAGCGCGAAGCTCCACGGCGCGGCGTTGGCGATCATCACTCGCATCGACGACCGGTCGTACTTCGCCCGGACCTCTGCAGGCAGGTTGCAGATCATCCGGATCGGTGTCGGCGCCGAGAACGTCGACGTCGCCTTGTAGGTCTCGAGGAGTCGCAGCCAGTCCTGCGGGTCGAACTTGCGTTGCAGCACCACCGTGTGGCCCATCGCGATCGCACTCGACATGAAACCACCCGGCCCCGAGTGGTACAGCGGGCCCGTCGTCAGGTAGATGTCGTCGGGCTGATAGCCGATGTGAGCGAGCAGCGCCGCGCCCTGGCGAGGGTCGGCCGGGTTGCGCCGGAACGCCCCCTTCGGCTTGCCGGTCGTGCCCGACGTGTAGATCATCGTCGCGCCGCCCTCGTCGATCTCCGGACGTTCCCACACCTCGGTCGATGCGGCGGCGACCAGCGGATCGATCGCCAACATGCCGTCGGGCGCCTCACCGTCGAACACCACGACGTTGGTCACCTTCGGGATCTCCGCGCGGATCCGCTCGAACGTCGACGCGTACTCGGCGTCGACGTACACCGTCGTCGCGTCGCAGTGGTCGACCACGTAGGCCGCCTCCTCGTCGGAGAGCCGGTAGTTCAACGGCACCGCCGTTGCGCCGATCTTGCGAGCCGCGTTCATCATCTCGACGATGCCCGTCGAGTTCTGGCCGCACCACACGACCTTGTCGCCCGGTCGCACGCCGAGGTCGACGAGCGCCCACACCAGCTGATTGGCCCGTGCCTCCAACTCGGCGTACGTCAACGTGCGGACATCACCGCCCGTGCGGTCGTCGATGACGGCGGCCTTGTCCGGTTGAGACGCGGCATAGTTGGTGAGCAGATCCCCCATGGCCGTATTCGTAGCACCCGCTCGTCGGGTCGATCGATGCCGGGCGCCGCGCTGATCAGGCAGGCTTGAGTGCTGTCACTTCGATTTCGATCCTCATGCGCGGATCGGACAACCCGACGACCATCATGGTGGCGGCCGGCAGTGCCTCCGCGAAGTACGTGCGCAGGATGGGCCAACACGCCTCGAAGTCGGCGGCATCCGGCAGGAGGTACCTCACCCGCACGACGTCGGCGGCACACGAGCCCGCCCTCGTGAGGGCCTCGTCGATGTTGCGCAGCGTCTGTTCCGCCTGGGCGGCCACACCGTCGGCGATGGTCATCGTCGAGTAGTCGAAGCCGGTCGTCCCCGCGACGAACACCCAACGACCATCGACGATCGCCCGCGAGTACCCGATCTCGCGCTCGAACTCGCTGCCCTGGGAGATGCGTTGGCGGTCGGGGTGCATCGGTGCAGGATTCCACATCGAGCGTTCAGCGGGTCGCGTGACGTTCGTTCGGAGGTCATGTGCGCTTGTGAAAGACTTTGAAAACATGTGATTTCTGAGAGAGTGAGCGCGAGAGATTCGATGAAAAGGTTTCGGAAGATCTCGGTGGTGTTGGACTTGAGCGTGTCGCTCTTGGTGGCGTGTCTCCTTGCGGCAATGGTGGGCGGGGCATGCGGGGGGAGTCAGACGCAAAGCACGTCGGACACGAGCGAGGCTTCACCGCCGCTCAACGTGTCAACGCCTGCCGAAACCTCGACCACGACGTCCGCGGACGCGGGAACGTGGATCAGCGACCTCGACGAGATCGATGCCATCGTCCGAGAGCGTCACAACGACCCGTTCAGTGTGGTCTCGGAGGTTGAGTGGAACGCGCGGCTTGCTGAGCTCAAGGAGTCGTTCCCGGCCGCCAGTCACGAGGAACGAATTGTCGGGATGGCCAGCCTCGCGGGCTTGCTCGACACCCACACCCAATTCTTCAGTCCGGATCAAACCATGTACGAGGTCTTGCTGTACCGGTTCTCCGATGGCGTGTTCGTCGTCGCTGCGAGCGATCCGTCGATGATCGGCTGGCGACTGGAGTCCATCAATGGCACGTCTGTGGTCGACCTCGAAGCGCTCATGCAGCCGTTGATCCCTGCCGACAACGAGAGCGCGTCTCTCAACGCCACCTCCCTCATGGCCGACGTGACCTACCTCCACGGACTGGGAGTCGTCGATGACCCGACGAAGCCAGGTTTCATGTTTACGAAGCCGGATGGATCGCAGGTCACCGTCGATCTCAGCTTCAGCGACGCCGATGACTTCTGGGATGCTCAGCACGTGTTGGGGAGTATGACGGGCGATCAGAACGAGGCTGTGCGGCGGCGCCCCGAGCCGATCTGGTGGCGCGTCGACGAGGCCACGGGGGCGTTCCTGCTGACGTTGAACGCCCACAGCTCTGACCGTCGTGGTGAGGCCATCACTGCGATGACCGAAGCCCTCGATACCGGAGCGGCTGATCATGTCGTGGTCGACATGCGCTACCTCCGCGGGGGTGATGGATCGCAGCTCCCGCCGATCGTCGATGCCCTCCAGTTCGACCCGCGGATCAACACACCTGGCGGATTGACTGTCTTCATCGGCCGAGAAAACGAGTCGGCGGCAACGGTGATCGCCTCGAAGCTCGACGCTGGTACGGCAGCGACGTTTGTCGGTGAGATGACTCCCGCTCGCGCCGACAACTTCCTGTGCAATGGATGCCAGGACAACGTCCTTACGGAGTCGGGGTATGTCCTGATGGTGCCCGACAGCCGGTCGGGCACAGGTGATGTCCGGATGGCGATCGAGCCGGACGTCCCGGTCCCACTCAGCAGCGTCGACTTCTTCGCCGGACGCGATCCGGCGTTGGACACGGCGCTCGCTGGTTGACCGCACGGAGACGTCAGCGGGTCGGCCACGTCTCGATGGTCTCGTAGACCGCGCCAGTGTCGGCGAGTGTGCTGGCGACCAGGGCGATCTCGTCGACCTCGAACGAGGCATCGAACAGGCGACCCACACTCCGGTCCGGGCGAGCCTTCTTCCCGAGCCGGGCGAGGGTCAGGTGTCCGACGAAGCGTCGCCGCTCGTTCGCCGTCCCGACGCCCCGCACCGCCTGCTCGACCACCTCCGCCAGATCGTCGACGCCGGCGACCGGTAGCACGATCGATCGCTCGGCCCGCAGATCGAACGCCGGCCCGAGCACCGCCGTGGCCCTCGGCAGCAACACGTCGTCGAGGCGTTCGATCACCTCGTCGATGTCGGCGTCACCGAGGAATCGCAGGGTGATGTGCAGGTTTCCCGGAGCGACCCACTTCACGCCCGGATCCTTCGGCCGTTCGATGTCGGCCAGCCGTTCCAGCACTTCCTCCGGCGGCCAAATGGCGACGAAGAGTCGCGTCATGTCCGCAGTCTGCCGGTCAATGGCCCCGCCGCCACGCCGAGAAACTGGTGATCGGGCCGGCTGTCGGCCGAACCAGCCACGGCCACGGGTGCAGTTCGACCACGTTCAACGCCGCTCGCAGCCGTCGCGCCTTGGGCACCGGGGTGAACGTCGTCGCGAGCGCCCGGTCGGCGAGCACGTGTGCCGGGTCGCCGAGATGCACCTCGACGCCACCGTCACCTCGGTCGGTGGTGAGCTCGGCCAACCGCTCGGCGATGAAGACGAGGCGCTTCGACGACAGTTGGAGTTCGGCGAGCAGCGGCTCGTCGAACACGAAGACAACAGGCAGCTCCGGGTGCGCGGCGAGCGCAGGATCGGCGTCGCCCAGGCTCTCCGCCGTCAGCCAGACAGCATTGGGTTCGCCCGACGATTCCACGCCATTCGGTCCGGCCGTTGCCGACACGTCATGGTCTCGCGCCAGACGATCATCGTCAGCGACCGAGGTCAGCAGCCGTTCGTCGGGCCACTGCTCGATCGGACAGGCATGGCGACGGGCGCAACCGACGCACAGCTCGGGTGCCCGCTTCTCGACCTGCCACCGGCTGAAGCCGTACGGTTTGCCCGTCCCGGCGCCGATCGTCCACTGCCACCCGAGCCGATTCGCCGCCCGCGATCCATCGACCAGATGGGTGAAGAACCGGTCCTCGCCCCGCCGCCAATCGACACCGTGGCGAACCGTCCACTGTGAAGCCATCCACATTCGCGTCTGGTTCACGAGCCATCCGTCGGTCTCCAACTCGGTCACGACGGCATCCATGCAGGCCATCGAGCGATCCCATGGCTCGACCTCAACCATGGTTGGCTCGTCGGCGACAGGTTCGAATCGGATGCCACTCCTGGTTCGTGCACCGAGCCTGGCATAGACGTGCCTGGCGTACTCCTGCCAGAGCAGCTCGTCGCGGAACTTCTGACGGTCCTTGCTCGGCGCAGACGCCACCGCCGCAGACACCTGCGGCAGCGACAGCAGCCCATGGCGGATGTACGGCGACAGCCCGGTGGCGCCCCTGGCCGACGCGGGGAGAACCTCGTTGCGTCGCCTGGCATATCCGCTGATGTCGAGCGTCGCCAGCGCCGAGTCCGCCGCCAGTTGCGTTCCTCGGAAGCGGCCAGACGGCCTGACCTCGGAGTCGCACGTCAGGTGCGCCAGATGTTCGCGCACCCAGTCGCTGACGTCGCGAGGGGCCGGATCGGGAAGCCTCGTCATGTCGACCCTGAACCTACGCCGCCGCACGATCTGCTCGGGCCGTTGCGCTGAGATTTCGGCGCACCCCCTGCACCTGGATCTCATCGCAACGCGAAGGGAGGATCTTTCAGGCGGAGACGAGGGCGGCGTCGCGCTTGTCGGCGAAGCGGCGCGCAACCTTCTCGCTCGTGGCGAGGCGCTTCATCAGCTTCTCCTGCGCGATCGCGCCGTCACCGGAGAGGCCGCTGATGTTGGCGGCGTCCCACTGACGGATGACCACGGGGACGAGGATCTGCTCGTGGTGGACCTGCAGGTCGTAGATGCCGGCCTTGGCGATCAACGCAGCGTGGCGGTCGAAGTCGGGGATCCCGGTGCCGGGCATGGCGAAGTTCCGCACCTGCTTCTCCATGGCGATCATCATCGTGTTCGGATCGGTCTGGATCGCTGCGGCCGCAAGGTCGCGATAGAAGAGTTGGTGCAGGTTCTCGTCGCTGCCGACGCGCTTCATCACCTCGTAGCCCACCGGGTCGCCGAGCTGGGCGCCGGTGTTGCGGTGCGAGATACGCGTCGCCAACTCCTGCAGCGCCAGGTAGACGAATCCTTCGTGGAGCGGTGGGTCGGGGGTCTGGCCACCGGACACCTGCGCCATCCGTGAGCGCTCGAGTTCAACCGGATCGATGGCCCGCGTGGCCATCAAGTAGCCGTAGATGGCCATCGAGTGGCGACCCTCTTCGGCCGTCCAGCGCCGCGCCCACGTGCCCCACGCGCCGTCCTTGCCGAACAGCCGCTCGACGGTCCGGAAGTAGTACGGCAGGTTGTCCTCGGTCAGCAGATTGACGAGCAGGGCACTTCGCACTTCGGCGCTGATCTCGTGTCCGGCGAGATCGGCATCGTCGGGCGTCCACTGGTGGCCCTTGACGTGATCGCGGCCGCGGCTGTAGGGCACGAGATCGTGGGGGAACCATTCCTTGGACGTGGCGAGGTGCCGTTCGAGGAGGTCTTCGACGACGGGAGTGAGCTCGTTGAGCAGGTCGGACTCGTTCACGATGGCCAGCCTACCGACCAGTAGGTAGAAGATCCAGTCAAGCCGGTCTTTCGGGGTCGGGTCCGGAAAGACCGAGCCGGTCTGTTGGGGTCGGGTCCGGAAAGACCGAGCGCGATCAGATCCCGCTCTCGACGATGTCGTAGCCCGCTACTCGGGCCGACTCGAGGAGGCGTTGGGCGTGCTCGGCGCCGCGTGTCTCGAACGTCGCGTGGATGCCTGTCTCGCGAACGTGCAGGTCGAGGCCCTCGCGGATGTGTTCGACCTCGATCAGATCGGCGCCACCGTCGGCGAACACCGACAGCAATGTGGCGAGCCCACCGGGCCGGTCGTCGATGCGAGCCACGACCGAGAGCCGCCGGCCGGCCAGGTTCTCGTGGCGGCGGATCAGGCTCGGCACCACACCGAGATCGACGTTTCCTCCCGAGATCACGACACACGTGGTGCCGATCTCGTCGGGAGTCACCACCCCCGACAGCAGCGCCGCCACGCCCACGGCGCCGGCCCCCTCCGCATACAGCTTCGCCCGATCCATCAAGAGCACCATCGCATCCGCAATCGAGTCCTCGTCGACGGTCACGATGTCGTCGACCCAACGCTGTACGAGTGGCCCGGTGATCCGCCCGGGATACTTGACGGCGATGCCGTCGGCGAGCGTGAGGACCGGACCCTCGGCGACCGAACCTCCGGCGTACGGAGCGCACACGGCGGCCTGCACGCCGACCACCCGAACGTTCGGTCGCGCCGACTTCACGGCGATCGCCACGCCGCTGATCAGGCCGCCTCCGCCCAGGGGCACGATCACGGTGGCGAGGTCGTCGATGTCGTCGAGCAATTCGAGGCCGAGGGTCCCTTGGCCGGCGACGACGGCGGGGTCGTCGAACGGCGAACAGAACGCCATCCCCGTGTTCGCGGCATGCTCCTCTGCGGCTGCGACGGCGGCTTTCAGATCGGCCCCGGTCTCGGTCACAACGGCGCCGTGGCGACGCGACGCTTCGATCTTGGTGATCGGGGCGCCGACCGGTACGAAGATCCGACACGGCACACCGAAGTGTTGCGCCGCGAACGCCAAGGCCTGGGCGTGGTTGCCGGCACTCCCCGTGGTGACGCCACGACCTGCGTCGGCGCCGAGCGTCGCCAGCTTGTTCATCGCCCCGCGGATCTTGAACGAACCGGTCCGCTGAAGATTCTCGGCCTTGATCACCACCGTGCCGCCGATGTCTTCCGACAGCGTCAGTGATGTGATCACCGGGGTGTGCTTGGCCACCGAAGCGACCACCGCGCGGGCCGCCTCGATCTCGCCGGGTTCGACGCTCACCGTCGCACCGTACCGCGCTGTCTCGGTTGGCACGGGTCTCAGGTGGAGCGGTCTCAGGCGCCGTCGTCAGGCAGCGGATGCTCGGGCAGCTTGCGTACCCGGGCGCGGCGTCGCCGACGCGCCGGGATCATTTCGCGCATCGACTCGAGGTTCCCGAAGCACAACAGCCGGTCGTTGGCTTCCAACACCCGTGAGTCACGCGGGTTCGGGATGACATCGGTGTCGCGATGCAGTGTCAGCACCGTGATGTCGCGGTCGCGCAGCCCGGCATCGCCGATCGACTGTCCGACGAAGTCGCCATCGGCACGAACGAGCAACTCGGCCACGCCGTATCCCGTGCTGACCGTCAGCCGTTGGCGCACGTCGAGCTCGGGGAAGGCAACCTGGTTGGCCACGTAGTCGATGATTGCGCCCGCCACGTCGAGACCCGTCGCCCGCTCGATGCCTTCGAGACCCGGCGACGAGTTGACTTCCATCACGAGCGGCCCGTCGTTGCCCTCCAACATGTCGACACCGGCGACTCGCAGCCCCATGATCTGAGCCGCACGCACCGCGGTTCGCTCGTAAGCAGCGTCGAGTGACAGGCCCTCGACGGTGCCGCCGCGATGCACGTTCGATCGGAACTCATCGCCCTGCGCCGTGCGCCTCATCGCCGCCACGACCCGATCGCCGACCACGAGCGCACGAATATCGCGGCCCTTGCTCTCGGCGATGAACTCCTGGATCAAGACGTTCTGATTGGTGTTGTGGAGCGTCTCGATGATGGCCTCGGCGACCTTGCGATCGGGCGCGAGGATCACGCCGATCCCCTGGGTGCCCTCCAGCAACTTGATGACGACCGGTGCGCCGCCGACGCGGTTGATCGCGGGGAGCACGTCCTGGCGGTTTCGCACGAACGCCGTCTTCGGCATCCCGATGTCGTGACGCGACAGAATCTGCATGGCCCGGAGCTTGTCGCGGGAGTTTGTGATGCCGTTGGCGGTGATCGGCGTGTACACGTCCATCTGTTCGAATTGACGTACCACGGCCGAACCGAAGTAGGTGATCGATGCCCCGACGCGGGGCACGATGGCGTCGTAATCAGACAGTTGCTTGCCGCGGAACTGCAGATCGGGTTCCGAGCTCGACAGGTCGATGGCGAAGCGCAGTGTGTTGAGCACTTTGCAGTCGTGTCCACGATCGATGGCGGCGAGTTTGAGGCGCTGGGTGCTGTAGGCGCGGGGGGCGCGCGACAGGAGGGCGAGCTTCACGGGTAATCCTGACTGGGAGGTTGTGTGGAGATGTATCGGCCCAGCGTGGGCAAGACCTCGGGGGCGACATCGGCGATGTGGACGAGGGCGTCGCCCTGGTTGATGAGCGGTTGCTGCACGCGACCGATGACGATCCCGACGCGCGGCGCGGTGACGCGACTGAGTCGCTTGCCGACCGAGTCGTGGATCAGGCCGAGGAGCTGACCGCGTTGAACCACTTCGCCGAGCTCGACGTCGAGCAGTGCGATCCCGCTTCGACGCGCGCGAATCCACGAACTGCGCCGACTCTCGACGGGGACCGGTCGGGGGTCGGCGGAGTCGGCGTCGATCATGCCGAGCTCGGTCAACACCTGACGGATCCCGACGACACCGGTCGAAAGCGATTCATCGTCGAATCGCAGCGCCTCGCCGCCCTCGTAGAGCAGCACGGTGGCGCCCCGATCGGTCGCCGCTCCTCGCAGTGAGCCGTCGCGTGTCTTGGAGTGCAGCATGAGCGGCGCGCCGAATGCCTCGGCGAGCTTGCGGGTCTCCGGGTCGTCGAGGTCGGCACGAATGTGGGGCAGGTTGGTGCGGTGGTCGGAGCCGGTGTGGAGATCGATGCCGACGTCGCACCGCTTGACGATCTCCGACATGAACAGATCGGCGATCCGTGCGGCGAGTGAACCCGTCGGCGAGCCGGGGAACGACCGGTTGAGATCACGTCGGTCGGGGAGGTAGCGGTCGCCGTTGAGGAACCCGTGCACGTTGACGATCGGCACCGCGATGACCGTGCCGGCCATCTTGCGAGCGTCGAGGCTGCGAGTGACCCGGCGGATGATCTCGACGCCGTTGATCTCGTCGCCGTGCACGGCTGCGCTGAGCCACACCACGCGGCCTTCGGTGCGGCCGTGGAACACCTGCAGGGGAAGCGAGATCCGGGTGCCGGTGACGAGTCGGGCGATCGGGAGTTCACCGGTGGCCGAGCGCCCGGGAGACACATCGAGCTCGCCGATGCGGAACGCGGCGCGGCGCGGCCGGCTCATGATCGGCGCCGGTTCTTCATCCGGACGTCCTTGGGTGGGCGTCCGCCGAGGTACGACACGCCCGGATCGACCAGGAATCGATTCCGGATCGCCTCCCTGCCCACCAACATCCGAAAGCCCATCTCGTCGCGGCGTGTCAGCGTGATCTCGGCGTCGACGGCATGCCCGAGGATCACAAGCGTGGTGCGCACGACAGGCCGGTGGTCGACGACGCCCGATGAGCTCTTGATGTCACGCGTCGAGACGACGGGCGCCTCGGCGACCACGGCGTCGTCGGTCGAGCGTTGCCACGGCTGGATTTCGAATCGCACCCACGGGGTGGCGCCCTGCTGGAACCATTCGAGATCGAAGGCGTGCAGCGACGACGTGCGGGCGCCGGTGTCGACCTTGGCCTTGAGGTGCGCCACTTCCCACTCGGCCAGCGTCACCCACTCGCGCCAACCGAGCACGGGGCGCGCAGCACGCCGGGGGGACGACACGGAGCGCACGGTACACCCTCGTTCGGCGACTCGTTGCTCGCCATGTTGCGGTGACGTGAGCGATGTCACGTCGTGGATCTGGGGACTGCCGTGATTTCGCCGGCTCCCCCTGGCATCATGGTCCGTAACGCAAATGTAACAATTCGATCACCGCCATTGAAGGAAGTCCCCTCCCATGTTGTCCTGGCTCGCCTCTGCCTCCGAAGCCCTGCTCCTGTTCCCGATCGCGATCATCGCATCTTGGGTTGCTCGCACGCTCGTACGAACTCTGACGCGACGCGCAGTGCGTCGTGCGCAACGATCCGAGGGGTCGTGGAGGGTGCGCCTCGATCGCCTGGGCGACGACGGCCAAGCTGATGCCCGTAAGCGGCAGCGCGCCGATTCGGTGGCCAAGATGATCGGTCGATTCATCACCGTGCTGATCTTCACGGTCGCGACGTTCGCCGCGCTCGAGGTGATGGGGGTCAGCATGGCGTTCGCCATCTCCAGCGCCGGCTTCATCGGTTTGGCGCTGGCGCTCAGTGGCCAAGACCTGGTGAAGGACTTTCTCGGCGGTACTCGTGCGCTGCTGGAAGATCGTTACGCGGTCGGCGACGACGTGATACTGCGCGTCGGTGGGGCCGAGGTGCGCGGCATCGTCGACCTGATCGGCAGCGCTTCGGTGCGGCTCCGCACGCCCGAGGGCGCCACCTGGCATGCCGGGCACCACGCGGTCGAATCGGTCACCAACCTGTCGCAGCTGCCGGCGGTGAGCGACATCGAGGTGTCGCTCGTGAAGTGGGCGGCAGCCGACGAAGCCGGGGCGGTGGAACGGCTGGCGGATGCTTCGAACGATGTGGGTCTCACCGGCGTCGTGTTCCTGCGCGACATCGAAACCCACGAACCCGAAAAGGCCGCAGACCTCGACGCCGATACCGGAGCCGGCACCGTCACCGTGCGTGTGAAGACCAACCGTCCGCTCAGCTCGACCGAGACCGAGATCGTTCGAGCCAAGCTCCTCGACGTCTGATCAGCACGACGCTCACGCCGACACCGACCTCAAACGGGCAGTTCAGGATTTGTGTGAGTAGCAATCGCCAAATCCGACGTCGTCGCTCACGCAAACGGCCAGCTCGAACGAAAGCGTCAGCGCAGGCCGAACTCGGTGGTGATCACCCGACCGTTGCGGTCGGCCGCGCTCGGTGCGAGATCGGCGACCACGAACGAACGCTGGAGCCACCGGTCGGTGCCGTCGAATCGGGCACTGAACGGTGAGCGACCGTGAACGGCGACGTTGTTGTCGACCACCAGCAGGTCTCCCGGCTCG
This sequence comes from Actinomycetes bacterium, assembly GCA_031430875.1. GTDB lineage: Bacteria > Actinomycetota > Acidimicrobiia > Acidimicrobiales > Ilumatobacteraceae > Sva-07. Next base: position 3,480 of record JANPCI010000371.1, on the reverse strand, counting down.
AGGACGACTGAGGTCTCGACGTCGGCGATCGCCGAGCGGACGGCAGCGAGCACGTCGTCGGCGGTCGTGTCGATTCCCACCGTCAGGTCGGCGTCGAACACGAACGTCGGCTCGCTGCGCGTCCCGGTCACGAGGGGTCGTGCCGCGCCCAGTTCGTTGCGTCGTCCGGCGAGGAAGCTGGCGTCGACGGCGGTCCGGAACCTCGGCTCGAACATGACCTCGAGCAAGGCGTCGGGCAGGCGATCCATGATGTCGTGCACCGACGCGAGCGTGGTGTGCGCCGACGCATCGCCGCGCAGGCACAGCAGCAGGAGGTACCTCGGACGGTACGGGTGGAAGGCCGTCTCGGTGTGGAACATGAGGCTCGAACGCGACGACGTGGACGTTTGGCTGTTGGTGTCGGTCTGGGTCGGCACGATGTTCTGCACGATTCGACCACCGTGCTCGGGCACGTAGCCGACGGGCTGGCCGAGGCGGCGTGCGACGGTGAGCAGCGTGAGTTCGGTCGAGCAGTCCTTGGCGACTGGCGCCTCGGGAGTCGGGGGAGTGGGCGGGAGGTCGCCGATGGGAGCGTTGCGAATGAGCAGCGCACCCGATCGAGGCGGCGTTACGGCGAATCGCAAGAGGGCGTCGTCGACCGTGACCGGCAGATCACGACTTCCCTGCGCCGCGGCGTGCACGAGTGCTTCGCCGAGTTCATCGACCGGTGCCGGGGCGCCCATCCAGTCGGAGGCGTCGACAACCGGCAGTGCGACGAGGGTGTCGGTGGCGTGGTTCATGATGGGCACCTCCTGAGCGGCTGGGGTCAGTATGAAACGATTGTTCCAATCTAGCACAAGACTGGAACAACGTCGATCAGTTCTTTCCACCATCGTCGATCACCCCAAACCCGAAATTCGGAGCGATCATTGCGCTCACCGCAATCCTCGCTCCGAATTTCGGGTGGGGTACCGTGCGTGCGCATGGACCTCGAGCGACGACTGGGCCAACGGGCCGACCTCCTGACGCCGTCCGAACGGCGCATCGGCGAGACGATCCTCGCCAACCCCCAACTCGTTGCCTTCGGTACCGTCGCCGACGTGGCCGAGGCCGCGCGCGTCGGCACAGCGACCGTCGTGCGCTTTGCCGTGAAGCTCGGCTTCGACGGCTACTCCCAACTCCAGGCGTTGGTCCAGGGTGAGGTGAGCGGCCAGCTCCGCCCCGCCGTCGAACGGATCCGCGATCAGCGAGCGGGCGACGACACGCTCGCTGCTCGACATGCCGAGGTCGAGGCGGCCAACGTTCGCTCGACGCTGGACGCCATCCGTGCAGGTGATGGCCGGTCGGTGGTCACACGCCTTGCCGACGACACGGCTCCGGTCCTCGTCCTCTCCGGTGTTGCCTCCCGGGGCGTGGCCCTGCAGTTCGTGGGTGATCTCGCACAGCTCCGTCCGGGCGTCCAACTGCTCGACGGCAATCAGATCGACATCGTGAGGACGCTGGCGCTGGCCGATCCCGATGCAACGCTCGTCGTGCTCGACCTTCGTCGATACGAGCGTTGGCTGATCGATGCACTGGCGTTGGCGCGCGACAGGGGAGCGTGGACCGTTGCGCTCACCGACAATGTGCTGTCGCCACTCGCATCGGTGGCGGAGTATTCGTTCGTCGTCGCGGCCGCGTCGACCGGACCATTCGACAGCCATGTCGGCACGCTGGCCCTCTTGAACCTCTTCGTCGTCGAGGTGGCAGCGGCGAGGCGTGAACACGCGGCGGAACGACTCGAGGCGATCGAGCAGGCGTGGGGCGACGCCGATGCTCTCACCGACGACGGCAAGTAGCGTCGCGGCGATGAGCGAACTCCGCGTTGGCGCACTTCAGATGGCGATGACCGACGACATCGCGGTCAACATCGCTACCGCCGAGCGGCTCGTGCGTGACGCCGCTGCGCAGGGGGCCAAGATCATCCTGATCCCCGAGCTCTTCGAAGGCCCGTACTTCTGCAAGGACCAATTGCCTGAGCATCTCGATCGGGCAGTTCCGCTCGAGGGGCACCCGACGATCGAGCACTTCGCGGCGGTTGCCGCCGAACTCGGCGTCGTCCTCCCGTTGAGTATCTACGAACGCGCCGGCCAGGCGCTGTTCAACACGGTGGTGATCGTCGACGCAGATGGGTCGGTGCTCGGCCACTACCGCAAGAGCCACATCCCCGACGGCCCCGGCTACACCGAGAAGTACTACTTCTCGCCCGGCGACACCGGCTTTCGCGTCTGGAACACCCGGCACGGCACGATCGGTGTGGGCATCTGCTGGGATCAATGGTTCCCCGAGACGGCGCGGTCGATGGCGCTGCTCGGCGCCGAGGTGCTCCTCTATCCGACGGCGATCGGCAGCGAGCCGCCCGACCCGACCTGGGATTCCAGCGGCCACTGGCAGCGGGTGATGCAGGGCCACGCTGGTGCGAATCTGATGCCGGTCGTGGCCGCCAATCGCATCGGCCGCGAGGTCGGCCGCACCTGCGAGATCACGTTCTACGGGTCGTCGTTCATCGCCGACAACACGGGGGCCAAAGTGGCCGAGGCGGGGCGCGACACCGAGGCCGTGCTCGTGGCATCGTTCGACCGTGAACAACTGCGCACGCAAAGAGCCGCATGGGGTCTCTTCCGTGATCGTCGTCCCGAGCTGTACGGCCCGATCGTGACGCTCGACGGCCAGACGGGTATCGGATCGGCGGGCATCGGCGCGGCCGGCACCGGATCGGCCGGTCGCTCGTGACCCGGCTCCCCGCCGAGTGGGAGCCGCACGCCGGCACCGCGATGTGCTGGCCGGCGCGCGACGACATGTGGGGCGACCTGTTCGCCGACGCCGAAGTCGCCCACGCCGAGGTGGCGAACGCGATTGCTCGATTCGAGCCCGTCACGATGCTGGCGCCACCGCGCACCGTCGAGCGGGCGGCGGCCCGGTGCGGGCCTGGTGTGGAGGTGGTCGAGCTTGCGATCGACGATTCGTGGTTCCGCGACTCGGGCCCGATCTACGTGGTCGACGACGCCGGCTCGACGGTTGCGACCGACTGGCGATTCAACTCATGGGGCAACAAGTTCCTGCCGTACGACGATGATGCAGCAGCAGCCGCTCGATTCGCCGAACGGCGCGGCGATCCCGTTCGATCGATCGACATGGTGTTCGAGGGCGGCTCGATCACCGGCGACGGCGACGGCACCCTTGTCACCACCACGCAGTGCCTCATGCACCCGAACCGCAACCCGATGATGACGCAGGTGGAGATCGAAGCGATCCTGAGCTCGGAGCTCGGTGCGCAGCGAACCATCTGGCTGCCGCACGGGCTCGCCCTCGACGACGACACCGACGGCCACGTCGACAACATCGCTGCGTTCGCGGCACCCGGACGGCTGGTGTTGCAGGGGTGCGATGATCCCGACGAGGCCGACTGGCTGCGACTCGATGTCGATCGTCGGGTGGCGCAGGGAGCGCTCGATGCTCGAG
>JANPCI010000370.1:0-2424 GCA_031430875.1 Actinomycetes bacterium | reverse complement strand
GTTCACCGACATCCGTGGGTTCACCACCATCGCCGAGCAACTCGGGCCGCAGGCGACCGTCAGCATGCTCAACGAGTACTTCACCCTGATGGTCGACTGCATCCAGCACGAGGGCGGCATGCTCGACAAGTTCATCGGCGACGCCATCATGGCGGCCTTCGGCCTCCCCCAGCCGGAACCCGATGACGCCGATCGAGCGGTCCGCACCGCCATCGCCATGATCCGCTCGCTGAACGGCTGGAACTCGTTGCGGGTGGCCGACGGCCGACCAGCGATCAACATGGGTGTCGGCCTCAACACCGACGCCGTGGTCGTCGGCAACATCGGCTCACCGAAGCGAATGGACTTCACGATGATCGGCGATGGCGTCAACCTCGCGGCCCGGCTCGAGGGTGCCTGCAAGGAGTACCACGCCCGGATCCTGATCAGTGACCAGACCCACAGGGAGCTCAAGGGGGTGTACCGCACCCGGGAGGTCGACCGGGTGGTCGTGAAGGGCAAGACCGAGCCGGTGGCGGTGCACGAGGTGCTCGACTACCACACCGACGAGACGTTCCCGCACCTGATGGACGTGGTCAACGACTTCCGCGACGGCGTCGCCAGCTACCGCCGCGGGGCGTGGGACGCGGCGATCGGCTCGTTCCGACGGTGCCTGCAGGCCCATCCCGGCGACACGTTGTCGGCCACCTACGTCGAACGGTGCGAGCTACTGCGAGCCGACCCGCCCGCTACGTGGGACGGCATCTGGGTGATGACCTCGAAGTAGGCGCCGGCTGTACCGCGGGTTCCGCCATCAAGACTGGCTCAGCCGGTCACGGGCCGCGAGCAGCGAGGCGATCGCTGTGTCGATCGCTTCCTCGGTCGATGACGGAACCGACAAGCCGTCGAGCAGCATCCGACGCGCCGTCTGCGACACCGTCTCGTTGCGCGACGAGGCGACGACATCGAGTTGACGAAACAGCTCCTCGGGCACCCGGATCGACACGTGACGCGATTTCGGTGCGGCCGCCGCAGGACGATCGATTCTCTGCCCGGTCTCGCTCTCCAACCACTCGATCAGTTGTGGCCTGCTCATCCTGCTCCTCCAGTTCGCTCGATTGCGTCGGCGACGACGTAGGCGATCGTCACGGCGTGGGCTCGATTCGGTTCGTCGGGCTCGCACCCGTCGATCAGCGCTCGGAGCGCCACCACCACGAGTGCGAGTTCGTCACGATCGAGGTGAGCCCCTCCGATGGGAGCCACCCGAGATCCTCGACCTTCATTTGTCACACATCGTAACACCGACACGTGTGGCATTCATTGGTGGCATGGCGTTCTCCTGGTTCATGGCGTCACAGGAGGGAGTCGGTATCAGTCAACCTACGTGTGGGGTGTGACGCGGTTCCTCAGTCGCCGCCGCGGCCTCCGTCGCGAACGACACGAACACGCTCGTGCCGTCGGTGTCGACGCCGGTCATCCGCAGGCGGGAACGATTCGACAACCGGTCGGACGCGAGAGTGCAAGACTGCACGGCGGGGAACAGATCAGAGGGGGCAGACCATGCACGAGACGTTCGATGTGATCATCGTCGGCGGGGGTTTGGCGGGGTCGTCCACCGCCGCGGTGCTGGCACAGGCCGGGCTGGACGTGCTCGTCCTCGAGCGTGAGACCGAGTTCCGCGACCGGGTCCGCGGTGAATGGCTGGCGCCCTGGGGGATCCTCGAAGCCGAGGCGCTCGGCATCCGCGGCATCATCGACTCGGTGGCGCACGCCAACCTGATCACCCGTCACGTCGGCTACGACGAGACACTGACACCCGAAGAAGCCGAAGCGGGAACCATCGACCTACCCGCACTCGGGATCGGCGGCTGCCTCGGCGTCGGCCACCCCCAACTCCAAGAAGCACTGCTCACGCACGCCGCCGAGCAGGGCGCCACTGTCAAGCGAGGAACCAGCCCGGCCCGAGTCACCCCCGGCACCACGCCGACGGTCACCTACTCCCTCGACGGCGCCGAGCACACCGCAACGTGCCGACTGGTGGTGGCCGCCGACGGCCGCGAGTCGGGCATCCGCAAGACCCTCGGGATCGACCTGCACTCGACCGAACCGCACGTGATCATGGCAGGCATGCTCGTCGACGGGATCCACGACTGGCCGAGCGACCAGCAGGCCATCGGCGTCGACGACGACTTCCACTATCTCGTGTTCCCACAGACGGACGGTCGGGCACGGCTCTACGGAGCCTGGGACGTCGCCGACAAGCACCGCTACTCCGGCGACGGTCGAGAGCGCCGATTCCTGGAATCGTTCCGCCTGCCGTGTTTCCCCGTGCCCGACGCGATCGCCGACGCGACACCCGCCGGTCCGCTCGCCGGGTACCCCATGACCGACACGTGGACCGACGAGGTCGCCGTCGACGGTGTGGTGTTGATCGGCGATTCGGCC
>JANPCI010000369.1:0-14518 GCA_031430875.1 Actinomycetes bacterium | reverse complement strand
CAGCAGCCGACGCGTCCAGGTGTGCACGGGCTGGTCGGCGTCGATCGGGTGCAGCGGGATGTCGATCGGCGGCGGTGGCCGCTCCTCGTCGGTGAACGTCAACACACCGACGTCGCTGGAGCTGAAGTGGCGGTGATCCTGCGCGATTCGTTGGATGTCGGAGTACTTCGTCGGAAGCCACGACCCTCCCCAACGGTCGCTGTGAGCGATGGGACACTGCTCGCGTAGGTCGTCCCACACCGCATACGGATCGGCCACGTAGTCAGGGTCGAGGATGTCGTAATCGGTTGTCCAATCGGTCACGGGCTTCGATTCCATGGAACGTCTCCTTCAGCTCGGCGGTGCTGAATCAACCTAGTTCAGCCCGCCGACGCGGTTGCGGTTGCAGGTTCGCCCTACGCGTCGTCGAGGTCATCCCATGCGGTGAGGCGCCGCAACATGCTCCGCTTCTTGCGGTGATGGCCGCCCATCCGCGACAGGATCGAATCGAGCGCTTCCATGGCCTCGAGGATGTGCGGGCCCTTGTTGAGCATCACACACTCGGCGCGTACCGACATCGCAGCGTCGGTCACCTCGGCTCGTGATGGTCGACCCGTGAGCGCCATCGTCTCGAGCACCTGGGTCGCCCAGATCACCGGCACGTGAGCGGCCTCGCAGACCCACATGATTTCTTCTTGCACCTCGGCCAACCGTTCGAAGCCGACCTCCACAGCCAGGTCACCGCGGGCGATCATCACCCCGACGCGCTCGGAGGCCATCGCCGCCAGAAGCAGCGCCGGTAGGTTCTCGAACGCCCGCACGTTCTCGATCTTCAGCACGATGCCGAGATGGTCAGCTTCGAGTCGCCGGAGTTCGGTCTGGAGACGGCCGACATCGGCCACCTCACGCACGAACGACAGGTTCACGATGTCGGCATGGGTTGCCACGAACGGGAGGTCCTCGAGGTCTTTGTCGGTGAGCGCCTCGATCGCCAGGTCGGTGTCGGGCACGTTGATGCCCTTGCCGCTCCTCAGGTTGGCTCCACCAGGGCGGACATCGTCGACGAACACCACGAGATAATCGTGTTCGACATGGTCGACATAGCCGCCGATCTTGCCGTCGTCGAACCAGATCGGTTCCCCGACTCGGGCGGCGTCGAACAGCTCGGGCAATGTGCAGTTCATGATGACTGCCGCGTTGTCGGCATGCAGTCCCGGAGGGGCCGACATTCCACGTGTGAGCACGATGCGGTCGCCGTTGTCGATCCGGGTGACCGGCCGGGTCGGCTCGATTCCGACGATGCTGACCACCTCGCCGGTGTCGTCGCTCGGACACGACAGCTCGGTGCCGTTGGTGAAGTACGTGGTCTTCGCGCAGGAGAGTTCGCAGCCGGCGTGGGAAACCTCCATGACCGTCCAGCTCCGATGCGAACCGCGGGCGTCAATGAGTTCGACCACGTCGCCCGGCATTCTTCGCGTCAACCACGCCGCGTTGTCGACCCGCATCGTCGGAGCATCCGTTGTCGAGGCTCGATCCGAACTGGTGAGACGGATCGATGCCCGGGTCACGACCCGGCCGAAGGCATCGCGTTTGGGCTTCGTGCGGATCACTGCTGGTCCGGTGGTCAACGACCTGGTGCGCAGCTTGGGGCCACCGAGATCCATCGCGATCAGGATTGCGTCGTCGTCGCTGCGATGGCGGATGTGGCCGATCATCTGCGCCCAGGCATGTGCGTTGTCATGGGCGCAATTGATGCGAGCAACGTCCATGCCGTACTTGACCATGGAGTCGATCAGATCGGGTCGATCGGCGGCGTCGGACGGCAGTGTCACCATTATGCGAGCGAGGCGACCCGGTGCCCGCGGGCCGAGCAGGTCGGACGCGTTCGTCGCAAGGATGAGGTCACCCTCGGTGATACTCACGACGTCGTCGTGGTCCACCACGTCGCTGCGTCCGGCGAGTCGCTCGAGCGCAGCGAGCACGGCATCAACGGTGGCCATCACATGTGATTCGGACCGACCGAGCGACGACAGTCCGAGTGCACTCAATCGGTTCTGCAGCGTCCGGATGTCGTGGTGGCGCAGTTCGACGTAATGCGCGAGGTTGATCGCTGAGCGTCGATGACGTTCGTGTGTCTCGTCGATTCGCTCGCGTTGGGCTCGTTCTGCTCGAACCATGTCGCGACGGAGTCGTCCGACCTCGTCAGCGAGGGCATCGATCTCGTCGAGTTGTTGACCGAGTGTCACGAGGCCACCGTACGTCTCGAACATGAACCGGAGGTGAACGCCGACCGAACTCCAGGCGCGAAAACGGACCCGTGAGGTGCAATCCCGTTGGCGGGGAAAGGCTCGGATCAGTCAACGGAACCGGCGAACCGGTCTCGTTCCTGGATCCCTGTGTGGCACCTCATCGGGTCCGATTTCATCGTCGCGCTCCGACGATCGAAAAGCAATGGGCGTTCGGTCTTTCCGGACCCGACCCCGAAAGACCGAGCCGGTCTTTCCGGACCCGACCCCGAAAGACCGAGCCGGTCTTTCCGGACCCGACCCCGAAAGACCGGCTCAGATGACGAGGTTGACCATGCGGCCGGGAATGACGATGACTTTCTTCGGAATCGCTCCGGCGAGGGCTGCGATCACCTTGTCGTCGGCGAGCGCCACGGCCTCGACCGTGGCGGCGTCGGCGTCGGTGGCCACTTCGATGTGGCCGCGGACCTTGCCGTTGATCTGGATCGGGTACTCGATCGTGTCGTCGGTCAGGAGCGTCGGGTCGGCTTGCGGGAATGCGACGTAGGTGATCGTGTCGTCGTGACCCAGGCGTTGCCACAGTTCCTCGGCGATGTGCGGCACGAGCGGCGCGGCCATCAGCACCATCGGCTCGGCCACGTCGCGAGGTGTGGCATCGAGCTTCGTGACGGCGTTGTTCAGTTCGATCAGCTTGGCGATCGCCGTGTTGAACCGGAGCGCGTTCATCTCGGTGCGCACGACGTCGATCGTGCGGTGCAGCAACTTGCGGGTCTCGTCGTCAGCCGGATCATCGACGACGATGCACTCGCCGGTTGTCTCGTCGACGACGTTGCGCCAGAGGCGCTGAAGAAATCGATACATCCCGACGACGTCACGGGTCTCCCAGGGGCGTGACGCATCGAGCGGGCCGGTCGCCATCTCGTACAGGCGCAGCGTGTCGGCGCCGTACTGGTCGTACATGTCGTCGGGCGAGACGGCGTTCTTGAGGCTCTTGCCCATCTTGCCCCACTCACGAGTGACGAGCCTGCCCTCGTACGTGAAGCCAGCCTTGTCGTCGCCCGCGATCTTGGTGGCGTCGACGTACATCTCCCGCTCGTCCTTGTAGGCGGCGGCCTGCACGTAGCCCTGGTTGAAGAGACGGGCGTACGGCTCCTTCGAACTCACGTGGCCGAGGTCGTAGAGCACCTTGTGCCAGAAGCGCGAGTAGAGGAGGTGCAGCACGGCGTGTTCGACGCCGCCGACGTACAGGTCGACACCGCCCGGATGATCGGGCCGAACGTCGGTCCGCGGGCCCATCCAGTACTCCTCGACCTCACGGTCGACGAAGCGCAGTTCGTTCGTGGGGTCGAGGTAGCGCATCTCGTACCAGCACGACCCTGCCCACTGCGGCATCACATTGGTGTCGCGTCGATACACCTGCGGGCCGTCGCCGCGTTCGAGGTCAAGTTCGACCTCGACCCACTCACCGAGCCGGTCGAGCGGGCTCTCCGGATTGGAGAACTCGTCGTCGGCATCGAACGTACGCGGCGAGAACGACTCGGTCTCGGGCAGCAGCACCGGGAGCATGTCGTCGGGCAGGGCGTGGGGGCGGCCGTCGACGTCGTACACGACCGGGAAGGGCTCGCCCCAGTAGCGCTGGCGGCTGAACAGCCAGTCGCGCAGCTTGTAGTTGATGGTGGCGGTCCCGGCGCCGTGGGCCTCGAGCCAGGAGTTCGTCCGCTCGATGCCGTCGGCCTTGTTGTCGACGCCATCGAGGTCGAGTTCGGCGTTTGCCGACTGCACGTACGGAGCGTCGCCGACGTAGGCGACCGGCCAGAGCGCGGTGTCGAGGGTCGGTTGGACGTCGTGGCCCGTGAACCAGGCGTCGGGCGGCCGCTGGATGGCGGGGATCGGCAGGCCGAACTTGCGGGCGAACTCGAAGTCGCGCTGGTCGCCGCACGGCACCGCCATGATCGCCCCGGTGCCGTAGCCCATGAGCACGTAGTCGGCGATCCACACCGGGATCTGGTCGCCGTTCACCGGGTTCGTGGCGTACGAGCCGGTGAACACGCCGGTCTTCTCCCGGGTCTCGTCCTGGCGTTCGAACTCCTTCTTCTTGCCGGCCTGCACTCTGTAGTCGGCGACGGCGTCGACCTGCTCGGGCACGGTGAGGATGTCGACGAAGGGATGCTCGGGAGAGAGGACCATGAACGACGCACCGAACAACGTGTCGGGCCTGGTGGTGAAGACCGTGATCTCACCGGCAGCAGACGGAAAGTGGACCTCGGCGCCGTAGCTGCGGCCGATCCAGTTGCGCTGCATCGACTTGATCGCGTCGGTCCAGTCGAGCAGTTCGAGGTCGTCGATCAACCGGTCCGCGTAGGTGGTGATGCGCATCATCCACTGCCGCATGTTCCGTTTGAAGACCGGGAAGTTGCCGCGGTCGCTGCGTCCGTCGGCGGTGACCTCCTCGTTGGCGACGACGGTGCCGAGCCCGGGACACCAGTTGACCGGGGCCTCGCTCACGTAGGCGAGGCGGTGGCCGTCAACGATGTCGGCGCGCTCGCCGGTGGACAGTTCCCCCCAGGGCGTGCCATCGGGCGTCGACCGTTGTCCGGATTCGAACTCGGCGATCAGTTCTGCGATCGGGCGCGCCCGGTCGGCATTGGTGTCGTACCAGGCGTTGAACACCTGGGTGAAGATCCACTGGGTCCAGCGGTAGAACTCCGGGTCGGTCGTCGACACGCTGCGGCGGGGGTCGTGGGCCAAGCCGAGCCGGCGGAGCTGGCGGCGGTACGTGGCGATGTTCTCGGCGGTGGTGATTGCAGGATGCTGGCCGGTCTCGACGGCGAACTGTTCGGCCGGCAGCCCGAAGGCATCGAAGCCCATGGCGTGCAACACGTTGTGGCCGGTCATCCGCTTGAAGCGGGCGAACACGTCGGTGCCGATGAAACCGAGCGGGTGCCCGACGTGCAGCCCAGTCCCGGACGGGTACGGGAACATGTCGAGCACGAACAGCTTTTCACCACGAGCGGCCGCGAGTTCGGGGTCGGCGAGCGGCCCGGCCGTGTTGGGCGCCTCGAAGGTGTGGTGCTCGTCCCACCAGTCCTGCCACTGAAGCTCGATGCCCTGCGCGAGCTCCGCCGAGTAGCGGTGCGGAGGTGCATCGGTGCTGGCCATCGGGGTGGTCGTCGTGGGGGTCGCGGTTGTGTCACTCATACCGGCCATCCAGCCTAGGCACACCATCTGTGCGTGTAGTCCCGACGTTTGCGTGAGCGACAAGGTCGACCTTCGGCATCGTTGCTCACGCAAACTGTCAGCGGTGGCCGTGGACCGTGGTGCCCGCGATGATCGTGGCGACGAGTCGACCGTCGGGTTCGAGGATCACCAGGTCGGCCCGCGCGCCCGAACGGAGGTGACCGCGATCGGTGAGCCCGAGCAGGTCGGCCGGGGTGGAGGTGACGGTGGCGATGGCGTCGGCGAGTGAGCAGCCGGTGAAAGCGACGAGGTTCCTGACCGCCTGATCGAGTTCGAGGGCGCTACCGGCCAGGACGCCGCCGACCGTGCGGACACCGGTCTCGTCGTGGACGATCTCGAACCCGGCGATGTGGCTCCGACCGAAGGGCAGACCGAGCGCGGGCGACGAGTCGGACACGAGTGACATCCGTCCGGGCCCGAGCGCGTTCCAGGCCATACGCACCGCCGTCGGGTCGACGTGGATGCCGTCGACGATGACACCGGCGGCCAGGGTGTCGTCCGCCAGAACCGCACCGATCGGGCCCGGGGACCGATGGCTGAACGGCGCCATCGCGTTGAACAGGTGCGTGGTGTACGACAGGCCGACCGAGCGGGCGGCGGCGAGATCAGCAGGTGTCATCGCCGTGTGGCCGGCCGACACGACGACACCCTCGCGTCGCAGGCGTTCGATCACGGCGATCGCCCCGGGGAGCTCGGGCGCCAGTGTCACGAGCCCGACGACACCGGCCGCGGACCACTCCTCGAGTTCGTCCATCGTGAGCGCCATCACGTGGTCAGGTACGTGAGCGCCCATGTGGTGCCGCGAGAGCATCGGCCCTTCGACGTGGAGGGCGAGGGGATCGGCGGCCACCGACGGCTCTGACGACGACGCCCGCGTCGAGCGCAGTTCGGCCATCACATCGAGCGCGGCTCGCCTGCGCTGCCTGGTGCTCGACACGACGGTCGGCAGGAACGTCGTGACCCCGAACCGGGGGAGATCGGTGGCGACCTGCTCGATTCCCGAGGGCTCGGTGGTGAAGTCGATGCCGAACGCTCCGTTGCACTGCAGGTCGATGAACCCGGGCGCGATGACGAGCCCGGCGCAGTCGATGCGCTCCGCCGGACCCGGTTCGAAAGGTGAGCCGACCGCTGCGATGACGCCATCGATAGCGACGAGGTCAGCGCGTCGGAACTCGCCCTCGATGAGCAGGTCGGCGCCCGTGAAGAGCTGCGAAGACATCGCCATGAGCTTGGCACAGGACGCCGCGATGCCGACGCGTTCATCGCCGCTGTGCCAGGGCTGGTTCGGACGTCGCGGGCTACTGTTTCCCACATGAGCGACACCGAACACTTGTCGACCATCGAACGGCTGGAGCGGGCGGCCGATTCCGGTACCGGAGTGACGTTCGTCGGAGCGTCGATGGTGACCGCCGATGGCCCGGTGCGGGCCAGCTGGAGAGAGATCCACGACGACGCCCGTGCGGTTGGAGCGGCGCTCCAGGCGCGCGGCCTCGTGCCAGGCGATCACGTGGCCATTCTCGGGCCGACGAGCCGTGAGTTGATCACCATCATTCGTGGATGCTGGATGGCGGGGCTCGCCTCGATGGTTCTGCCCCTGCCGATGCGGATGGGTTCGCTCGACGTGTTCATCGACAGCACCCGGGGTCGAATCCGTCACGGCGACGCCAAGCTCCTGCTGATCGACGATCTGCTCGCCGACTTCTACGTGGCCGAGGACGGCGATCCGCCGATCATGGCGATGAAGAGTGTGATGCCTGGTTCGCCGAACGTGCCGTCGGGCGATTCGTTGGAGATCCCGCCGCACGATCCCGAACGGCTCGTGATCTTGCAGTACACGAGCGGCTCGACGAGCGAGCCCAAGGGCGTGTTGATCCCCGACCGGGTCCTCAGTGCGAACATCGATGCCGTCGAAGCGGCCGCCGAGGTGGGGGCCGACGATCTGATGGTGTCGTGGCTCCCGCTGTATCACGACATGGGCCTCGTCGGGTTTCTCGCACTCCCCATGACCAAGGGGATCGACCTCGTGCAGGCGGCGCCGCAGGACTTCCTTGCGCATCCCGGCAACTGGATGCAGTGGCTTTCGGACTATCGGGCCACAGCGACTGCCGGCCCGAACTTCTCATGGGTGCTTGCCACCCGCGCGCTCAAGCGCATGAAGGACCTCGACCTGTCGAGGCTGACCGTCGCGCTGTCGGGAGCGGAGCCGGTCGATCCGAATGCGGTGAACGCGTTCGTGGCCGAAGCGGGCCGGTTCGGGTTCACGCCGGGTGGCATGTTCCCGGCGTTCGGGATGGCCGAGGTCGCCATTGCCGGCACCTTCCCGCCGCGATACCGAGGGCTCGTGACCGACACGGTGGATCGGGTGGTGCTCGAAACGCAGCGGGTGGCGAAACCGGTCGAGGTCACCGATCCCGACGAGCTCGGGCTCACAGCCCGACAGTTGCCGCTGCTTGGCAAACCGGTGCCGGGGTTGGAGATGAAGGTGGTGCACCCCGAGTCGTTCGAGGAGCTGCCTGAGCGGCACGTCGGCGAACTGCTGTTGCGCGGCACGTCGGTCACCCCCGGCTACTACAAGCGGCCCGACGCCACGGCCGCGCTCTTCCGCGACGGCTGGCTGTGCACCGGCGATCTCGCCTACATCCTCGACGGTGAGCTCGTGCTGTGCGGCCGCATCAAGGACGTCATCATCGTCGGTGGTCGCAACGTCTTTCCGGAGGACATCGAACGCTCCGTCGGTCCGCTCGACGGTGTGCGCGCCGGCAATGTGATCGCCTTCGGTATGGAGGGCTACAAGGGCAAGGAGAGCGTGGTGGTGGTCGCCGAGGTGCGGGTGAGTGATACCTCAGGTGATCTCAGCGAAATTCGCGAACGGATCCACCATCGGACCCTCGAAGTGTGTGGCCTGCCACCGCGCGACGTGATGCTGGTGACACCCGGAACCCTGCCCAAGACATCCAGCGGCAAGCTCCAGCGCGCCAAATGCCGCGACGAGTATCTCAACGATGAACTCGCCCTCGTCGACTGACAGTTACATCTGGGGTCAGACCCCAGATGTAACACTCAGGAGATGAGGGGGGCGAGGGTCTGGCCGAGGAGGGCCACTCGGCCTTCGACGTGGCCGTTGGCGGGCATGTTGATGGTGAAGCCGTCGATGCCGGGCTGAAGCATCGCGGCGAACTGTTCGCCGACCGTGTCGGGATCGCCCCAGATGAAGTTGCCGAGCCACACCGCCTGCTCGTCGTCGGACATCGAAGCCAGGTCGAGACCCCGCAGACCGAAGTAGGCGACAAGGTCAGCCTTGGCCTCATCGGCGGTCGGTGCAATGCAGGCCGTCTTCTGCCACGACACGGTGATCTCGGAACGATCGCGACCGAGCGTTGCGCAATGGCCGTCGAGGGCGTCGAGCTTGCGTTGCACATCGTCGGGTGCGCAGATGATGTTCGACTCGTCGGCGTACTGGGCCACCATCCGGAGCGTCTTTCGCTCGCCGCCGCCACCGATCATCACGGGGATCCGCGACACCGCCGGCGGTTCGTTCATCGCGTCTCTGGCTGTGTACCGCGCGCCGTCGAGCGACGGCCGCTCTCCACGCAGCATCGGGATGATGATCTGCAACGCCTCCTCGAGCTTCTCGAAGCGGTCGGTGAACGTTCCGAACTCGATCCCGAAGGCGTCGTGTTCGAGTTCGAACCAGCCCGCCCCGATGCCGAGCTGCGCCCGGCCATTCGACACGATGTCGAGTGTCGTGACCGTCTTCGCGAGCACGGCCGGGTTGCGGTAGGTGTTGCCTGTCACGAGCGCACTCAATCGCACCGTCGACGTCTCGCGAGCCAGCGCCGAGAGCAGCGCGTAGCACTCGAGCATGTACTGGTCGGGCGTTCCCAGCATCGGCAACTGGAAGAAGTGATCCATCACCAGCACGGTGTCGAATCCCGACGTGTCGGCGTCTCTCGCCTGGGCGGCAACGACGTCGAACAGTTCGGCCGGGCCGACGCCCGGGTACGTGAAGTTGGGGATCTGGTAGCCGAGACGGGTCATGGACGGATGAGATCACCCGGGCGTTGCGATGTCAAGCTCGGCGCGAGGATCCGGCTGATGCAGCGAGCGTCTTACGGCATCTCATAAGCTCTGCGGCACCATGAGTCACGGCTGGGAGACCCGACAGCGGCGGACGCGCTCGGAGATCCTGGCGGCCGTGGGCGACATCATTGCCTCCGATGGACTCGATGGGCTCACCATGCGCAAGCTGGCCGAACGGGCAAACGTCGCGGTGGCGACGCTGTACAACCAGTTCACCGATCGCAACGGTGTGCTCGTCGCCTTCGTCAGCAGTGGCCTCGACGAGCTCGAACTGGCTCTCGACGAGCAGCCGGCCTCACCGCCGATCGATGGCACTCGGGTGTTGCTCCGGGCACTCGACGACACGATTGGATCGGCCGACCACGTGTGGCGGCCCGTGCTTGCAACGCTCGGAACCAGCCCCGGCTCGCAACGTATGGGAGCTGTCGGCGACCGCATCATCGGGTCGATCGAGGTTGATCTCGCCAAGGCTCGGGCCGCCGGCCTGTTCTACGTCGAGTGCGACACCGACCGGCTCGCTCGTCACGTGTTCGTTCAATGGATCCGTGGCCTGGAGCGATGGGCGCAGGGCACGATCGACTGGGATGCGTACCGGGC
Source organism: Actinomycetes bacterium (assembly GCA_031430875.1). GTDB lineage: Bacteria > Actinomycetota > Acidimicrobiia > Acidimicrobiales > Ilumatobacteraceae > Sva-07. The sequence goes on along the minus strand of JANPCI010000369.1, from coordinate 4,379 downwards.
GAACGCTGTGCTGGGCCTCGAGCTGGCCCTGGCGGCGGTGTTGGTCGAGCCGCACCGCACCGACGCGCTGCGCCGAGCCGGCGTCGTTCACTGAGTTGAGGTTTCGCGATGCTCGTGATCGCTTCTGACCGTCACCGCGGGCACGCACCGCTCGCCGAGATCGAGTCGTCAGGGTTGCAGTCGCCGTTCGAGCACCCTGGCCGCGCTGATGCCATCCGCAACACGTTGGCTGCCGACGACAGGTTCTCGCTGATCGAGCCGACGACCTGGGATGCCACGTCGATCGAGGCGGTCCACGACGCAGGGCTCGTGCGGTTCCTCGAGCGCGCGTGGGCCGACTATCAGGTTCGTCACCCCGGCACGCACGACGTCGTCCCCGACATGTTCGCCATGCCAGGCCTTGTCGACGGGATCGGGCCGTTCCCTGATCGGTCCGTCGTCGACCACGAACTCGGCCGCTGGTGTTTCGAGACGACGACGCCGATCACCCAGGGCACGTATGACGCGGCGCGTTCAGCGGTCGACATTGCGCTCACTTCGACCGATGCGGTCCTGGCGGGTCGAGCAACCGCGTACGGGCTGTGTCGCCCGCCCGGCCATCACGCTCCGACCGGTCTCTACGGCGGTTACTGCTTCTTCAACAACGCCGCAGTTGCGGCTCACCACGCTGCCTCGAAGACGGGCACGAAGGTCACCGTGCTCGACGTCGACTACCACCACGGCAACGGGACACAGCAGATCTTCTACGGCCGCGACGACGTGCAGTATGTCTCGCTGCACGGCGACCCGGCCCGGGCCTATCCCTATGTCACGGGGTTTGCCGACGAGCGGGGCGCCGGTCGCGGAACCGGAGCGAACCTGAACCTGCCGCTCGCTGTGGGAACTGACGACGAGGGCTACCTCGGCGCTCTGGAGCTTGCACTTGAAGCGGTTGCTGCATTCGGAGCCGGTCTCGTGATCGTGTCGCTCGGCGTCGACACGTTTCACAACGACCCGATCTCCGATCTTGCGATCACGACCGACGGGTTCCGACGCCAAGGCGAGTGTGTCGCCGAACTCGGACTCCCGACGGTGGTGCTGCAGGAGGGTGGCTATGACGTCGACGCCATCGGCGACAACGTCAGGGCGTTCCTCGTCGGAATGTCGGCGATCAGCTGACCAGACCCTCCGCTTGGAGCCACGAGAGCGCCACGGCGTCAGCATCCTCGAGCTCGATCCCGACGCGGCGGTTCAGCTCGGTGAGCTCCGCGGTGTCCAGGCTGGCACTGATCTTGTTGATCAGCGTCGCCAATGCGTCGCCATAGGTGTCGACCAGCTCCTGTGATCCGATCGGAACGATGTTGTCGGCATTGATCAAGCCCTTGTCGTCCTTCAACACCACCCAGCCCTTGTCGGCGATGGTGCCGTCGGTGGAGAAAAGGATCGCGACATCGATCTCACCGCCGTCGAGTGCAGCCACGGTCAGCGGGCCACCACCGTCGAGCGGGGTGAAGTTCTCGGACAGGTCGAGATCGTAGGTCGACAACAGACCCGGCAAGCACGACGCGTTGTCGGGGCAGTCCGCCGGTCCTCCGAGGCGCAGGTCGGCGGTGAGATCGCTCACGTTCTCGAGGCCGAGCCGCTCTGCGGTTTCGGCAGTGACGACGAATGAGTTGGAGTCGACGGCAGGTGACGGCTCGAAGGCCACCAGGCCCCGCGACTCGAGCTGTGTCTGCAAGAGAGCGACGGTGGCTGCCGGGTCGCTGGTCGCCTCGCCGGCGAAGTCGTTGAGGAATTCGAGCGCCGAAGCGGCGTACTCGGGTGTCAGGTTGATGTCGCCCGATTCGAACGCCGCGAAGACGAGGTCGCGAAATCCCCCGAGCGCCTCTTGCGACACCGGATACCCGGCGGCTTCGAGCGCCTGGCCGTAGATTTCGGCAAGGATGGCGCTCTCTCCGAAGTCCTGAGCGCCGATGCTGATCGTGGGGCCGTCAGGCACGCTGCCCGTTGCCTCGGAGCCCGTTGCCTCCGCTGTGGTGGCACCGGCCGCTGCGGTGGTCGCCTCACTCGAACTGTCGTCGCTGCCACACGCCGCCAGCGGCACCGCCAGTACGAGCGCGGCAGCGGCAAGAAGGGGAATTCGTCGAATGGTCATCGGGGCCTCGATTCAGGGGTGCAGCAGGACACGTGGAGAACCTCCGACAGTAGTTAAGTATTCCAGGGCGTCATGCGACGCTCGACGCGGTCGAGGATCAGATCCACGGAGAGGGCCAGCAACGCCACGAGCACGGCGCCGACCAGCACCTCCGGTCTGCCGCTCTCACCTCGACGCAGCCCGGACACGATGTACGTGCCCAGACAGTCGTAGCCGACGATGGCGCCGAGGGTGGCCGTCGCCACGATCGTGACCGCGGCGATCCGTACACCGGTGATGAGGAGCGGAAGCGCAACAGGGAGCTCCACCTTACGCAGCACCTGGTGGTCGGTCATCCCGATGCCGGACGCGGCCTCGACCATGTCGCGCGGCGTACTCGCGACACCGCTGTAGGCATTGGTGAACATCGGCGGGACGCCGATGATGACGAGGGCGACGCACGTCGGCCAGAAGCCGAGTCCGAAGCCGAAGCGGATACTGAACGGAAAGATGAGCACGATGATGGCGAACGACGGGATCGCCCGACCGAGGTTGACCATCGCCACCGAGAGGTTCGGGACGCGACGCCGGTGAGCGAGCCAGACCGCTGCGGGTATCGCGATTGCTGCAGACATCGCCATCGAAACGACGGAGATCCAGATCTGTGCCTGGGTTCGAGCGAGAATTCCACGGGGCCCCGTCCAGTTCTCGGGCGTCAACAGGAAGTCGATGGCCCCACTGATCGTGTTCACAACCGTCGCCGCCACGGGGTGAGCGCCCACAGCGCGAACGCCAGCAGGCCATCGACCAGGAGTGCGAATGCCACCGACAGCACCGAACCGATGACGATGGGGGTCGGAAAGCTCCGCTGCAGGCCGTCGTTGATCAGCGCGCCGTACCCACCGTTGCCGATGAATGCTGCGATCGTGACCAGACCGATCACGGTCACCGACGCGATTCGCAGACCTGCAACCACGGCGGGCAGCGCCAGGGGAAACTCGACGGCGATGAGCCGGCGCCACCACGTGTACCCCATTGCATCGGCCGCTTCCTTCACCGGCGCCGGTACTGCGTCGAGTCCGGCCACGGTGTTCGACACCAAGATGAAGATGGTGTAGCTGACGAGGGCGATCTCGGCGGTCAACAGACCCAATCCGGTGAATGGGACCAGCAGCCCGAACAGCGCAAGGCTCGGGATGGTGTAGAGAATCGAGCCGACCCGCGTGATCGGCTTGAACGTCCATCGGATCCGCACGGCGACCACGGACAGCACGAACGAGAGCAGGCTTCCGACGACGATGGCGATGAGCGCGATCTGCACGTGTTCGACCGTGCGCTGCCAGATCTCGTCGAGGTGATCGCCGACCCAGGCCCACCAGATCAGCGAGCGCCGTTCGTCGGCGATCACGACTCGAGACCTCCGGCCACCTCGTCGATCGTGATCATCCCCAGATAGCGGTCGTGCTCGCCGTCGCTGTCGATGACCGCCGCCATTCGGGAACGGGCGTTGACGATCACATCGAGCGCCTCGCGCAGCGGGGTCGTCGGCGACACACGTGAACCGAACGGGCGCATGGGCAGTTCGCCGACCGTGGACCCGAGCGCACCGCCGTCACCCCCGTCACCATCAAGGGCAGCCTCGACGGCCCCCCGACTCAGCCAGCCGTGCAGCGTCTCGGCCTCGACGACGGCCACCCACGTCGTGCCGAACTGCTCCATCACACCGATGGCAACGGACGGTGCCGCCGCGGGCGACACCGCAGGCCCGACGATCGGGGTGACGTCGGCAACCGTCCGCAGCGCCAGCCTGCGTAGGCCTCGCTCGCGTCCGAGGAATGACGCAACGAACTCGTTGGCCGGCGAGTCGAGCAGCTCGTCGGGAGTGGCGAACTGTTCCAGATGGCCGCCAACGTTCATGATTGCCACTCGATCGGCGAGCTTGATCGCCTCGTCGATGTCATGGGTCACGATGACGATGGTCTTGTGCACGGTGGCTTGCAACGCCAGCAGATCGTCTTGGAGCCGGGCGCGAACGATTGGATCCACGGCGCTGTAGGGCTCGTCCATCAGCAGAATCGGAGGATCGGCCGCAAGCGCTCGCGCCACGCCGGCGCGCTGCTGCTGGCCACCTGAGAGCGCCGCCGGATACCGATCGAGGAGGTCCCGCTCGAGCCCGACGAGTTCGGCGAGTTCGTCGCAGCGTGCGGCAATCCGATCGGGGTCCCAGCCGAGCAACTCGGGCACCACCCCGATGTTCCGCCGCACC
>JANPCI010000368.1:0-7625 GCA_031430875.1 Actinomycetes bacterium | reverse complement strand
CCATCCTCGGCGAGCATGGCCGCAACGTGACGCAGCAGCGCCATCGAGTCGGCTCCTTCCCACCTCGGATCGGTATCGGGGAAATGCATTCCGATGTCGCCGAGCCCCGCGGCGCCGAGGAGCGCGTCGGCACATGCGTGGGCAACTGCGTCGGCGTCACTGTGGCCCTCGAGGCCGGGTTCGCCATCGAACTGGCAGCCGCCGAGCACAAGGACTCGATTCGGATCGGTGCTGAACCGGTGGATGTCGAAGCCCTGACCGACTCGAAAATCGGCGACGGTGTTGCTCATGAGGTGGATCCTGTCTGGTCGACGACGAGCTGCCGGCGGGCCCACTCGAGGTCGTCGGGATGAGTGATCTTGCGGTTGTGGGCCTCGCCGGCGACGACCACGACATGGCCACCGATCCGCTCGACGAGCGCGGCATCGTCGGTGGAGGCATCACCGCCGTCATGCGCACGGCGCAGAATTTCGGCCCGGAACGCCTGGGGGGTCTGGACAGCGACGAGAGATGACCGATCCGGGGTCGACACCACGACGGCATCCACGACGATCTTGATGGTGTCGGTGACCGCGACACCGGGGACCGCCCCATCGGCGCCCGCAACGACGGCATCGATGACCCGCCGGAAGAGCTCCGGCGTTGCGAACGGCCGGGCGGCATCATGCACACAGATGATCGTGGCATCATCGGGCACCGCGGCAAGGCCCGCACGAACCGACTCGCTGCGCGTTGCGCCGCCGGCCACGGCTCGTTCGCGGTCGGCGTCGACGGCCGGAACGACGACGACGACACCGTCACAGGATTCCTCGGCACTGGTTCGAGAGTGATCGATCACGCGGCGTTCACCGAGGGGCTCGTACTGCTTCAGGGTCCCGAAGCGCTCGCCGCTGCCGCCACCGACCACGATCGTCCAGGTGTGCTCAGCGCCGGTCATGACCGCGCAGGGTAGTACCGTGACCGAAGTCATGGCTCACGAAGACACCCTCGCCCGCACCGACTTCTTCGCTGATGCAGCGTCCGACGCGTTGGGGCGCGTCGCAATGGCGGGCCATGAGCTGCACCTGATCAGGGGCGACGTGCTGTTCAACGAGGGTGATCCGCCCGAAGCGCTCTATCTCGTCCTGCGGGGCCGGATCGCGATTGCGCTGGCGAATCCGATCGACCGACGCGAGAGCGTGGTCGCATTGATGGAGGCCAACGACTTGTTCGGCGAGATGGGCATGCTCGACGACGGTCCCCGTTCGGCGATGGCCCGCGCTCTCGAGCCGACCACGTTGTTGTCGATCCCGTACGGCCCCGTGTTCGAGATGTTCGAAGAGAATCCGAAGCTGTTGTGGAACGTCACGCGCATGTTGGCCCAACGGATCAGGGTCACCGACGAGGCACTTGCCGACTCGGTGTTCCTCGACGTCACGGGCCGCACGGCCAAGCGCCTGCTCGAGTTGGCTGACGGCACCGACGAGTTCACCCTGCCGGTGACGCAGGAGGAGTTGGCCGGGATGGTCGGCGCGTCTCGCGAGCGGGTCAACAAGGCCATCGCCAGCTTCATCCGCCTCGGCTGGCTCGAACAGAGCGACCGCACCTACAAGATCACCCAGCGCGACCGCCTCGAACTCCGCTCCCGCTGACCGTTGCATCCGCCGTTGCATCCGCCGTTGCATCCGCCGTTACATCCGGGGTCAGACCCCAGGTGTAACAAGCCAGGTGTGGGCGCGTTCGAAGGCGTCGGCGGCATCAGCTGGACGATGGGCCGGACGCTCGGGGGCGTGAGCGAACCCGTGCTCGGCGTCGGGGTACTGCACCACGTTCACGCCGGAGGCCCCGAGGGCGACGACGTCGTCGGGCGGCGTGTACGGATCGAGTGCACCGATGATCGCAAGCACACGGTCGGGATGACCGGCGGCGAGATGATCGAGCGGTTCGCCCTGCCCAGCGCCCTTCCATGCGTCGGGCAGACGGATCATTCCGTAGAAGCTGGCGATCCTCGCGAAACGATCACTGCGCGCCGATTTGAAGCAGTACATCCCGCCCATACAGAACCCGAGCAGGCCCACCCGATCGCAGCCGGTCGCGGCCGCAGCCTCCTCCAGATCACGCAGATGGATGGCGTCGTCGAGGCTCGACATCGCGGCCATCCGGGGTTCGACGTCGGGGCCGAGGTCGAGGCCGGGGAACGGTTCGACGGCGATCACCGTCATCGACCACTCCGACGACAGTCGAGCGACCATCTCGTCGAAGAGCGGACGCAATCCGAAGATGTCAGGCGTGATGACGAGCCCCATGGTCGCAGCGTCGTCGGTCGGCTTCGCGAGCTCGGCCTCGCTTCCTGATGGCAACGTGATGCGCATCGCCCGACCCTACGCACACCGTCACACGGTGCCGGGTCAAACGTGACGTTTCAGCGGGCGAACGTGTCGATCATCAGGTGCACGTCGTCGGCCAACGGGTACAAGATCGGGCAGGTACAACCTGACGCGACGTACTCGTCGACCTTGGCGCGCACCTCGTCGGGCGTACCCGATGCGGTGATCATCTGGACGATGTCGTCGGGCACGAGCTTGCTCGCCGCGACCACTTCGTCGTGGGTGGCAGGCCACGTGAGCACCTTGCCGATCTCGTCGAGCAGTTCCTGCGGCACGCCTGACGCCTTCATGATGTGGGGCTGTTGGCCGAGGTACTGGGTGACGAGGAGGCGGGCGCCGTCGAGCGCGGCCTGGCGGTCGTCGTCGACCGAGCAGACGATCAGCTGCGGGCGGTCGATGTCGTCGAGCGTGCGGCCGGCCTTCGCCGCGCCGCGTGCCAGCGCGTCGAGCGCGCCGACGTTGTAGCTCGGCGACACCAGGTAGTTGAGGACTGCGCCGTCGGCGATCTCACCAGTCAGTTCCATCATCTGCATACCGGTGGCACCGATGTAGATCGGCACGTCCTTCGCCCGTCGCTCCTGGTACACGTAGTCGAGCTCGACGCCGTCGAGATGGACGTAGTAGCCGTCCATCGTCACCGTCTCGTTGTTGAGCAGCCCACGCACAGCCTCGACGACCTCGCGCATCACCTTGAGGGGCCGGCTGCGGTCGATACCGACCTTCGCCGCCAGCGGATCCCACCACGCGCCGAGCCCGCAGATCATTCGACCTGGTGCGAGGTCGTCGAGTGTGGAGAACGTCGAGGCGAGGCGCGCCGGGTTTCGCGTCCAACAGTCGATGACGCCGGAGCCGATCTTGATCCGCTCGGTCGTCGCGGCAAAGGCAGCCATCGGGACGACGGCATCGCGCACGAGGCGGCTGTCGGCCTGCCACACGGCGTCGAAGCCCTTGGCCTCGGCGTAGCGCACGAGCTCGATGCCTTGGCGAATGTCGTGGGCGTCCTGCAAGTACAACGCGACCGGATAGCTCATCGGCGCAGCTTCCCACGACCGTCCCCTCCCCCGCCAACGAAGTCGGAATTCGATCGGTAGCGTCCGGTCCCGAGGTCCTACCGACGATGTTTCTTGCTTTCAAAGAGATGGCTCGCGCCAAGGTGCGCTTCGCCCTCCTCATCGCCGCCATTGCGTTGTTGGTGTTCCTCATCCTGTTCCAGCAGTCACTCCAGAACGGTCTGATCACCGGCTTCATCGGAGCGATCCGAGAGCAGAGCGCCCCGGTGCTCGTCTACAGCGTCGACGGGCAGCGAGTCATCCAGGGCAGCGTGATCACCCCGGAAATGGATGCCCAGGTTCGCGCCGCTCCCGGTGTCGGCGAGGTCGGCCCGATCGGGCAGGGCACCTTCACGGGCCTGCCGAGTGGCAACGCCGACGGCGAGACGTTCGACACCACGATCATCGGTTACGAACTCGGCCCCGACGGCAACGGCATCGGAGCACCTACGACGGTTGTCGACGGCAGGTTGCCGACCGCCGACAACGAAGCGGTCGTGAGCGACGCCGATGTGCAGCTCGGCTATGGCATCGGCGACACCGTCACGCTGCTTCCGGGTGACAAGGAGTTTACGATCGTCGGCGTCGCCGAGAACGCGCAGCTCAACTTGACGCCCACTCTGTTCGTCTCCTACGAGACCTACCTCGACGCCATCAAGAGTGTGAACCCCGACGCCGGCACACCGCTGCCCAACGTGCTCGGCGTCATCCCCGCCGACGGCTACACACCCGACGAGACGGTGACATCGATCAACGAGCAGTCGCTCGATCTCGACGCCCTGACCAAAGAGGACGCTGCGGCCGAGACACCCGGCGTCGCGCAGGTACAGCAGTCGTTCAACATCATCTTCCTGCTCTACGGGCTCGTCGTGCCGTGCGTGACGGGTCTGTTCTTCCTGATCGTCACGTTCCAGAAGGCGAACTCGCTCACGCTGCTGCGTGCCATCGGTGCGCCGGCCGGGCGGCTCGTGTCGTCGCTCTTGATCCAGGTGGTCGTCATCATCGGGCTCGGGTTGCTGATCGGCACACTCCTCTACTTCCCCTTGTCGCAGCAGGCCCTCGGTGGAATCGCCCTGCAATTCGAAACCAGCGCGGTGATCTTCTGGTCGGTTCTGCTGTTGTCGCTCGGCGTGCTGAGTTCGCTCGTGGCGGCGCGGCGCGTGTTGCAGATCGACCCGATCCAAGCGACCACCGGTCAAGGGGTCGGTTCGTGAAACTTGCCCTGAAGGAACTCCGCCGTCGGCCGGGCCGATTCGCGACTGCGACGGTGATCCTCACGCTCATCGCGATCCTGTTGATGTTCCTCGGCGGGTTGCTCGACGGACTCATCGCCTCGTCGACAGGCGCGATCCGGGCGCAGGACGCCGACGCCATCGTGTACTCCGATACGGCGCAGGCATCGTTCGTACGCAGCCGGATCGATCCCGAGCTGCGCGCCCAGGTCGAGGCCGTCGACGGCGTGACCGAGGTCGGTGGGATCGGCAATGTGCAGTTGGGTGCCAGGGTGCCTGGCAACGGTCCCCGCGATCTCGCGAGCGTTGCCCTGTTCGGCTACGAACTCGCGCCAACGGGCGTCCCGGACGCACCGGCGTACGGCCAGGCGTGGGCCGACGAGACGATCAAAGCCAGCGGCGTCGAGGAGGGCATGATCATCGAGGTCGGTCCGGCGCGCAGCCCGATCGAGATCATCGGCTTCGTCGAGGACACGAACTTCAACGGCCAGTCGAGCCTGTGGGCGTCGCCCGACACGTGGCGCGACGTGCTGAGCGCGAACCGACCCGATGCGCAGTTGGGCCCCGACGTGTTCCAGGCGCTGATCGTGCGTGGCGACGGCGCCAACCTTCCCGACGCCATCGATGCGGCCACCGCCGGTGCCACCGATTCGTACACGGTCGACGAGGCCGTCGCGGCGATTCCGGGCGTGACCGAGCAGCAGAACACGTTCAATCAGATCATCGGGGTGACAGTCGTGATCGCTCTCGTGGTGATCGGGTTGTTCTTCGCGCTCCTCACCGTGGAGCGCACCAGTCTCTACGGCGTGTTGAAGGCACTCGGCGCCAAGTCGTCGACGATCTTCGCCGGGCTCGTTGCCCAGGCCGTGGTGGTCACCGCCATCGCTGCGCTGATCGCCGGCACGCTCGTGGTGATCCTCGATCTCGTGCTCCCGGCCGGGTCGATCCCGTTGCTCATCACACCGGGCCGCATCATCCTGAGCGTCCTCCTCCTGCTCGTCGCAGCCGTTCTCGGCTGTTCGTTCTCGCTGCGCCGCGTGTTGCGCATCGATCCCGCCTCTGCGATCGGAACCACCTCATGAACACTGCATCGTCCAGCCCGTCCAGCCCCTCAAGCACGTCCGGCACCACCCTCACGACGGCGCTCGAAATGTCGGCTGTGCGCAAGGTGTACACGATGGGCGACGGCTCCGAGGTCGTCGCGCTCGACCACGCCACGCTCACGCTCGCCAGTGACGAGATGGTCGCGCTCGTGGGCCCATCCGGGTCGGGCAAGACCACGTTGTGTTCGATCGCCGGGGGCATCCTGTCGGCGACGGAAGGACGCATCGTCGTGGGGGGAGAGGACATCTCCGGCCACAGCGCGAAAGAGCTCACCAAGTTCCGCCAGAACAAGGTCGGCTTCGTGTTCCAGTCGGTCAACCTGGTGCCGTTCCTGAACGCCCGCGAGAACCTGCTGGTGGTCGACGAACTCGGCAAGCGCACAGGCGCTCCGGCGAGGGCCCGAGCCGATCAGTTGCTCGAGGAACTCGGCCTGGCCGACCGTGCGAAGAACCTGCCGTCGCAGCTGTCGGGCGGCCAGCGCCAGCGTGTCGCCATCGGGCGGGCGCTGATGAACGACCCGTCGCTGGTGTTGTTCGACGAACCGACCTCGGCACTCGACACCAAGCTCGGCGAGCAGGTGATGGAGTTGATCCGCAACGAGATGAAGTCGCGTGGCAGGGCGGCGATCGTCGTCACCCACGACGAGCGCATCACCCACTACTGCGATCGCAGCGTTCACATCGTCGACGGCCGCCTCGAAGCCTGAACAGACCACCACATTCTGTTTGCGTGACAGTTCCGTTGGCCCGTCCCAACGGAACTGCAACACAAACGAGGAGGACGGCACGGTGCCGGGTCAAACGTGACGGATGGGCGCGTGGGATTGTCACACCCCTCGGGCATGATCACGGCCATGCCTTCAGCGATCGAGGCCAACGCCCTCACACGAACCTTCGGAACCAACGATGCAGTCGCCGGCATCGACCTCGACATTTCCTACGGCGAGATCTACGGCTTCCTCGGCCCGAACGGTGCCGGCAAGTCGACCACCGTGAAGATGCTCTGCACACTGCTCGGCATCACGTCGGGATCAGCATCGGTCGCCGGCTTCGATGTCGCCACACAGCCCAGCGACATCCGCCTGCGCATCGGCGTGGCGCTACAGGACTACTCGATCGATGGCAAGCAGACCGGCCGAGAGATGCTGGAGCTGCAAGGTCGCCTGTACGGATTGAGCAAGGCCGACATCGCCACTCGGATGGACGCCGTGATCGGCCTCGTCGACATCGGGACTGCCATCGACGACCGAGTCGACTCGTACTCGGGCGGCATGAAGCGTCGCCTCGACCTCGCCATGTCGCTCATCCACCGGCCGCAGATCCTGTTCCTCGATGAACCCACGACCGGCCTCGACCCGGCCAGTCGATCCGCAGTGTGGGCCGAGGTGAGGCGCCTGAACGCCGACCACGGCACCACGATCTTCCTGACGACGCAGTACCTGGAGGAAGCCGACGCGTTGGCCGATCGAGTCGGCATCATCTCCGACGGACTCATCAAGGCCGAGGGCACGCCGACAGACCTCAAGCGCTCCATCGGCACCGACCTGATCGTGGCCGAGGTCGGCGGTGACATCACCGTCGCCACCGAAGCGCTGCGGGCGATCGACGGGATCGACGAGATCAAGACCCACAACAACGAACTCGCACTGGCCACCCCCAACGGTGCCGGTCTCATCGCCCAGGTGGCCGTGGCGCTCAACGGGTGCGGGGTGCCGGTGCGGTCGTTGACGCTGCGCACCCCAACGCTCGACGACGTGTTCCTTCACGTCACGGGAACCCATCTCGCCGGTGACGCGCCGGCCGACGACATCGCTCGCAACGCCGAGCCCGCATCGAGCCAGGAGGCCGCATCATGAGCACGACATCGCCCGACAC
>JANPCI010000367.1:0-2090 GCA_031430875.1 Actinomycetes bacterium | reverse complement strand
ACAAGCGCCGCCTTGTGTACCGGGCACGGATAGCCCTTGTTCGTGTCGAACGACCAGTTCGGATAGCTCTCGGCGTTGGCCCGCATCTGGCGATCGCGCACCACCTTGGCAAGGATGCTCGCCGTCGCAACACTCAGACACCGCAGGTCGGCCTTCACCGCGAGCTCCACGTGCGGAACCGACGGCGACACGAAATCCCACTTGCCGTCGGTCACCGCCACGTCGGGATCGACGCCCAACCCCTCGATCGCACGGCGCGCCGCCAACTTCTGTGCCGCCGACATGCCGAGGTGATCACACTCCGCTTGACTTGCGGAGCCGACCGACCAGGCCACGCACCACTCGGTCAAGCGGTCGAAGATTGCCTCACGCTCACGCTCGCTCAGCAGTTTCGAATCGCGCACCCCGTTGACACGGGTGTCGCGAGGCAAGATGGCCGCGCCGACCGACAGCGGCCCCGCCCACGCGCCACGACCGACCTCGTCGATGCCGACCACCACGTCGTGGCCGCGCGCCCACATCTCCTTCTCGATGGAGCGCGTCGGTGCCCGCTTCTTCGACGGTTTCGGACCCGTCACTCCCAACGGTCCCTCTCACCCATCGCGGTCACCCATCGCGGTCACCCATCGCGATCATACAGGACCGAGATCGATGCTCACGCCGATGCGGGTGGGCTGCGGAGGCGGCGCCCACAGGGCCTCGCCTGACGCCTCGAGGGTCGACCATTCGGGATCGACGCCGGGAGCCGAGAGCTGCTGGAGGTCGCCGTGCTGCTCCCACAGCACCGCGGGACGTTCCCCGTGCCACCGCACTGCGAATGACACGGTCGAGCGTGGTCCGGTAGGGATGCGATGCACCTCGAAGTTGGCTCCGAGCCAACGGTGGGGAATCCCGGCGCTGAGCAATCGACCGCCATCAGCGATGCGTTGCTCGATCTGGGCGACGAACCGGCCGACTGATGCGCCACGACGTACATCGGAGAACGACGCTGGGCGCCCTGCATCCGGAGCAACCCGGCCGTCACGGACCCGGCGAGCGCGGAGCTTGGAGATGTCGCCCACGGCCCGGTCGTCGCCGGCCGTCAACGCCAACCGCTCGCATGCTTCCAGCGCAGCGTCGACCTCGGGTCCGTTCGAGCGACTGATACCGGCAATCGGTTCGACGATCTCAGGCATCCACGCGTCGGCATCGTCGCCGAGCCGAACCAATTCGGCCACGTCGAACAGAAATCCGATCGGATCGCTTGGATCCACAGGGCCCCGCAGCAGCAGATCGCAACGCGCTGCAGTCAATGCATCAGCGAGTCCGGCATCGGGAAGCACCACCCGGCTGGCCTGATGGACGACAGTCAGCCAGCCCCGCACGACCGCCATCGCCGGAGCCAGTGCAGGCAATGCCCAGGTGTTGATGCGCGCCGGCACGTGGGGGATGGCCACGCGAATCGATGATCGATGCCCGACAGGGAGCACGATCGTCCCCGCTGGGAGATCGAGCCCCTTGATCGGCACGTCGGCCGGTGGTCGCTCGGTCAGTACTCGCGCCCCGGCGAATGCCACGGCGAACGGCAGCGGTGACTCATTCTCGACCTCGATCACGGTGAGCCCGCCAAGGTCGGGAACCGACCACACCCGCTGCACCGCGTCGCCGTCGGGGATGCGGACGCGCGTCTCGACCACGGCAGTTCCCTCGATGCGCTGTTGGCGCACGGCGGGCTCATCGGCGGGCACGTGCCAGCGGTCTTCGGCAGCGATGTACCACGACACCGTTGCATCAGGCACATCGCCATTGCCGAACGACGTGACGTCACCCCAACCGGTGACAACCGAACGGCACGGCGCGCCTGTCACTCCGACCATCGTCTCCGACGGAGCCGGTGGTGCTCCGTGCTCGACCGCGCTCACGCCTCGAATTCTCCCTTACGGCTGCGCTGCATCAGCGCCGCCAGCGCCTCACGGGCCGGACGGCCCTCGTGGCAGACGGCAACGATCTGTTCGGTGATCGGCATCTCGACACCGTACCGGCGGGCCAGGTCGAGCACGCTGGGCGACGACTTGACCCCCTCGGCCACCATGTTGGTCGCCGCGAGAATC
>JANPCI010000366.1:0-20010 GCA_031430875.1 Actinomycetes bacterium | reverse complement strand
GGCGCGCATCGCAGCCGACCGTTCAGCCGGACGGGCGACCGGTGGGGCCTGTGCGAGTGACGCCTTCTTCCCGTTCCGCGATGGCCTCGACGCCGCCGCAGCAGCGGGCATTGCCTCGGTGATCCAGCCCGGCGGGTCGGTTCGCGACGACGAAGTCATCGCAGCAGCCGACGAACACGGCATCGCCATGGTCTTCACCGGCCAACGCCACTTCCGCCACTGAAGTCTTGCAACAGGGGTCAGACCCCTTTTGCAAGACCCCTGTTGTACGACCCGTGTTGTACAACCCGTGTTGTACGAGGGGTCAGCCGGCGGCGGGTTCTGCGGCGGCGCCGTGGTCGTTCGGGCCGTTCGTGCCCTCGGTTGCATAGAACACGATGAGCAGGATGAAGCCGATGAACGGGATCAGGCCGATCAGCAGGAACCACCCGGACTTGTTGGTGTCGTGCAGCCGACGAATCGCGACTGCTATCGACGGAATGATGACGGCCAGGCCATACCCGATGTAGAGGATCCAGAAGATCGACGCGACGTTGAGCAGGATGGCCAGGACCAAGACGATCAGGAAGTTCGCCAGGGCGAACCACCAGAACTCGGCGCGGCCCGCCCGCCCGTCGAACTTGGCGTAACGCTGCAGTACGACCAGTTTCCAGTTCTCGATCATCGGCATGTTGATTCATCCCCTCGTTCGATGACCCGGTCGGGCCATCGCGGAAGGTATCACCGAGCGAGGAGTGGTTTGGTTGACCCTCTACCGCTCCTTGCTCACCTGTCCGTTCGGGCGGTCCACTGGTCGATAGCTTTGTCGAATGGCCCGGATCCCGACGCTGCTCGAAAAGGGACGCACGTTGTCGTTCGAGTTCTTCCCGCCGAAGACGTCGGGCGCGCACATGACGCTCGGGCGAACGGTGGCGGAACTCGAAGCTCTCCGACCCGACTTCGTGTCGATCACCTACGGCGCCGGTGGATCCGACCGTCACCGCACGGGTGACGTGGTGGAGTGGATGCGTGTCGAGACGCCGTGGGTCCCCATGCCGCACCTCACCTGTCGCGGACACTCGCGCGCTGATGTTGCCGCATTGCTCGACAACTATCAGCAGATCGGTATCGAGAACATCTTGGCGCTCGGCGGCGATCCACCCGCCGATGGACGAGATGAGGCAGGCGACTACCACTACGCCATCGAGCTCCTGGAAGACGTTGTCGCCGCCGGATGCTTCGCCGTCGGTGTTGCCGCTCACCCCGAGGTTCATCCTCGCTCGCCCGACCGCGCCACCGACCGGCGTCACCTCGCCGACAAACTTTCGGTCGCCGACTTCGCCCTGACGCAGTTCTTCTTCGAGGTCGATCACTGGGTGCGCCTCGTCGACGAACTCGCGGCCCTCGGCGTCGACAAGCCGGTCCTCCCTGGAATCATGCCAATCTCCAACAAGGCCCAGATCAAACGGATGGCCGACATGAGTGGCGCTGCGCTACCCACCTGGCTGGCCGATCGACTCGACGCCACCGACGATCCCGATGAGGTCCGCAAGATCGGCATCGACGTCGCCACCCAACTCTGCAGCGATCTCATCGAAGCCGGCACTCCGGGGCTCCACCTCTACGCACTCAACCGACCCGACTCGGTCGTCGTGATCTGCGAGAACCTCGACCTTGCGAGATCCTGACCCGACGTGAACTCCGACGCCACCAACGCGCCGACGCGGGCTGATACTCGCCCGACCCAGCGCATCGGCATCCCGTGGGGCAAGGGCCCCGACGTGCCCGCCTCGAAGCGATCAGGACGAGCCCCCGAGATCAGTCGCGTGCCCTACCTGCCCGGGCTCGACGGCATGCGCGCACTCGCCGTCATGGCCGTCATGGTGTACCACGCCAACGCTGACTGGCTCCCCGGCGGCTACCTCGGCGTCGAGGTCTTCTTTGTGATCTCCGGGTACCTGATCACCCTGCTGCTCATCTCGGAGAAGGAACGCACGTCGACCGTCGACATGAAGCAGTTCTGGTACCGGCGGGCGCGCCGCTTGCTGCCGGCGTTGTACACGATGCTGATCGCCATCACGATCTGGACGGCCCTGTTCAATCGCGATGAACTCGGCAAACTGCGCGGCGACGTGATCGCCGCACTGCTCTACGTGTCGAACTGGTACCAGATCTGGACGGGAGCCGGGTACACCGCGACGAACGAGTTCGCACCGCTGCGTCACCTCTGGAGCCTCGCCGTGGAGGAACAGTTCTATGTCGTCTGGCCGCTCGTCATGTTCGCGCTCCTGAAGGGCGGCACCCGCCACATCGCCGGGCTCAGCCGGTGGCTGGTCGCAGCCGCGCTGTTCATCACGCTCGTGACGGCCCTCGTCTACACCTCCGGCCCGATCGGCACCCCGGAGGTCACACCCGACGCGTACTGGTCGATTGCGGGGCGCGAGATCTCCAAGTTCGACTGGTCGTACCTCGGCACCTTCAGCCGTGCGGCCGGCCTCCTCCTCGGCGCCGCATTCGCCATGGTGTGGCGCCCGCTCGCGGTCATGCGTGGGCCGCTGCGCACGAAGGGCCACCTGCTCGACCTCGTTGCGGTGCTCGGATTCCTGATCCTCGCAGCGATGGTCTGGTGGATGTGGCTGATCAGCCCGTCGGGCGGCAATCCGTTCCTCTTCCGCGGTGGCTTCATACTGTGCGCCGTCGCCACGCTGATGATGGTGGCGGCGGTCACCCACGAGCGCGCCGCCACCTCACGAGTCCTCAGTATCCCGGTGCTGCTGTGGGTCGGAACACGGTCGTATGGGCTGTACCTGTACCACTGGCCGATCTATCAGCTCATCCGCGGCATCGCCGGCGTGCACCTGACATTCTACGAGTTCGTCTTCGCGATGATCGCCACGGGGATCGTCACCGAGCTCTCCTACCGCTTCATCGAAACCCCGATCCGCAAGGGCACGATGCGAGAGTCGTGGCACCGCTTGCGTCGCTCGCCATCGACCGGAGCTCGCAATGCGCTACTCGCCGTTGGCGTCGTGTTCGCAACGTTCGCCCTGTTCGCGGGCGTCAGCCTCGCAACAGCTGACGTGGTCGAGAACGAAGTGCGCCAGTCACTCAACGAGGCGGCGGGTTCGACCTGCGACGTGTTGAACGACCCGAACTGCGACGGTGTCGACGATGCAACGGCGGTGGTGGATGAACCCGTCGTGAGCGAAACGGCCACCGATCCGACTGGCTCGGCCGTCATTCCGCCACCGGTCGTCGAGACCACCACCACGACGACGTTGCCGCCGGCGCCGATCCCGAAACTCGCGCTCGGCGACTCGGTGATGCTCGGCGCCGCAACCCAGTTGTCAGCCGATGGATTTCTCGTCGACGCGATCGAGAGCCGCGCCTTCGTCAATGGGCTCGACACGGTGCAGCAACTGAACGAACAGGGCCGTCTCGGCGATGTCGTCGTGGTACACCTCGGCACCAACGGCCCGATCGAACCGAGCGACATGACCGCCATGATGGAGGCGCTGGCCGGTGTGCCCCAGGTGCTGTTCCTCACGATCGACGTGCCGCGTGACTACACCGCCGGTAACAACGCGCTGATCTACGACACCGTGAGCACGTACCCGAACGCCTCGCTGCTCGACTGGGCGGGCCTCGACGACACATGCCCCGGCGACTGCTTCTACTCCGACGGCTTTCACTTGCGACCCGACGGTCAGATCTATTACGCCACGCTGATCTCGAGCGCTCTCCAAGCCCCCGCCTGATCGGCCTCGTCGCCGGCGTCTCTCGGCACTGACATGACGTCGCCGAGGGGTGTTGCCCGGCGATACTGGATGCTTCATGTCGACCCTCGCCCCACCGGAGGGCACCTCGATCGCTGCAGTCGACAGCGCCTTCATCAGTCGGGTTCCCTATCTGCCGGGGCTCGACGGGATGCGCGCGCTCGCCGTGGTCGCTGTGATGGTGTACCACGCCAACAGCGACTGGCTGCCGGGCGGCTTCCTCGGCGTGGAGATCTTCTTCGTGATCTCCGGCTACCTGATCACCCTGCTACTGATCTCCGAGCGGGAACGCACCTACCACATCTCGCTGCGCAAGTTCTGGGCTCGCCGTGCCCGCCGCCTACTGCCGGCACTGTTCACGATGATGACGGTCGTTGTCGTGTGGACCGCGGTGTTCAAGACGTGGGCGCTCGGACAGCTCCGCGGCGATGTGATCGCCGGGCTGCTCTACGTGTCGAACTACTACCAGATCTGGGTGGGTCAGGGGTACACGGCGGCGGGCGACTTCGCCCCGCTGCGTCACCTGTGGAGCCTGGCCGTGGAGGAGCAGTTCTACGTGCTCTGGCCCGTTGTGATGGTGGTGCTGCTGGGCCGCGCCGGCACGAGGCGGGTGGCCGACGTCAGCCGCTGGCTCTTCATCGCGGCCGTCGTCATCACCGTGATCGTGGCGCTGTTGTTCTACGGCGGGCCGACGGGTGATCCGATGGTCACACCCGACGCCTACTGGTGGATCGGCGACCGACCGATCGGCAAGATCGACACCCTCTACCTCGGCACGATCTCACGCCTCCCCGGCATTCTGCTCGGCTCCGCATTCGCCATGGTCTGGCGGCCCCTCGCCATCGTGCGAGGCCCATTGCGATCGAAGGGGCGACTGTTCGACGTGCTCGCGGTGTTGGCGATCGTCTTTCTCGGTTGGATGTGCTGGAACACCTACCTCGCCACGCCGGCCGGGGCCAATCCGTTCCTGTTCCGTGGTGGGCTGTTCCTCACGAGCATTGCCACGCTGTTGGTGATCGCCGCGATCACCCATCGGGGATCGTCCGCGAACCGCAGGCTCGGCGGGAGTGTGCTCGTGTGGATCGGACTGCGGTCGTACGGCCTCTACCTGTACCACTGGCCGATCTATCAGATGTTCCGCGGCATCGCCGGCAACAAGCTCACGCTGCGGGAGTTCGTGCTGGCGGCGATCATCACGTTTGTCGTCGCCGAGGTGTCGTACCGCTTCATCGAGACGCCGATCCGAACCGGTCGGTTCCGTACGTGGCGCCGCCAGGCGCGGTCCGGCAGGGCTCGTGGTCCCAAGCTGATCCTGAACGGTGCGATCGCCGTCGTGACGGTGTTTGCGCTCGGCCTCGGTGTCATGTTGCTGCGAGCGCCGGTGGAGCAGAACGAGATCGCCCAGGCGCTCGACGCCGGTGGCGACTTCACCACGAACCTGCTCGATGTCGACGAGATCCCCGTGGCGTCCACGACGACGACGACATCGACGACGACCACGTCGACGACCGTCGCGCCGACGACGACACTCGATCCGGCGCTCGTGCCGCTCGACTCGACGGTTGATGGATCGATCGTGGTGGTGACCCCGACCCTGCCACCGACCACCGTGCCACCGACGACTGTGCCACCGGTGACGCAACCGCCGGTGACGCAACCGCCGGTGACGCAACTCGGTGTGGTCAGCTCGCTCGACGGCCTGACACCGCTGGACGTGCCACCCACCGTCAGCGGGTTTCCGCTTGTGGCGCTCGGCGACTCGGTCATGCTGGGTGCCGCCGAAGAGTTACAGGCCCGCGGTTTCCAGGTCGACGCCGTGGTCAGCCGTCAGATGAAGGACTTCGTTCCGACGATGGCGACGCTGCGTGACACCGGCACGTTCGGTTCCGTCGTCGTGATCCATCTCGGAACGAATGGGCCCTTCAGCCAGGAGACGCTCGACGCGATGCTGGCGACGGTGGCGGACGTGCCCGTCGTGTTGCTGCTCACGGGCAGGGCCGACCGCGGCTGGATCGCCGACAACAACGCCCGACTGAAGGCGGTGCCTGCAAGCCATCCGAACGTCACCGTCGTCGACTGGGAGGCGATCTCCGCAGGCTGCGAGGGCCGCTGCTTCTACGACGACAACATTCACCTCACCCAGTCAGGCCAGAACTACTACGCCGGCATGATCGGCAAAGTCCTCGGCCAACCCTGACCCATCCCGAGATTCGGGTGTGTGGCGCACTTGGGCGGGTCTGGGGCGCAGGCGTACGCTCGGGGTATGACCACTCCCGTTCGCGTCGCCGTCACCGGTGCTGCAGGCCAGATCGGCTACAGCATCCTCTTCCGAATCGCCTCGGGCTCGATGCTCGGGCCCGACACCCCCGTGTCGCTGCAACTCCTCGAGATCACGCCGGCACTCGGCGCGCTCGAGGGAGTCCGCATGGAGCTGGACGACTGTGCCTTCTCGCTCCTCGACAGCGTGGTCTGCACCGACGACGCTGACACAGCCTTCGGCGACGTCGACGTGGCGATCCTCGTCGGCTCGATGCCGCGCAAGGCCGGCATGGAACGCGCCGACTTGCTGTCGGCCAACGGTGGCATCTTCAAGCCGCAGGGCGAGGCCCTGTCGCGCTCAGCGACCCCGGCCGTCAAGATCCTCGTTGTCGGCAACCCGGCGAACACGAATGCCCTGATCGCCCAACGCAACGCTGCCGATCTCGACCCAAGGCGCTTCACCGCGATGACCCGTCTCGATCACAACCGCGCCAAGGCCCAGCTCGCGCAGCGCCTCGGGGCGTCGGTCAACGACATCACCAAGATGACGATCTGGGGCAACCACTCGACCACCCAGTATCCCGATCTGTTCCACTGCGAGGTCAACGGCACCCGCGCCTACGACGCCGTTGGCGACCACGAGTGGTACGACTCGACGTACATCCCCACGGTCGCCAAGCGCGGCGCGGCGATCATCGATGCGCGCGGTTCGTCGTCGGCAGCGTCGGCGGCTTCCGCCGCGGTCGACCACATTCGTGACTGGACGCTCGGCACGCCCGAGGGCGATTGGGTGTCGATGTCGGTTGTCAGCGATGGCAGCTACGGCGTCCCCGAGGGCATCATCTCGTCGTTCCCCTGCGTCTGCAAGGACGGCGAGTACGAAATCGTCCAAGGCCTCGAGATCGACGACTTCAGCCGCGCCAAGATCGATGCATCGGCCGACGAACTCGTCAGCGAACGAGATGCCGTCGCCGAACTCGGCCTCATCTGAACCAAAACCCTGTTTGCGGGAGCGTTTGGTTGGGACGTTCCAACGCAAAACTCCCGCAAACGGTGTGTGGTGTCGGAGTGGATGGTGCGGAGGGGTTACTCGGCGGTGAATTCGAGGCCGACTTCGCCGTCGGCTCCGGCCTTGCGGATCGACAGGGTGTCGCCGGAGATCTCGTAGGTGACCTCTCCGTCGAGCACCACGATCACGCTGGCCTCGAGTTCGGTCAGGTCGGATTCGCAGGCCTTCATCGTCAGCGCCACCGGGCCGAACGTCATGGTGGTGTCGGTGATCTCGACAGCGGCGTTTCCGGTGTTGCAGCCGGTCTCGATCTGGGCTTGGCCGTCGGTGATGGTCAGCGATGCCTCGGAGACCACGGCACTGACCGTGATCGCCTCGTTGGCGACGATGCCCGACACGACCCAGGTGGTGTCCTCGAGTGGTGTCGGCTGCACTGCGGCCAGCGTGATCGTCGAGTCGGAGCCGGTCAGCGTCAGTGTTTCGCCGTCGAGTCCGATCTCCGGGCCACTGGTGAGAAACTCGCTCAGCCAGGTGTCCTGGGCCATGAGGGCGTCGTCGCAGGCCATCATTGTCGAGGCCATCTGCGACACCTCGAGGACCCCATCGGTGATCGTGTAGCCGCCGTTTTGGGTGTTACAGCCGGCCTGGGCACTGATGGAGTCGGCTTCGAATGCGAGTGAGATCTCGGAGTCGGCCGCGACGTCGTACCCGGTGACGGAGGTGGAGGTGAAGGCCTGCCCGGCGAGGTCGTCGGCGGTCGGGGCGGAGCCGGAACCCGAGTCGCTATCGCTGCCGCACGCGGCGAGAGCAAGTGCGGACACGGCGAGAACGGCGAGTGCGGTACGGGGGATCATGACGGTTTGACGCTCCTGAGTTCGGAGAAGTTCCGTCAGCGGTTGCTGACTGAGATGATCATGACACGGCAACCGCGCAGGAAATGCGCATCATCTGATCGACGCCCGCCTTGAGATCCTCATCGCTGATCCGCACCGTGTCGCCCGACTCGCCGATGAGATCGCTGACCGTCATGATCGCCAAGGCCTCGATGCCCTTCACCGCAGCAATGGTGTACATCATCGCCGCTTCCATCTCCACGCCGAGGTGTCCCAGTCGCTTCCACCGGGCGAACGTGGTGGGGTCGGGGTCGTAGAACAGCCCCGACGTGACGATCG
Organism: Actinomycetes bacterium; assembly: GCA_031430875.1. Classification (GTDB taxonomy): domain Bacteria; phylum Actinomycetota; class Acidimicrobiia; order Acidimicrobiales; family Ilumatobacteraceae; genus Sva-07. Next base: position 11,815 of record JANPCI010000366.1, on the reverse strand, counting down.
GGCCGACGTGCACGGCACCCGCTGAACGCTCGCGACTCAGCCGGGCGGCGGTCTCGGCGAGCGTGAAGGTGGCGCTCGGTGCGTAGCCCTCCATGGCGGCGTACCGCAATGGAGTCTGGTCGTCGCTCGATGCCGATACGGCGATCACCGTGTCGCCCATCGCCATGTCATCGCGGAGGCCTCCGCACGTGCCCACCCTCACCAAACGTGTGACGCCCAGCATGATCAATTCCTCGAACACGATGCCGGCGCTCGGACACCCCATCCCCGTCGACTGCACGCTGATCGGCTCGCCCTCGAACGTGCCCGTGAACCCCAACATGCCGCGCTCGACGTTCACCCGCCTGGCCCCCGGATCGAAGAACGTCTCCGCGATGTACTCGGCCCGCACGGGGTCGCCGGGGCACAGCACGTTGGGGGCGTAATCGCCGGGCTCGGCGCGCAGATGGATCGGCATCTCCCGATCGTATTCGGCCGGCGCTACTTGAGGAACTTGCTGGTCGTGTTGTCGGCGAGCACCTTGCCGCCGGTTTGGCACGTGGGGCAGTAGTTGACGGTGTATCCCGAGTACTCGACGGCCCGCACGACGTCGCCGCAATCGGGGCACGGCTCGCCGGTGCGACTGTGCATGGCACTGGGGCGCTCCTTCGACGAACTCATGTCGTCGCGGGTCCGCTCGGCTTCGAGCCCCTCGTCGAGACACGATCGGATTGCCTCAGCGACCTGCGCCGCTCCGCCGACGCCGAGCTTGCGGGTGTTGGCGAATGGTGAGACGCGAGCGCGGTGGCAGATCTCGTTCGCCAGTCGCCGACCGATGCCGGCGATCATCCGTTGGTCGCGCAGGAACCCGTGCACGCGCATGGAGTTCGCAGCGAACAGCGCGGCGAGTTCGTCGTCAGTGATCGTGGACGCCTCCGGTCCGAGTTTGTCGAGCGGCGCCGACGTGAACGCGGCGGCGGCCGGCACGCACCAGACGCCGGCACGACGCTCCTTGCCCTGCTCGGTCAGCAGCAGTGCGGTCTCGTCGATCGATCCGTCGGCGAGCTCGATCGGCTCGAACACGAACCGGGCCTGACCACCACGAGGTTTCGCAGAACGCTTCGTGTCGGGCACCAGGCGCCCACCTTGCATCAGATGCACGACGAAGATGATCGGCTCGAAACGCAACAGCAGGTATTTTCCCCGGCGACCAACGTCGATCAGTGGCAGCCCGAAGGCCTCCGAAGGCGCCGGAGTCGCCGTCTTCAGGGCGGTGAAGTTGAACGGTGTGAATCCGGCGAGCCGGCGCCTCGCGAACTGATCCGTGAGTCGCTCGGCGTGCGCCTGAATCTCCGGCATCTCCGGCATGACGAGCGATGAGTCCTCAGTCGTACGACGTGCGTTCGCGAACCGATGCGAAGATCGAGTCGAGCGCGCCGAACACGGGCTGGCAATCGAGCAGCTTCTGCTGATCGCCGAACATCCGGATGCGCCCGCTGATGAATGCTTCCTGGGCGTTGAGCTCGCCGGTGGCGACCGCCACCGCCGTGTTCCAGTCCTGCTCCATCTTCACGTCCTCGGGGTCGGCGGGTCCGGCGCCGAACGACGCATCACCGTCGCCGACACTCAGGTGGTAGATCACGTCGCCCTCGGGCCCAGCACTCACCACCTGCGTCACACCGATGCGGTGCGACTCGGCGATCTCTCGCATGTGGTCGCTTGCCGTGACCTCCTTGGACAGAGCATTGATCCAGTCGAGACTGAGATAGCGGATCATGGTTCGTAGTCTGCCTGATCATGCCCGCCGACGAACACCCTGACGTCCACCGGGACGAACACCGTGACGATCCCTGGGACGAACACCGGGACGGTCGCCACCTCGGCGCGCCGATCGAGGAGTGGGTGTTCGCGGCGTGGACACCGGACGCTCGACTCGGCGTGATCTCCGGCCATCGGATTGTCGGTCGTACCGCGTGGTACTGGTCGGCGCTCGCTCGGAGCGGTCGGCCGCTCCTGCACATCACCGACTTCGACGTGCCCGTTCGCGCTGATCCGTTCATCGTGAAGGGGGAGGCGCTCTGGGCCGAGCATCAGTGCGATGCCGAGATGCAGCAGTGGTCGATCGGCAACGAGACGTATGCCTCGGCGATCGACGATCCGGATGAGGCACTCGGTCGCGCGTACGGCGACCCGACTCCGATCGCATTCGATCTCGAGTGGTACGCAACAGCGGGCGCCACGCCGCTCGAACCGGCGGGCGATCGGGCGTCGATCGATGCGGGCTACGAACAGATCGGTGTGGTTCACGGGGCGATCGAGATCCTCGGCGAACCGAGGGTGGAACTGGTCGAGGTCCCAGCTCATCGTTGGCATCGCTGGACGACGACGGTCGATGGCCCCGCCGACTCCGGCTCTGGCTTCGGACCGCTCGCGCTGGCGGTGGTCACTGCCCACACCGGGGTGCGGGCGCCGTTCGTGTTCCCCGACGGCAGCGTCAGCGATCTCGTACTCACCCCTCAGGGTTGGGCGCAGCGAACTCCTCGTCGCGGTCGTTGAGGACCGGCGCGGCAGCGCTCGATGGTGCAATCGACGCCGATCGGTTCATCCGGCGGCGCCCGGCGAACCACACCACACCGAGCACCAGGGCTGCGGTGACGAGGAACGGAGCAGCGACGGCGAGCGCCAGCCCGATCGCAAACAGAATGCCGACGAACACGTCCCATCCGGTGTGCCAGGCATCCGTGATGGTGTTGCTCGACGCCGCCGTGATTTCTGGCGTCGGAGCGACGTACTGCAGGCTGATCGTCAGCGTCGACAACTCCACCCGGTTCTCGAGGTTGCGCTGGCTTGCGAGCAGTTGTTCGAGCGCAATGGTCCGCTCGCCGATGACCCGCTCGATCTCGACGATGTCCTGGAACACCGTTGCCTGGATGAGCAGTACCTGGAAGCGCCCGATGACATCGCGTTCCACGCCGATACGGATGTCGAGGTCGACGAGCTGTTCGGTGACATCGGTGGTGTCCTGCGTGCGACCGCTCACCGTGCCGACCGTCGATCCGAGATCGGCGATCAGTGGTTCGAGGTCAATCGGTGGGACCTTCACGACGAAGTATCCCGATCCGTCGACGCTGCCAGCGTCACGTTCCTCGCCGATGCTCACGTCGGCGTTGTACACACTGGCGTTGTTCCGTTCGACGGCGCTCAACGTGTCGTCGACGGCCTTGCGCACGTTGGATGTGGTCACCGTGACGCCTGCAGTCGTGGCCAGCGCCTGTCCCGGCATGTCGATGCTGGTCGTCGACGATCCGGTCAGCGATGATTCGGCGGGCGGCGCAGACTCGTCGGCCACGCCGCCGGTACTTCCGTCGCCCGAGCGCGCCTGCGGCGCCGCGACGGTGGCGTCGGACATCGAGGCCGAGTCGTTGTCGCTTCCGCATGCCGAGACCCCCAGCCCGACGAGAACCACGACTGCCAATGCTGCTGTTGTGTTGTGTCTCCCCATGGAACTTTGACGCCGCGAACAGCGGAGAAGTTCCCGCCGCCCGCGGGTTGTGCGATGGCTTCGGCGACGGTCAGGGAGCGGGGTTGAACGGGGTGCCCTCCTGCGAGGAGGTGAGATCGCCGAGGGTCAACGACTCGTAGGCGATCTCGGGGTTGGCGCGCACGGCGAGGTCGAGCTTGCGGGCATCGTCGCCGACGAGGATCCGCCACCGACCCTCACGGACGCCGTCGAGGATCTCGGTACTCGCCTCGGCGGCGGTCATCGGTGCCTGATCGCGGAACATGTCGGACATCAGCTGCACCATCTCGGCGGTCTCCATGTCGAGTTCGTGGGCCCCATGGCGCATCGAGTTCTCGACAATCGCGGTGCCGATGTGGCCGGGCATCACGACCGACACCTTGACGTGCGGCGCGTTGACACGCAAGTCGGTGATCAGCGCTTCGGAGAACCCCTTCACGGCGAACTTTGCCGCCGAGTACGCCGTGTGAGGCCGGCCGGGGCCGATGCTCGCCCAGAATCCGTTGACGCTGGAGGTGTTGATGATGTGGCCCTCGTCGGACGCGATCACGAGGGGTAGGAATGTGCGCACGCCGAGATACACGCCACCCCAGCAGACGTTGAACGTCCGCTCCCACACCTCGCGGGGATCGGTGATCACGGAACCGCCGCCACCGATGCCGGCGTTGTTGAACAGCAGGTTCACGTGGTCGGTTCCGTGTTGCATCACCACTGCGTCACGGAACGCCAACTGCGACGCCTCGTCGGACACGTCGCAGACATGCGTGGTCACCACGGTGCCTTCGGGAGCATCGGCGAGCGCAAGTCGTCTCGTCTCCTCCATTTCTTCGACCGATAGGTCGCACAGGGCGACGTGGCAACCCTCGGCCGTCAGTTGCCGGACGAGCTCTCGTCCCATCCCACTCGCGCCGCCCGTGACGACTGCGACCTTGCCCGTGAAGCTCTCCATGCCGGCATGCTCGCACAGCGGATCCTCCGGCTGCTTCACTGGGGGAGTGGCGTATGAGACCGACATCCTCGACGACTTCGCTGCGCAGCGCAGCGGTCCGACCTACCCCGACGTGGCGGTCGAGATGGGCATGCTCGTGGAGGACCGCTCGAGTCACTTCTGCGGTGATGTGGTTCGCTGGAGCGCCGAGGGCGTCACTCTGCAGGATCGCAACGACTACATCCGCCACTTCACCTGGAAGCCGGGCGGGTTCCTGATCGAGGGCAGGCCGGTCACTCTCGTTCGGCCCGCAACTGCCGCGGCGGCCACCCAGCGCATCACCGCGTCAGGCTCGGTTGCGGGCGACGGCCGGGCCCGAGTGGCGGCGGCCAGCCGGATCTGGGTAGAAGGTAAGCACGACGCCGAGCTGCTCGAACACGTGTGGGGCGACGATCTGCGCGAGCTCGGCATCGTCGTGGAACCCCTCCACGGCGCCGATGACCTCGCCGCGGCGGTCGCCGACTTTGGGCCCAGCGCCCACCGTCGACTCGGCGTGTTGCTCGATCATCTGGTGCCCGGTTCGAAGGAGACCCGCATCGCCGACACCGTGCGCGATCCGAACGTGTTGATCACCGGGCACCCCTTCGTCGACGTGTGGGCCGGCATCCGCCCCAAGGTGCTCGGCCTCGACGAGTGGCCCTCCGTTCCCAAGGGCGACATGCCCTGGAAGGAAGGCATGTGTGCGGCGCTCGGCGTGCCGTTCGACGGCTTCTGGCCCAAGCTCCGCAACCGCGTGAACACCTTCGCCGACCTCCGCCCCGAGCTCGTCGGAGCAGTCGAGCAGTTGATCGACTTCGTTGCCGACTGACCCCCAACACCGTGTTTGCGTAACAGTTCTGTTGGGGCGTCCCAACCAAAATGTCACGCAAACATGGTTTTGGGGACCTGGGAGCGGGAAGGGTCAGACGAAGGCGCCGGCGAACACCAGACTGACGATCGTCATCACTTTGATGAGGATGTTCATCGAGGGGCCGGACGTGTCCTTGAACGGGTCGCCGACGGTGTCGCCGACGACGGCGGCCTTGTGGGGCTCGCTGCCCTTGCCGCCGAGCGCGCCGGCTTCGATGTACTTCTTGGCGTTGTCCCAGGCGCCGCCCGAGTTCGCCATGAAGATGGCCAGGCAGAATCCGGTCACCAGCGCACCGGCGAGCAACCCGCCGAGCGCGTCGACGCTGATGAATCCCACGACGAGCGGCACCACGATCGCCAATGCCCCGGGCGCGATCATCTCGCGTAGCGATGCTTCGGTCGAGATCGCGACACAGCGAGCCGAGTCGGGCACGACACCGGGAAGTCCCTCGCGCAATCCCGGGATCTCTCGGAACTGACGACGCACCTCCTCGATCATCTTCTGCGCGGCCCGGCCGACTGCATCGATGGTCAGCGCAGCGAACAGGAACGGGAGCCCGGCGCCGAGGAACAGCCCGATGAACACCTCGACGTTGCCGACGTCGAGGTCGAGTACCGCCGATGGGTCGGCATCGGCGATCGCGAACTCGAAGCTCTTGAACAGGGCCAGGGCCGTGAGTGCGGCCGAACCAACGGCGAAGCCCTTCGCAATCGCGGCAGTCGTGTTACCGAGCGAGTCGAGGGCATCGGTGACCTCGCGGACGGACGGGTCGAGGCCGGCCATCTCGGCGATGCCGCCGGCGTTGTCGGAGATCGGCCCGTACGCGTCGACCGACACGACGATGCCGGTCGTCGCGAGCATGCCGATGGCAGCCACCGCGATGCCGTAGACCCCGCCGAAGTCGTCGAACTCGGAAGCGAAGGTGATCTGCCCGCCCCAGTAGGCGATGCCGACACCGGCGAGGATCAGCAGCACGGAGAACGCGACCGAGACCATGCCGGTACTGATCCCGCCGAGGATCGTGGTAGCGGGACCGGTTTCGGCCTGCTGGGCGATCTTCTTCACGGGTCCGTACTGATCGCTCGTGTAGTACTCGGCGCACTTGCCGAGCGCCCAACCGACGATCAGGCCGCCGATCACCGAGATCGCCAAACCGATCGGGTTGTCGAAGAACACACTGTCGGAGAACATCCAATACGCGGCGCCGACCGTGGCGACCGCAGTGATCGCCATCGCCACGTTCGTGCCCATGTGGAGTGCGCGACTCAGCGCGTGGCTCTCGGTCGAGTCACCACCCTTCACGAAGAACGAGCCGATGATCGACGCGACCATGCCGATGAAGGCAATCGCGAACGGGAACATCAGCAGCGACAGCACGAAGTCGTCACTGGCCTGCTCGGCAGTGATCGCCAGAGCAAACGCCGTCAGCGACACCGGAGCGATGATCGACCCGGCATACGACTCGAACAGGTCGGCACCCATGCCGGCGACGTCGCCGACGTTGTCGCCCACGTTGTCGGCGATGGTGGCCGGATTGCGCGGGTCGTCCTCGGGGATGCCTGCCTCGACCTTGCCGACGAGGTCGGCGCCGACGTCGGCGGCCTTGGTGTAGATGCCGCCGCCGACGCGTGCGAAAAGCGCGATCGACGATGCGCCGAGCCCATACGCCGTGAAGATCTCGAATGCCTCGTCAACCTGCATCCACACGATGACGACGAGGTAGGTGAGCGCCAGACCGAGCAACGCGAGACCAGCCACGGCGAACCCGACGACCGCACCGCCGCGAAATGCAACCGGCAGCGCTTTGCCGGGGCCCGACTTGGCCGCCTCTGCCGTTCTTGCGTTGGCGATCGTCGCCACGTTCATGCCGGCCCACCCCGCACCTGCCGACAGCACTGCGCCGAGCAGGTAGGTGACCGCCGCCAGCGGATTGATCACAACGGCCAGCAGCAGCATCATCACCACGACGAAGACGGCGACCCAGGTGTATTCCTTCGTGAGGAACGCCCGCGCACCGGTGCGGATCTCGTTCATGAGATACACCATGCGCTCGTCGCCGGGCGACTCTGCCTCGACCTTCTTGTAGAAGTAGAACGCAAGAATCAGTGCGGCGAGTGCCGACGCAGCGGCGAGGTACGGAACGGTGTCCACGTTGCTCATTTCTCCTGGGGGTGATGCGAGGTGCTGTGCGTCCGCCAGACAATCGCAAGTGGTTGGGGGCGCACACTAATTCCAAGGGGGCGACAAATGAACTTTGCGGCGCCGGAAGTGTGACCCGGGTCGCATCGATCAGTCCGCAGGCCGATTGGGCCTTGGTGCGCCGGCGGGGAGTAGTTTGCCTCCAATGGCACAAACATTGAGCCGCGGGCCCGTCTCCGGCACCGCGATCAAGCCGCCGTCGAAGAAGAAGGGGTTCGCCCGGGACTTCTATTCGACTGCGGTGGGCAAGAAGTACGTGATGGCGATCACCGGGATCATCGGGATCGGTTTCGTGATCGGCCACATGATCGGCAACCTCAAGGTGTACATCGGCGCCATCACCGAAGGCGACGAGAGGAAGTACGACATCGACATCTACGGCGAGTTCCTTCGTGACCTCCTCGTTCCGATCGTGCCACGCACGGTCTTTCTGTGGGGCATGCGTCTCGTACTCATCGGCGCCCTGCTGCTGCACGTCCACGCGGCGTACTCGCTCACGGTGCTGAATCGGAAGGCCCGCCCCGTCAAGTATCAGACCCCTCGCGATTACCAGGTGGCCAACTTCGCGAGCCGCACGATGCGCTGGACCGGCATCATCGTCCTGCTGTTCCTCGCCTTCCACCTGGCGGACCTCACCTGGGGTGTGACCAATGCCGAGTGGACTCGTGGAGCCGTTTACTTCAACATCGACCAGTCGCTGTCGAGGCTCCCGGTCGCGATCTTCTACATCCTTGCCAACATTGCGCTCGGCATCCACTTGTTCCACGGCACCTGGTCGTTGTTCCAATCCATGGGCTGGAGCAATCCCCGTTTCAACTCGTGGCGGCGAGGCCTCGCCACGGCGATCGCCACCGTCGTCGTCGTCGGCAACGTGTCGATCCCAATCGCCGTGCAAGCCGGCGTCATCGAATTCAACCCGGACGCCGTGACTGTCACCGAGGAGGCAGCGCCATGACCATCACACTCGACTCCAAGATCCCCGAGGGGCCGCTGGCGGACAAGTGGCAGAACTTCATCGCCAACGAACGGCTGGTGAACCCGGCGAACAAGCGCAAGTTCAAGATCATCGTGGTCGGTACCGGCCTGGCCGGCGCGTCGGCCGCGGCAACGCTGGGTGAACTCGGCTATCAGGTCGAGGCGTTCACGTTCCACGACTCGCCGCGGCGCGCCCACTCGATCGCGGCCCAGGGCGGCATCAATGCCGCCAAGAATTACCAGGGTGACGGCGACAGCGTTCACCGTTTGTTCTACGACACGATCAAGGGCGGCGACTTTCGCGCACGCGAGGCCAACGTGCACCGTCTCGCCGAAGTGTCGGTCGACATCATCGACCAGATGGTTGCCCAGGGTGTGCCGTTCGCTCGTGAGTACGGCGGCCTCCTCGACAACCGCAGCTTCGGTGGAGCGCAGGTGAGCCGAACGTTCTACGCCCGCGGCCAGACCGGCCAGCAGCTCCTGATCGGGGCGTACCAGCAGCTCGCCCGCCAGATCGGCCTGGGCAACGTCAAGCTCTGGAACCGCATCGAGATGGTCGACGTGGTCAACATCGACGGTCGATGCGCCGGCATCGTCACGCGTGACCTGATGACCGGTGAGTTCGCGTCACATTCGGCGCACGCCGTCGTGCTCGCCACCGGCGGCTACGGCAACGTGTTCTACCTGTCGACCAATGCCATGGCCTGCAACGTCACCGGTGCATGGAGAGCCCACCGCCGTGGCGCCGCGTTCGCGAACCCCAGTTACACGCAGATCCACCCCACGTGCATCCCCCAGGCCGACGACTTCCAGTCGAAGCTCACGCTGATGTCGGAGTCGTTGCGCAACGACGGTCGCATCTGGGTTCCGAAGAGCCCCGATGAGACCCGTTCACCCGACCAGGTTCCCGAGGATGAGCGCGACTACTACCTCGAGCGGATCTACCCGAGCTTCGGCAACCTCGCGCCGCGTGACGTGTCGTCGCGTGCCGCAAAGCGCGTGGTCGACGCCGGCCAGGGTGTCGGGCCGCTCAAGAACGGTGTGTACCTCGACTTTGCCGAATCGATCGAGCGGCTCGGCGAGGCCACGATCCGTGAGCGTTACGGGAACCTGTTCGACATGTACGAACGGATCACCGGCGAGAACCCGTACAACGTCCCGATGCGGATCTACCCGGCCAGCCACTACACGATGGGCGGGTTGTGGGTCGACTACGAGTTGATGACCACAATCCCCGGGTTGTACTGCGCTGGTGAAGCGAACTTCTCCGATCACGGCGCCAACCGGCTCGGTGCGTCGGCGCTCATGCAGGGGCTGTCCGACGGCTACTTCGTGCTGCCCTACACGATCTCGCAGTACCTGTCGGGATGGCTCAACAAGCCGATCCCCGACGCTACTCACCAGGAGTTCGCCAAGATCCAACAGGAGGCGAGCGATCGCTTCAAGGGGTACATGGCGATCGGGGGCACCCGCGGCCCCGACCATTTTCACCGCGAACTCGGCCAGATCATCTGGGATTACTGCGGCATGGACCGCAATGCCAACGGGCTCGAGAAGGCGCTGTCGGAGATCCCGGCGCTCCACGAGGAATTCAAGAAGGACCTCAGGGTCACCGGGTCAGACACGAACGTCAACCAGACGCTGGAGAAGGCCGGTCGCGTCGATGACTTCTTCGAGCTCGGCATGCTGATGTGCAAGGACGCTCTCAATCGCGAGGAGAGCTGCGGCGGGCACTTCCGCTCCGAGCACCAGACCGACGACGGTGAGGCGCTCCGCAACGACGACGACTTCGCGTACGTCAGCGCGTGGGAATGGAGTGGCGACATGGCCAACCCCATCGAGCACAAAGAGCAACTCGAGTATGAAGTTGCGCACTTCCAGACACGGAGTTACAAGTGAACAGCCTCACCAACCTCACGCTCAAGATTTGGCGCCAGGACGGCCCGACCGGACAGGGACGTTTCGAAAGCCACCAAATCCCTGAGATCAGTGACGAAGCGTCGTTCCTCGAGTTGCTCGACATTCTCAACGAGCGGCTCATCGAGGAAGGCAAAGAGGCAATCGTGTTCGATCACGACTGTCGTGAAGGTATTTGCGGCACGTGCTCGTTGATGATCGACGGGCAGGCTCATGGCCCCTCGCGGGGTGCGGCCACGTGCCAGATCCACATGCGAACCTTCAACAGCGGCGATGAGATCGTGGTGGAGCCGTGGCGGGCGGCGGCGTTCCCGATCATCAAGGATCTGATGGTCGACCGATCGGCGTTCGACCGCATCATCGAGGCCGGCGGATACATCACCGCGCCGACGGGCGGCGCCCCCGACGCCAACCTGATTCCGATTCCCAAGCCGGTCGCCGACGCCTCGATGGACGCTGCCGCGTGCATCGGCTGCGGTGCGTGTGTGGCTGCGTGCCCAAATGGTGCCGCGAGCCTGTTCACCTCGGCGAAGATCGCCCATCTCAATCTGCTCCCACAGGGCCAGGCCGAGAGGTACAAGCGCGCCGAGGCAATGGTCGAGAAGATGGACGAGTACTTCGGTTCGTGCACCAACCATGGCGAATGCCAGGCAGCGTGTCCGAAGGAGATCTCGATCGACAACATCGCCACGATGAACGTCGACTACCTCAAGTCGAAGTTCAAGAACCGCAAATCCCTCGCCCGCTGACTCAAACGCGGGGCCGGATCGCGTCTCATTCGCCGCTTCACGCGACGGTGGTGGCGTAGTGGTTGGTGCCAGTGAGGCCGTTGCCGGTGATTCCGGCGGCGGTGATCGTGAGGTCGAACGTCAGCAGGCCTGTGGTGTCGGGTACGTCGAGGCGGATCCGGCCGACTTTGACCACGTCGTCGGCCGCTATTGCGCCACCGAATCGCCAGCGTTGCTCGCCCGACGACCAGCTCGCCACGGCATCGACCACCACGAAGTCGATCGGCACGCGTAGGTCGCTGATCAGATGCACCTCGAGGTCGAGCGGATCGCCCGGCGCCACCAGGTCGGGGAGCGGATCGATCACTACGAGCACGGGCGCGCATGCGGCCTGCACTGCGTCGCACGCGAACTTCGGGACGCGATCGGCATCGAGGATGCTGGTCGAGATCGCGGGCCCCGAGTCGTTGAGCGACGAGAAGCAGAACCCACCGGTGGGGCGGTACTTCAAACGCCGCAGCGCTTCGATCTGCACCTTGAGGACGTGGGACTGGTAGTGCTGAGTGGTGTCGCGCCACTCCTCGTAGGTGTCGAAATCGCTCGGGGGAAAAAGCCGCTCGAAGGTCGAGCGCTCGTAGCCGTGTTCACGGGCCAGGCGA
>JANPCI010000365.1:0-3623 GCA_031430875.1 Actinomycetes bacterium | reverse complement strand
CTGAGTATCTTTCGGATATATTGGATGGGATGGCTCATGGTGTGCGGACCGAACGTCACGCCCGTCCCCTCCAGGCGACGCACGTCGTTCCACGTCATCGCCCGGTACTGCGCCGGCGCCGCCTGCGGAATCTCGACGCCGAGCGCCGTCGCAAGTTCCGCGATCGCGCGGCGCCGGGCCCCGTCGGGCAGCCGCTTCAGTGTTTCGGTGACGCGGTGCAGGCACCGCGTGCTCTCGTCCTGATTGTTCCATCCCAGCTCGAGGTGGCAGCCGGACCACGCCACGGAAATCGGTCGCTGGATCGGCCGGCCGAAGAGGCTCCCGACCATGTCCCACCACGGCCATGCCAGCCCGGACACGAAGTCCGTCATCAGGAACGCCGTGACCGGGCAATCTAACGCCGCAAACACCGGGGCGGCTGCTTCGGCGAAGTCCGCGTAGCCGTCATCGACCGTGAACGCAACCGCCGATCGTTCCAGTGGCCGGCCCTCCAGGAGATCGGTGATCGCCTGCCGAGCGCTGATCAAGTCGATCCGGCGCGAGCGAATGTATTCGAGGCGCGCACGCAATATCCGGACGTCGTGCCCGCCGGGGGCCATACCGGGCATGGCGAAGCGGTGCAGTGCGAAGACGGTGACGGTCGGCCGTCTGAACCTGGTGAGGGCGCGAACGATCCCATCGCTTGTCAGCCATGACGCGAGGAGGCGCCGTGCTTTCACGGTCTTACTCCGTGACGCGGGCTGTCGGAAGGCTTCTATGACGCGCGCGGCACAATGCCGGTGCTCGACCCCGAAGCTAGACTCTTTGACAACCCCCTTAGGCACAGGCGCGGGCGCCCCAGCCTCGGCGCGAGAGACAGTTCTAGTAGACCAGTTCAGTGTAAAGGGACTCGTAAGCCCTGATCATCGATGCTACGGAGTAGGTCGTCTCGACCCGACGTCGGGCCGTCTCACCCACCTGCCGACCGCCCGTACTGTCGCGGAGGGTGCGGAAGATCCCGTCAACGAGAGCAGCGCGGTCGCGCTTCGGTACGAGTTGCGTCCGCAACGCGTCGCCGAGCACGTCCGGCGTGCCGCCGACGGCGGTGGCCAGCACCGGCCGGCCCGCGGCCATCGCTTCCAATAGCGACATGGACGTGCCTTCGCTGTCGGAACAGAGCACGAACAGGTCGAGCGCCGACAGTATCTCTCGCACGTCTGTGCGCCAACCCAGGAACCGAATCGCCGCCGTGAGTCCATGACGTTCAGCCAACGCTTGCAGGCGTTCGCGTTCGGGCCCGTCGCCGATCAGGAGCAGGATCGGCCTGGCGCCGTCGCCTTCGTGCCACCGCTGCCTGACCTCGGCCAGCGCGTCAATCAGGAGGTCGTAGGCCTTGACCGGATCCAAGCGGCCGACCGCGGCGATTACCGGGACGTGCGGGGCGATGCCGAGACCGTGGCGTGTCGCCGCGGCACTGGCGACGGTGGATCGTGGAGGCACGCTAACGCCATTCGCAATCACCCGGATACGCCGGCCCGGAATCCGAAGTGCCTGGCGCAGGTAGACGCCGAGCGCCGCTGACACCGCGACCACGACGTCCGTGCCCAGGGCACCGAGGCGGTCCGCAATCTTGTTCGGCCACGGATCGGGATAGGCCCGTCCGTGGTCGCTGAAGATGACGCGCTGCACGCCGGCCATGCGGGCAGCGTAAGCGCCCTTGAGCCAAACGCCACTGTGAAGGTGGACCACCGCGGGAGCGTGGCTCCGAATCGCCTCGGCGATACGGGAGGGATAGATGAGCGAGGTCCCAGTGCCGGCGGGCATCACGCACACCTGGGCCGGCGGCAGCCGTTCGCCGAGACGCCCCAGCTGCGCCAAGCACATCACGGCAGCGTCCACGTGGGCACTCGATTCGCGAAGGAGGTCGTACACGACGCGCTGGAGGCCACCTTCGTGAAGGTCCAACACGACGTGCAGCACTCGAAGCTGCTCGTGGCCGCCCTGTCCTGACGCCATCGTCACCCAGCGCTGCCCATGCACGCCGACTCCAGGGGCGATGACCGCGGCGCACGCACCATGCGGAACGCCAGGTTCGACCCGGGCGCGCCCACGGCCTCGAGCAGCCGGTCCAGGGTGTGGCTGAGGCCACGTAGCTTCGGTGGAACGTTGAAATCCTCGGCGCCGATCCGCGACAGGTTGATGTACTCGACCTCGCTGAACTGCGTCGCGCAGGCGGTCACGGCCCTCGGGGTGTTGAGCTTGTAGAAGACCGGAAAGTTCGCGTATCGATCGGTCCCGCGCTTACCCTGGAGCCGATCCAGGTACAGGTCCTTGAGTCCAAGGCGCTCCACCGCCACCGATCCCCAAGCCGACCAGTGTCGGAGATCCACGGTGAACGCCCAGAACACGCCGCCGTCCTTCAGCACCTCCGCGAGCTTGTGGACGAAGGCCTGCGGATGTTCGACGTGCTCGACCACCATGACGCTGAAGGCAATATCCACAGACGCCGCCGGTATCGGCGCCTGTTCGAACCAGGTGCGATGCACGATCGAACAATGCGGGCCAAACTGCGCTTCGGAATCGGGCTCGACGCCGACGTAGGTCCCGGTGTGGGCGGCGATCTTCTGCTGGAGCTCGACCGACCCGTCGAAGCCGCTGCCGCAACCGATGTCGACGGCCGTCGCGTCGCCGCCAATGCGCCGCAGCTCCGCAATGATTATGTCGGAGAAGATCGTCGAGCGCCACTCGCCCGACCGGTACCGGGAGATGTAGTCGTCGTAACGGGTGCTCATGATCTCGTGCGGACGGAACAGGGTGGCCGCCAGGGCGGAGACGAAGACGTGGTCATCGCGAACCCGGGATCGTGTTGGCGCCGGGACGGACCGACGGCTCCCAGGTTACGATGCGGCGCCCGCGCAGTACGTTGAACCAGGCGTGAAGGATGGACACATTGGCAACGACGAAGAATACGGCAGCGTGCAGCGGGCCTGGCAATCGGACCTGCCGTGTGGAACCGATCGCGACGACGACGTAGGCAGCCACCTGCAGGGCGGCCACCACTCGGAAGAAGGGGCTGGCGGAGGCCAAGACGAGCGCGCTGACGAGCAGGCCCACGAGGCCGAAGGGCACCAACCAACGGCACAGCTTGTGGCTGAGCAGCTGCCACGCCACGAGACGGTAGCGAATCGGGTTGAGCAGGTGCAGGTTCCGGGCCAGGCTAGAGATACCCCGCGTAACCGTGCGAACCTTGCGGCCGTACTCGCGCGAGGGGTCGGACAGGTCGCTGTAGTAGCCCAATGCATTCGGGTCCGAGACGCCGCGCAGGCCGAGTCGCAGGGAGTTCAGCATGACGTTGAAGTCGCTGGGCACGTCCGTCGCCCAAGGCTCGCAGACGGTGCGGCGCGCCGCAAACAACGACCCGCTGAGGCCCACGACCGTGCCGACGGACGACTCCAGCGATCGCAGGAGCATTTCGTACTTCACGTACAAGCCTTCGGGACTCACGGTGCCGTCCGGCGCCAGCAGGCGATCGACGCTGCTGACGGCCCCCACGCCCGCATCGGCGAAGTTGCCCGCCAGTTGGTGCTGGTCTTCTCGGACGTCGCGACACAGCTCGACGGCCACTGCCTGCGCCAACTGGCGGG
>JANPCI010000364.1:0-15202 GCA_031430875.1 Actinomycetes bacterium | reverse complement strand
CTGTTCGTTCTCGACCCGTAACCGTTCCACCTCGGCCATCGTTGGTGCACGCCGGCCCGGTTGCTGGGTCAACTCGCCAGTGCGGGCCTGACGTCGCCATTCCGACAGAAGCGACGAGTACAGGCCCTCGCGGCGCAGCAGGGCGGCTTTCTCGCCGTGTTCGCAGCAGCGGTCCCACTCGGCCAGGATCGACATCTTGAAGGCCCGGTCGAACCGTCGACGAGTAGGTCGCTTCGGTAACTCAGGAGTTGGGTGATCACTCAACGGGCCAGCTTGAGCGACAAGACGATGAACGGCATACGACATTATGAGACTCTCTTTCAGACCGAACCGCTCACAGCGACCGATCACGACGATGTCTCAACCCATATAGACACAAAGGGGTTCTCGTAACTCTGTGACACCCCCTCTTTATGGTTGTCGGTATGGATCTGGGGACCATTCCGACACCGGCCGAGCTGGCGGTTTTGTCGGGTCCCGACTTGGATCAGACACTGGTGGAGCTCGAGGTGGCGCGCCGCAAGTTGGAGGCTGCGTATGTGGCGGTGTTGGATCGGGCCGACGACTCCGGCCGTTTCCGTGATGATGGGCATGTGTCGGTGCGGGGTTGGCTGCTGGCGTTGACGAACTCGTCGCCGGTCGAGACCCAGCGTCGCCTGCAGACGATGCGAGCGTTACGTGATCTCCCCGAGACGGGTTCCTGTTTGGCGGACGGGACGATCGGGGTCGAGCAGGTTCGTGAGATCGCCAAATTGCATGCCAACCCCCGGCTGCGGGATCTGGTCGTGGAAGGTGATGGCCGGCTGGTGGAGCATGCGGGCAAGGATTTCGTGTCGTTCAGTGAGGTGTTGCACCGCTGGTCACAGTTCGGTGATCCGGCTGGCGCCGAGAAGCGCCACAGCGAAGCCCATGAGGGGCGTGATGCGGTCATGTTCGAGCGTGATGGTGTGGTGCATGTGCACGCCAAGTGCGGCACCGGGCAGGGTGCAGCGTTGATGGAAATCTTCCAACGTCAGTGTGACGCCGAGTTCCTCGCCGACTGGGAAGCTGCTCGAGCGGCCGGCGTCGATGTCCTCGATGACTCTGCGGGTGATCCGATGTCGCGTCTGGCGCGTACTGATGCCCAGCGTCGCATGGATGGGTTGCATCGGCTGATAGTGCGTGGTGTCGCGACGGCGCCGGGAGCGGTGACGCCGGAGCCGTTGGTGAACATTGTGATGACCGCCGCCGAGCATGAGGCTGCACTCGCGGCGATGTTGGGCGGCGACCAGCCCAAGCCCGCCACGGCGGGTGATGTCGACGACAAACGCTGCGAGACGACCACCGGCATCCCGATGAGTGTTCGTGACGCGGTGATTGCGTCCTTCCTGGGGTATGTGCGTCGGGTGGTGGTCGATTCGTCGGGTCGGGTGATCGATTTGGGTCGCCGACGTCGTTTCACGGGTGCGGCGCGTGATGCGGTGTTGTTGGATGGTCGTCGATGTATGTGGCCCGGCTGCGGCCGGGCGTCGTCACGTAACCAGATCGATCACACCCATGAGCATGCTCGTGGCGGGTTGACGACGCCCCACAACGGTGGCCCTGCCTGCGGTCGCCACAACCGGCTCAAGACGCAGGGGTATAGCGCCCACCGCGACGTCAACGGCACCTGGCATGTGTACCGGGCCGACGGCACCGAACTCACCGAACCTGCCGCCGCCTGACAGTGACACCCCGGGGTTGCGTTCGAGGTCGGGTCGGTCAGCGGATCCAGCCGCCTGCACCTTTTGGGCGACTTCGGACCAATTGGCAGCGCCACACATCGACCCGTCCGCCATCGAGTCCTCGACCACCCCCGACCCCGGCTCCTCCCGCAGGAACGCGAGGATCGCCGACGCATCGAGCACGACGCTCACGTCGCGTCCTCGACGTCGGCCGCCCGACGTCGATCGGCGAGCAGATCACCCACGAGGTCGAGGCCGGAGAGTTCGTCACGGACTCGGGCTCGAAGCTGCTCGCGTGAACTCGGAGTGTCTCTCTGTCTCTCCGGATGGGCGACGAGGTCCAATGCGAGCAGAATTGCACCGGTCGCAGGCCGCCCGACGAGCGGGACGAGCACGGCGCCGGGGCAGTGGTGATGGACCCGGGCCTGGAACCGCTCGGTAAAGAGGCCACCCGATGCATGGACACCGCCCGAGGTGACCAGCTCGAAGTCGTCGTCGAGCATGGCCAGCCGAGTGGCGACCCCGCCCACCATGTCGGCGTGCTGATCGGCCACCCGGGTGAGGATCTCGTCGGCCACAGAGTCGCCGTCGGCAACTGCACGATCCAAGAGCGGCGCCAGATGGCCACCGATCGTGGAACGACGACGTGAGATCGCCTCGAACATTTCGATGACCGTCGAGTACTCGAGCGCTTCGAGGTACAACTCCGTCAACGAGGTGGCCGGGCCGGTTCGGTGATGATGCGCCGCGATCGCATGCAGCGAGTCGGACACCATGGTCCACGAACCGGTCGGTTCGCCCCACCCGACCGCCATCGTGCGGTACCACTCACCGTCGCGGTTGACGCCGGCTGTCACCGCCCCGGTGCCGATGTTCGACACCATGCCCCACGACTGGGTGCACCCGGCCCGCAGGGCAATACGGGAGTCGTTGACGACGACTCGGCGGCCCGGTAGGCCCAGTGCATCGAGCGCCGACTCGACGAGGGCGACGTCGCTGTCCCAGTCGACCCCGGCGAGCCCGAACGCCGACGCCACCACATCGCCCCGGGTTCGATCGGCCGTCGCCAACGCATCGTCGAGCGCAGCTTCGATGACCGCAGCCATCTTCGTCACGCCCATGCGTTCGTGGTTGGCGCCGCCAGTGCTCGCCACCGCCAGCTCGTGACCGTGCAGGTCGGCGACCACCACATCGGTGTTGGTCCCGCCACCGTCGACGCCGACGACGACGGCTAGGGCGCCGCTCATCCCAGCCGTCCAAGCCATCCGGCGTTCACTTCCTGCAGGCGCTTCCACACGGCGGGCGCCTGCGACATCGGCGGGCCGATCGGGTTGGTCACCAACGCGCGCAGCGCCGCCTCCTCGTCGCCGTGCACGGCGGCCTCGACCGTGAGCAGCTCGAAGTCCTTCATCGTGCGGATCAGCGCGTCGACGTCGGGTCGCAGTGGGCCCACCGGCAGCGGTGTGACGTTGCCGACATCGACGCGTGCCGACACCTCGACCACCACATCATCGGCCAGGCCCGGGATCGCCCCGCGGTTCGGAGTGTTCACCACGTGAACCGTGTCGGCGCCGGACACGAGGTCGGCCATCAGCGCAGCCGCCGCCTCGGAGTAGTACGCGCCGCCACGCTCGGACAGCTCGGGTGGCTTGCGGGTCAACGCGGGGTCGGCGTACTGGGTGAGGAGTGCGTCCTCGATTGCCATCACCTCCGACGCCCTCGTCGGATGGGCCGCCTGGTAGCGCACCCATGCCTCGGTCTCGTAGTAGTAGAGGAGGTAGTAGTTCGGGATCGCGTCGAGCACGTCGATGGCGTCCGGCGTCCAGTTGGGTTCCTGGTTGCTGTCGTCGGCGTTCGCGCCGTCACGCTCCATCCGACGGACCATCCGCTCGCGTAAACCGTCGAGCACTTCATGGGTGCGGTCCACCCCGTCGACGGTGACGCCACGGAACCAGCTGAGGTGGTTCAGCCCGACGTAGTCGAAGTCGACCTGCGAGGCCTCGACCCTGAGCGCTCTGGCCACCTGGGCCTTCACCGTCCAGGGCACGTTGCACAACCCGATGGCGGGCACGTCGCCGTAGCGACAGATCGCCTCGGTCACGAGTCCCGCCGGGTTCGTGAAGTTCAGCAGCGTGGCGTCGGGCGCGTGGCGGGCGACGTCGGCGGCGATACCGAGGGCGACCGGGATCGTGCGCAGCGCGTTGGCGAACCCGCCGACCCCGACAGTCTCCTGGCCGATCAACCCGAACTCGCGGCCGAGCTGCTCGTCACGTTCGCGTGCGGCCATTCCACCCACGCGGATCTGACTGACCACGAAGCCGGCACCGGCGACACCCTCGGCTCGATCGGTGCCCCACGCCACGCCGACACCGCCGCCGCCAGCCCCTCTACCGGCGGCCCCTCTACCGGCAGCTTCGGCCATGCGTTGCGCGAGCGGCCCGAGGACGCGCAAGCGATCGGGGTTCGTGTCGACGAGATGGATCTCGTGGAGGTCGAGCATGTCGCGGCGCGACAGCAGACCTTCGACCAACTCGGGCGTGTAGGTGGATCCACCACCGATCACCGTGACTTTCATGACGCGACCTTCATGACGGGCCCACGCTACGTTGGCCGCCGAGGCGACACGAAGCGAAGGGGCAGCACCATGAGTTCCATCATCGACGCACCGGCAGTGCTCGGCGGCACCCCGGTCCGCAGCACCGACTACCCGTCGTGGCCGGTGTGGGATGCTCATGAACGCGAGAACCTGCTGTCGGTGCTCGACGCCGGCGGGTGGTGGTCGGGCAACGGCAAGGTGGCCGCCACGTTCGCGAACGACTTCGCCGCCTATCACGGTGCGACCTACGGCCTGGCGCTCACCAACGGCACGCACACGCTCGAAGCGGCGTTGGCGGCGTGCGATGTCGGCGAGGGCGACGAGGTGATCGTTCCCGGCATGACGTTCGTGGCGTCTGCGAGTGCCGCACTTGCGGTCAACGCCACGCCGATCCTCGTCGATGTCGACCCTGACACGCTCTGTATCGACGTGGCCGCGGCCGAGGCGGCCATCACGCCGCGCACCCGAGCGATCATCGCCGTGCACGTCGCGGGTGCTGCAGCCGACCTCGACGCGCTCATCGACCTCTGTGCCCGCCACAACCTCCGACTGATCGAGGACTGCGCCCATGCCCACGGCACGTTCTGGCGGGGGCGTGGCGTCGGTTCGTGGGGCGACTTCGGCAGCTTCTCGATGCAACGCTCGAAGCTCATGACGGCGGGCGAGGGCGGCGTGCTCATCTGCAACGACACCGAACTTCGTGACCGGGCCTGGTCGTATGCCGACTGCGGGCGAACGAAGGGCGAGTGGTTCTATCACCACGCTCACTACGGCTCGAACCTGCGCATGACCGAGTGGCAGGGCGCCGTGCTGAGTGCCCAGCTCGAACGATTCCCCGAGCAGAACGCCGTGCGCAACGACAATGCGGTCGCGTTGAATGCGGCCCTCGACGAAGTGCCGGGATTGCGCGCGCCCCGACGTGACCCACGCATGGACTCCCAGGGCAACTACTGCTTCGTGTTCCACTACGACGCCGCACAGTTCGCCGGCCTGCCACTGGCGAGCTTCGAACGCGCGCTGGGCGCAGAAGGCATTCCGATGGGTGTGTCGTATCCGTCTCTCAGCGACCTGGCCCTGTTCCGCCAGGGCAACTTCGGCCCACGCCTGCGGGCAAGTGCGCCGACGGTCGATTACGCCTCGCTGCACCTCCCCGTTGCCGAGCACGCCGCGAAGTCGACGGTGTGGCTTCAGCACCGCCTGCTCCTCGCCGACCGCGAAGACGTGCTCGACGTGGCGCGCGCCGCCGCCCGGATCCATGCCCACGCCGCCGACATCGTGGCGGCGGCCGGCTGATCGGCCCAGCCCCACGACCAATCCCCCGAAATGTGCGCTGATGTGTGCACTGGGTGCACACCTGGGCGCATTTTTCGGGGTGGGGAGGTGGCAGGATCGCCGGGGTGAGACTGACATTCGACGAGGACGACGAGGAGCTGTACTTCGAGACACGCGATGAACTGCTCGACGAGATCGAGGAAACCCTTCTCAATGACGGGCGAGAGGCGCACGAGGCCGCCGACATCATCGGATCGATCACGGTGCTCCTCGACTGGCGATGGAACTACTCGAGCCGGCAACTCGACGACTGGTCGCTCGGCGACGTCGCCGAGTTCCTCCTCGAATGGCTCCCACGCAAGTACTCCGCCCCGCCCGAGGCCGGAGCGGAAATGTGTTTGGCCGTGGCCGATTTCTTCGTCCACATGGGCGCACGGGAACGTCTCGTCGGGGGCGTCGACCGTGCCGCGGCACTCGTCGTCCGCGCATACGAATTGACCGACGCCGTCGTCGACGCAATGGGAGACCCCTCGAACTTCGGCATGGCGAAGTCGATGTTCGCCACCGAGTTGCCCGGTGGGCGGGTCAATCCCCTCGCCGACCTCGGCGCCATGATCGAAGGCGGCATCGACGGTGACAGCCCGGAGTTCCGAGCGATGCTGCAAGAACGCATGGACGCCTTCAACGCGATGCCCATGGAGGATCGCAAGGCGATCACCGACCGCTCGTTGCCCGCATTCGCGCCGTCGCCGCGACGAATCCGGATCCCGGTGGTCGACATTCCACCGCCGATCGAGGACGTGGAACGCAGCGCTGCCGACTCGCGGCTCCTCCAGATGATCAATGCGCTCGTCGACTACGTCGGACCGAAGGGCATCGCGGTCACCCAGGTCGGCAATCTTCGTCTCGCCGACGCGAAGGAACTCGTCGGGCTTCTCGGGACCGCCGACGTGTTCGAGCGGAAACTGCCCTGGAACGACCAGATCGAACCGGTGCGCTCTTCCACCGACCTGTCGCAGCTCACGCTCGTGTTCGACGTGGCGGAAGGCGCGGGAGCATTCGACCGACTGAAGACCAAGGTGAAGGTCAACCCGGAGTGGCTCGAGATGTCGGTGACTGACCGGGCCCAGGAGGTCGTCGATTCGCTGCTCGACATCGGGCCGGTGTCGAGTAGCGCCCACTACGAGATCTTCTTCCAGGTTGCGTCCGTCGTCGAGGATGGCATCCCCCACTGGCTCGCCATGGCACTTCCGGATGGCGCCGAGATCGAAGTCGAACCGATGGTCGATCAAGCGATCGCAGTTGTCGGGGAGTACATTCCGGAGCCCCCGAGGCTGTGGTCGGCGCCGGGAGCGTTCGAGGAGTTCATCGCCCGCCAGGTCTTCAAGGTGTTCGAGTTGCTCGAGTTCGCCGGCCTGATCGAATGGCACGAACGGGTCGAAGTGACCGACGAGTACCGCGACACCTACCAGCGTGGCGGCTGGATCCGGCTGACGCCGCTCGGGCGCCACACGACGATCGAGTCCATCCGCGCCGCCGGGTACGACTTCCCGACCGTCGCCGATCTCGGGGAGGCGAGCGCTGAGGACCTGGTCAACCTCTCGCTGACGACAACCATGGAGCCCGATGACCTCCTCCGGCGGTGGCGTCCCGACTCGTCGACTGCCGAGCGTGCTGCGGCCCTTGCCGAGTTCGCCATGGTTGCTGCACTTCCCGAGCAGCGATTGGCCGCGATGGACATGTTGGGTGAACTGGAACCGATCGGCGAAGTCGAGCCGGCTGTGCGCCAGATGTTGGATTCTCCGTGTGCCGGCCACGCAACGATATTCCTGATCGAACGCGAGCTGGCGACGCCGGAGGAGCTCGGTGCGTTCCTCGACATCGGGCCGATCGTCGACCTGCTCTCCACCGTCCTCGACGCGCCCGACGCGTTGTCGGAGCTGTTCGCCCAGTCGTATGCACTGGCCGATGACGACCTGATCGAGGAGCTGTGGCGCCACGACCAGCCCGAGACCGTCAAGATCCTCGACGCGCTCGGCAAGCATCTGCCCGACAAGAAGCTTGCCAAGGCCGTCCGCAAGGCTGCGATGAAACACCGCAGCTGGATGGCCAACCGTCACCCGTGATGGACCTCAGCAGCCCGTCAGCGCAGGGAGTCCGATCCGACGGCGGCGTGTTTGCTGATCGGGAACATGGGTTTCTCCCTCAATCGTGACCGTGGGTGCGCCGATGAACAACCATGACGTTGACGATTGATGACAGCGCACTTGATGACCGTGAACTTGATGGCCGTGAACTCGCGCCTCTGACGGTGATCGACCGGGGTCGCCGTGACGGGACTTCGCAACGGCAGTACCTGTGGCGCGTCGCCGAGCAGGAGCAGCGGATCGAGGCGACGTGGCGTTCGTCGCGTGCCGTCGCTCGCGGTTCGTGATTCGCCGTCCCGACGGCGGCGGGTAAAGGTTTCCCCAAAGCTCGGAAATTCCTCAAGTTCCAGACGGATCAAGCCGATACTGCCGCATGGAACGCCGCCCGCCGACCGCATTCGAAGCGGCGCGCGCCGGCAAACGTGACGCACTCGCGGATCTCTGGCGGACGCATCAGGCGCCGCTGCTGCGCTATCTCCGCGCTCGGCGCATGGCGTCGCCGGAGGACGTGGCATCGCAGGTGTGGATCGACGTTGCCCGTTCGATCGAGCGGTTCGAGGGTGGAGCCGACGACTTCCGACGTTGGTTGTTCACCATCGCCCATCGGCGCAGCGTCGACGAGGTGCGACGAGCGGTACGCCAAACCGATCGACCCACTGGACGCGCCGAACCTGCCGTTGGCGCCGACATCGAGCACGATCGCAACGACGCACGCGACCGGGCCATCGAGCTGGTGTCGTCGCTGCCCGCCGATCAGGCCGAAGCCGTGATGCTGCGAGTGGTGAACGACTTGTCGATCGCCGACGTCGCTGCGGTGATGGCGATCACGGAGGGCAACGTGCGGGTGCTGGTGCATCGGGGGGTTTCGCGCCTGCGACGGAGACTTTCTGTAACGGGCGACGGGCACCTGGCGATGAAGAGGGTGTCATGAGCGATTTCGACGAACTCGACAGCCTGCTCGGCCCGTTGCGCGAACCTGCAACACCGGCCGAACTGGCTTCGGAGCGTGAGATGATCGACCTCATGGTGAAGACTCATCGTCACGCAAAGGGGACCATCATGTTCAGTTCACGACGCGCACGTGTCGCCACATTCATCGCCGCCGGAGTCATCGGATTCGGCGGCGTCGCTGCTGCCGGCGGCGGCGGGCTCGGT
Organism: Actinomycetes bacterium; assembly: GCA_031430875.1. Lineage (GTDB taxonomy): Bacteria > Actinomycetota > Acidimicrobiia > Acidimicrobiales > Ilumatobacteraceae > Sva-07. The sequence continues at coordinate 6,329 of JANPCI010000364.1, read as the reverse complement.
CGCACCGATCTGAGTCGAACGCCTGTTGGCAACCCGGAGGTCGAGGACCAGGAAGTCGACGTCGTCGAGAAGATCGAGGAGATTGACGAGATCGACGACGAGGGTTCCGATGATGACGCGTTCACGGACGAGATCGCGAAGGTCGCCGCTACGGCCGCGGCGGAGACCGCCGTGGTCGTCGACGACCTGGACACCGATTTCAACGAGACACGCTGCCTTCTCGGCAACCACGGCGAGACCGTCAGCGCGGTCGCCCGGGGTGACAAGCGGTTCGAGGACGTCGAGGTTCGTGACGCGGCGCATTCGGACTGCGGCAAGACCGACGACGACGCCGACAAGGTCGACGCCGACAAGGTCGACGTCGAAGATGACGTCGACGAGGTCGATGACGCCGACGAGGTCGATGACGCCGATGAGGTCGATGACGCCGATGACGCCGACGTCGACGAGGATCACGGGTCGGGCAACCGGTCGGAGGAACCCGGCCGAGGCGAGTCCCAAAGCGGCAGCGGAAACAGCGGCAACGGCAAGCCAGACGACGACGACTGACCCCACCCACGGCGCGAGCGTCGGGCCGATCTCAGAGCGCTGCCGCATCGCGGGGCTGCGGTGAGCCGACCGCGGGAGGAGTAGCTTTCGCTCACCGCGTGGAGCGGGCGAGCACTCACACCCTGGATGGCCCATGGCACGACCGATCATTCTCACTGTCGACGATGACGTCGCTGTTTCCCAAGCGATCACTCGTGATCTTCGTTCCCGCTACGCGGACCGCTATCGAATCGTTCGGGCGACATCGGGCGCCGAGGCGCTGGTCACGCTCGACGAGCTTGCCCAACGTGACCTCCAGGTGGCGCTCATCGTGTCGGACCATCGAATGCCCGAGATGACCGGCATCGAATTGCTGGAACGATCACGGCCGATCACGCCGGGTACCAAGCGGGTTCTGCTCACTGCCTACGCCGACACCGAAGTAGCCATCAAGGCCATCAACGACATCGGCCTCGACCACTACCTCATGAAGCCGTGGGCGCCGCCCGAGGAGCGCCTCTATCCGGTGCTCGACGATCTGCTCGACGAGTGGGACCACGCGAACAGCCGCTTCGAGGGCGTGCGGGTGGTCGGCAACAAGTGGTCGGAACGCAGCTACGACACGCGCATGTTCCTCGCCCGCAACCATGTGGCCTATCAGTGGCTCGAACTCGAACGTGACTCCGAAGCGCAGCGCCTGTTCGAGCTGTTCGAAGGCGCTGATTCGGAGCTCCCGTTGGTCTTGATGACCGACGGCAGCGTGCTTCGAGGGGCGAGCTTGCCTGAACTCGCCGCCGCACTCGGCCTGAGCACCAAGGCCGAGTCGGCGCTCTACGACGTCGTGGTCGTCGGCGCGGGACCCGCCGGATTGGCGGCCGCGGTGTACGCGTCGTCGGAGGGTCTGCACGTGGCGGTGATCGAACGCGATGCCCCCGGTGGGCAGGCCGGCCAGAGTGCGCGCATCGAGAACTACCTGGGCTTCCCGAATGGGCTCAGCGGCTCCGACCTGTCGCACAGGGCCACCACCCAGGCCCGACGCCTCGGCGCCGAAATGGTGCTCGCCCGCTCGGTCGAGGCATTGGAGCCGAGAGGCTGCATCCACGCCATCCGCTTCGACGACGGCTCCGAGATCGAGGCCCGCGCAGTGATCGTCGCGACCGGCGTCTCCTACCGGCTCCTCGCCGCCGACGGCCTGGGCGAACTCACCGGCAAAGGGGTCTTCTACGGTGCGTCAGCCAACGACGCCCGGGCGACGGCCGGCGACGACGTGTACATCGTCGGCGCTGCCAACTCCGCCGGCCAGGCGGCGCTGCACCTCGCTCAGTTCGCCAAACGCGTTGTGCTGCTGGTGCGTGGCGACTCACTCGCCGCCGGAATGTCGCAGTACCTCGTCGAGCGGATCGAGGCGGCCGAGAACATCGAGGTGCGCCTCGAGACCGAGGTCGCCCGGGGCACGGGCATCGATCACCTCGAAACGCTCACGATCGTCGATCGCACAAGCGGCGAGGAGGAGGAGGAGGTCACCGCGAACTGGTTGTTCGTGTTCATTGGCGCGCTTCCACGTACCGACTGGCTCGGCGACGCTGTTGCCCGTGACGCCCACGGGTTCGTGCTCACCGGACCCGACGTGGCGGCGCTCGACGCCGGAGGCTGGCCGCTCGAACGCCAACCGTTCCTCCTCGAAACGAGTGTGCCCGGCGTGTTCGCCGCCGGCGACGTCCGCCGGTCGTCGATGAAGCGTGTTGCGTCGGCCGTCGGTGAGGGTTCGAGCTCGGTCAGCAACGTGCACCTGTATCTGGAGACGGTGTGACTCTCGCCGACGACCTCCGTGGAGCGTTCCTCACGAGCTCGCTCACCGACGAACAGCTCGCCGAACTCATTGAAGTCGGGGAGGAACGAACCTTCGCACTCGGCGAGGAGATCTTCCACGAGGGCCGGCCCGCCGACGTGCTGTGGATCCTCCTCGACGGGAGCATCGAGCTGACCCGCCGCATCGGCGACCAGACGACGGTCGTTGCAACGATGGACGAGCCGGGGCGCTGGGCCGGTGGCCTCTCGGCGTGGGGCGCCGCCGACGAACACGCCGTCACACGTGCGACCGCCACCGCGTTGACGGAGTCACGATTGTTGGCGGTGCCGTCGCCGGAGCTCGGCCGGCTGGTCGGCGAGTGGTCGCCGTTTGCCAAACACATGATCACCGGCGTCTACCAGACCATCCGCAGTATCGACGCGACCGCCCGCCAACGCGAGTCACTCGTCGCCCTCGGCACGCTCGCCGCGGGGCTGGCGCACGAGATCAACAACCCGGCGTCGGCGTCGATGCGCGCCGTCGAGGCGTTGCAGCAGACGAGCGGCTACATGATCTCCGGGCTGATCGGACTCGCCGAGGAACAGATCGAGCCCGCGCAGTTCCTCGCGGTCGAGCGCTTGCGCCACGATCTCGAGGAGCGCTCGGTCGTCGACGACGGTGCTCTGGCGCGTGCGGATCGGGAAGAGGCGGTTGGCGAGTGGATGGACGATCGTGGCATCGAGTTGGCCTGGCAGATGGCGCCGGTGTTTGCCGCGGTCGGCGCCGACCGATCCTGGTTCGATGAACTCGAATCGACCGTAGGCGCCGAAGCGCTCGATCCGGCGCTGCGATGGATCTCGTCGGTGATCGGTTGTCGGGCACTGCTGTCGGAACTCGGTGAAGCCACCTCGCGAATCTCGCATCTCGTGGAGGACGTGAAGAACTACTCGCAGATGGATCGCGCCGCACTGCAGTCAGTCGACCTGACCGCCGGGATCGAGAGCACCCTCGCCATCCTCTCGCCGAAACTCGTCCGCATCGAGGTGGTGCGCGAGTACCGCGCCGATGTGCCCCTCGTCGACGTCTACGCCGCCGAACTCAACCAGGTGTGGACGAACCTGATCGACAACGCGATCGACGCGATGGACGGCGAGGGCACGCTGCGGCTTGCGACGTCGGTCGATGGCGACGACGTGGTGATCGAGATCGGCGACAGTGGCCCAGGCATCGCCCCCGATGTGCTGCAGCGCGTGTTCGAGCCGTTCTTCACGACCAAGGACGTGGGCAAGGGCACCGGTCTCGGTCTCGACATCTCCCGGCGGATCATCGTCGACCGCCACTGCGGCGACATCACCTTCACCTCTCAGCCGGGCGCCACCACCGCAACGGTCCGCATCCCCATCCACCGCTGAACCGTCACACGGTGCCGGGTCAAACGTGACGTTTCGGAACCGTCACTGCTGCGCCATCAACCCGCGGAGCTCGGCTTCGTCGTGTTGGAGCAGTTCTCCCGAGATGTCGACGGTCAGCCGGTGGATGGTGCCGGAGAAGCGGAACGGCGCGGTGTAGAGGTCGGGGTCGACGGTGTCGAACGCGGCGTACCCGCAACTGAAGCCGACCGGGCCCATGCGATTCGTGGTCGTGAACGGAAATGCCGTGGCACCGACCAACCGGCCGTCGATGAAAAGGAGTCCGTTGCCGGGTGATCCCTTGCCCGCGATTAGGTCGGGCGCACCGGTGGGAGCGAACTCGAACCGCAGCTCGTGCTCGCCGGACGTCATCACCTCGTCGGTCGATGTGGTGAACCGTTGCGAACCGACCCAGTTGTAGACGTGGCGCAGCTTGCCGTCGAGCACCATCAACGCGTACCCCCCGTGGCGGTTCCCGTGGCTCGCGAGGATGCCATCCGACGCACCACCGGCGATGTCGCCATCGGGGATCGTCACGTCGGCGGTGATGCTGTACGGCCGGTTGTAGAGCCGCGGTGCCGCACCGAAATACACGGGTGCGGCGTCGGGATACCAGACCAACTGATCGCGTGGCGCGGCGATGGTCGGGCGCACCGTGAGCAGCCGGCTGATGCCGGCCGAGGCGAGCGGGAACACGCCGTACTCCTCGGCCTCCTGGTACCAGAGCACCTTCATGTCGGCGAGCTTCTCGGGTAGGTCGGCCGCCAGGTTGCGGGTCTCCGCCGGGTCGTCGGCCACGTTGTACAGCTCCCATCCGTCGGCATCGAGCTGCTCGAGCATCTCAGCGGTGAGTGCCTGGCCGAACCGGCGACCCTTCTCGGCGGCCTCGGCGAAACTCGGGCCGGGCACCGGACAGTTCGCCTTCCAACCCTCGTGGAAGATCGAGCGGCTGCCGAACATCTCGAAGTACTGCGTCGTGTGGTTCGAGAAGGCGTCCTCGTCGTCGAAGGTGTGGGCGAAACTCGTGCCGTGGATCGGTGACTGCTCGACGCCGCGGATCACCTCGGGCGCCACCATCCCGAGCGTGTCGAGGAGTGTCGGCAGGATGTCGGTGACGTGGGTGTACTGGGTGCGCAGTTCGCCGTGCCCGGCGATACCGGCGGGCCACGACACGATGCACGGATCGGTCACGCCGCCGCGATACGTCTCGCGCTTCCAGCGACGGAACGGGGTGTTGCCGGCCCAGGCCCAACCCCATGAGTAGTGCGGGTACGTGTCGGGCCCACCCCAGCGGTCGAAGTACTCGAGGTTGGCCTCGAGCGTTTCGGGAACTCCGTTGAAGAACTGCACTTCGTTGAACGTGCCGTGCACCCCGCCCTCGGCGCTGGCACCGTTGTCGGACATCACGACGATGATCGTGTTGTCGAGCTCGCCGAGTTTCTCGATGAAGTCGATGAATCGCCCGAGGTGATGGTCGGTCTGCTCGATGAATGCGGCGTACACCTCCATCTCGCGGGCATACATGCGCTGCGCCTCGGCGGACAGGCTGCCCCACGCCGGCACGTCGGGATCGCGTTCGGACAGCACGGTGTCGGGCGGCACGATTCCCTCGGCCAACTGCCGCTCGAACACGACGCGGCGGTACTCGTCCCATCCGGCGTCGAAGCGGCCCGCGTACTTCTCGATCCACTCGGGCTCCACGTGGTGCGGCGAGTGCCCGGCGCCCAACGCGTAGTACATGAGGAAGGGCTTGTCGGGTGCATGGACATGGGCGTCCTTCACGAACTGGATGGCGTGGTCGGCGAGATCGATGTTGAGGTGGTAGCCGTCCTGCGGCGTGGCAGGCGCGGGGATCGGATGGTTGTCGTAGACGAGGTCGGGGAACCAATGATCGGTCGATCCGGCGAGGAAGCCGTAGAAGCGTTCGAAGCCCCGACCGAGCGGCCACCGGTTGAACGGCCCGGCCGTGGTCGATTCGGTTGGCGCGGTGAGATGCCACTTGCCGATGGCGAACGTGTTGTAGCCGTGCTCGAGGAGCATCTCGGGCAGGAATCCGTGTTCGAATCCGATGAAGCTGTTGTGCGCCGGGAAGCCCAGCGACGTCTCGGTGATCGCCGACAACCCGAGCGAGTGATGATTGCGACCCGTCATCAGACAACCGCGGGTTGGGGTGCACAACGCGGTGGTGTGGAAGTTCGAGTAGCGCAGACCTCGGGCGGCGATGCGATCGAGAGTCGGCGTCTCGCACAGCCCGCCGAAGGGGGAGAGTTGGCCGAAGCCGACGTCGTCCCACAGCACCACCACCACGTTCGGCGAGCCGTCACGCGCCCGCTTCGGCGCCGGCCACGCCGGCGTCGACTCGTCGAGCGTTCGGCCGATCACTCCCGGGAACGGGTCGCCCGGTGTGTACTCCTCGATCTGTTCCTGAGCCATCCGACCACGGTAGATGTCCCGGTTGATCGTGTCGTGTGCCGCGCTGCATCGCGACGCACTACGGTCGTGTCGCCGTCCATCGTGGGCTGGCCGAGAATCTCGAGGGGGCACGATGACCGACAGCGGCGAACACGAAGATTGGACCCCGCCCGGACCGGGCCCATGGAGGC
>JANPCI010000363.1:0-1533 GCA_031430875.1 Actinomycetes bacterium | reverse complement strand
ACGCTGCCCACACCCTCGGCAATGACCACCGCGGCCAGCGCGTACACGGCCGTTGGCAGCCGCCCGCGGGTGACCTGAACCGCGAGCACCACACCTGCCACGACGTACGCGAGCGAACTCCACGCGTTCACGTCCTGTTCGAGGAACCAGTCGTCGCGGACCTCGCAGTCGGCGGTGCCCGACATCGAAGGTCGGCTCAGATCGACGTCGGCGAACTGACGCCCGTCGACCACGCGGCGCGCAACGTGTCACGGCGCCGGTCGACATCGATGAACTGCGCAATCATGCCGCCGACCGCCAACACCAGGTAGATCGCGTACCACCACCAATCGTCAGCGAGCGCGGTTGTCGTCTGCACCGAATCGAAGTCGCCGAGGTCGGTGACGCCGAAGACGAGCATGAGTCCCGCCACGATGCCCGATGCGCCCGCCATGGCCGAGAGCACGGTGAGGAGCGCCATGGGCAGGTCGGCGGCGAGCGCAACGAACGCCAGCACCACTGCCAGCGCCACGCCCGAGAGCACGATCAACCACGACCACGTGCCGCCGAGCGCGACCATCAACGACGCACCGAGCGTGAAGCCGATCGCCATCATGCCGAGCATGACTGCGACCTCGTAGTAGAGGTAGGCGAGCAGTCCGAAGACGACGGCGAGAACGATGCCGACGATCCAGCCGAGTGCGGAGCCGAGGAACCCGTCAGCGCCCGCCACGATGCCGGCACCGAGCATGAAGCCGGCGAACGCCCCCCACAGCGGGATGATGATCCGCATGGCGAGGTAGCCCCGAAAGCAGAAGACTGCTCCGGTGAGGATGGCGATGACTCCGACGGTGATGTCGCTCATCGCCCCACTCTTGCAGAGCGCCGTTGATGGCGGCGTGACCCCGGTGATGCGAGAATCGGAACATGACCTCCACCCCCACGCCCACGAACATGCCCATAGGCCCTCCGACCGTGCTGGCGTGTACCGACGGTTCGGACCTCGCGCTCACGGCGATCCGCCAGGGCTTGGCCCTGCTCGCCACGCCGGGTCGGATCGTGCTGTTGACAGTGGCGCCGCCGATCGACCCGACGCTCGTGACCGGTACCGGCTTCGCAGGAGGCGTGATGTCGTACGACGAGAAGAACGACCTGGTCGAGGCGCAGCGTGACGCGGCGCAGATCACTCTCGACGAGACGGTTGCGGAACTGGGTCTCGCCGACGTCGAGACGCGGGTGGAGTACGGCGACACCGGCCGCGTGATCTGCGAGGTGGCGGCCTCGCTTCCCGCGAGCGTCGTGGTCTTGGGTACCCACGGTCGTCGCGGTCTGCGCCGCGCCGTGATGGGATCGACGTCTGATCATGTGGTGCGCCACGCCGTCTGCCCGGTGCTCGTACAGCAGGCGCAGGACTGATCACGGCACTTGGCGACCGGGCTACATTGCGCGGACCCCCCGACGCAAGGAGATCCCATGCCCAACGGCAAGCCCAACATCCTGATCATCTGGGGTGACGACATCGGGCAGAGCAACCTGAGCTGCTACTCCGACGGG
>JANPCI010000362.1:0-1670 GCA_031430875.1 Actinomycetes bacterium | reverse complement strand
GGTTCCGCTGTGCGGCAACTCCATCGGCACCGATCGTCGATTCCTTGCCGCGTACCTGCCCGACATCGAGAATCACCTGCACTACCGCTCGATCGATGTGTCCAGCGTGAAGGAGCTCGTGAAGCGCTGGTATCCCGACATCGACTCGAACCGCCCGAGGGGTCAGGGTTCGCATCGTGCACTCGACGACATCCGCGAGTCGATCCGCGAGATGGCGTACTACCGCGAGCACGTGTTCGTCGCCCCGCCGGTCCCAGCCACCACGGATCAGCCCGTCGACGCCTGACGCAGTAGGTTCCGGCCCATGCGTGCCGTCGTACTGCGATCCCATGGTGGACCTGAAGTTCTGACGATCGAGGACGTCGACGACCCCACTCCAGGCCACGATGAGATCGTTGTCGACGTTGAACACACGGCGATCAACCGGGCCGATGTGCTGCAGCGAATGGGCATGTACCCCGATCCCCGCGGTCGGGCGATCGAGATCCCCGGTCTCGAGTACTCGGGCGTCGTGTCCGCCGTTGGCGCTGACGTGTCCGGATGGTCGATCGGTGATCGTGCGATGGGGATCGAGGCCGGCGGTTGCTACGCCCAGAAGGTTGCGACGCACGCTCGCCAGGCGCTGCCAGTGCCGGCAGCGGTTGACTCCGCGGACGCTGCGGCGATCCCGGAGGTGTTCCTCACCGCATGGGATGCGCTGGTGGTCCAAGGTGGGCTGACGAGCGGACGGTGGGCGCTGGTCCATGCCGGAGCGTCGGGGGTCGGCACCGCAGCGATTCAGATCGCCAAGGCAATCGGGGCCCGCATCGCCGTGACGTGCTCGGCCGGGAAGGCCGAAGCGTGTCGTGCCCTCGGAGCGGACGTGGTGCTCGAACGCAGCCCCGCCGATTGGCTGGGCGAACTGCGTTCGGCGATCCCCGGCGGCGTCGACGTCGTGCTCGACGTGATCGGCGGCGACGAGGCCGATCGGAATCTGCAGGCATGCCGGATGGACGGCACGATCATCCAGGTCGGCCTGATGGGCGGCGGCTCGGCGAACGTCAACATCGGTTTGATCCTCGGCAAGCGGATCACCTGGATCGGCACGACGCTGCGGGCGCGCCCGTTGGAGCGCAAGCTCGCGCTGAGTCAGCGCTTCATCGACGAGGTGCTGCCGTTGTTCGAGGCCGGGCGGCTTCTCCCGGTGATCGACTCTCGGTATCCGTTCGACCAGATCGCTGACGCGCACCGCCACATCGAGTCCAACGCCAACGTCGGCAAGATCCTCATCGATCTCTGATTGCGCTCGGCCGCCCGCTCAAGCGGCTCGGATCGTGGGCGGTCCGGTGCTCTGGACGGTGCCGTCGGGCAATCGGATGGTGAGTTCCCGGTTGGGGCCCAGCGTGAGTTCCCATCCGGCGTCGTGGACCTTGTGATGATGCCGCGAGCAGAGTGGGAGGAGGTTGTCGAGGTCGGTGCGGCCGCCGTGTCGCCACCAGATGACGTGATGCAGCTTGGAACGGTCGTAGTCATGGCTGGTGACACAGACCTCGACAACGAGGTCGGCGGTGCTGGGATGGTCGGCAAGGAAATCGCTATCCCTCCCACGAACGACGGAAACATCCGGCTCCGGTTCGGACTCCAGACAAGCGATGGGTTGCTCCGAGCGCACCAGATGGGTTTGCGGCACG